>DASRGI010000168.1:0-6708 GCA_035651095.1 Acidimicrobiales bacterium | reverse complement strand
TGCCGATGACGGCGCCCGTCTGGGTGAGGTCGCTGCCCCCGGCCTGGGCTTTGGCGATGCCGAAGTCGGTGACCTTGACCCGCACCGCCTTGGTACCTGGGATCTCGGTGAGGAGGATGTTGGCGGGCTTGACGTCCCGGTGGATCAAGCCGTTGCGGTGGGCGCAGTCCAGGGCGTCGGCCACGTCCATGGCCACGTGCACGGCGGTGGACACGGGAAGGCTGCCCTCCGCCTCGATGGCGTCGCGCAGGGTGCGGCCGCGGACCAGCTCCATGACGATGAAGGCGGTGTCGCCGTCGGTGCCCGTGTCGAAGATGTTGACGATGCCCGGGTGCACGAGCTTGGCCGCGGCCACGGCCTCGCGGCGGAAGCGCTCGGTGAAGCCGTCGTCCTTGGACAGGTGGGAGTGCAGGACCTTGACGGCCACGGGCCGGCCCAGCACCTCGTCGTGGCCTTCCCACACCTCGGCCATGCCGCCGCGGGCGATGGGAGTGACCAAGCGGTAGCGCCCGCCCAGGACGCGGTCAGTGGTCGACGAGGAGGAAGGCTCGGGCACGACGCCCTAACCGTACCCAGCGTGCTCAGGGCAACACAGGTCGGGAAGTGGTCAGGTGCGAGGCACGTGGAAGCTCACACCCAGCACGCGAGGACCGGCATGGGTGCCGATCACCGGGCCCACGTCGCCCACGACGATGTCGTCGCGCGGGTACACGGCGCCCAGGAGGTCGAGCAGCTCGTCCACGTCGGGGGCGTCGCCGTGCATGACGGCCAGGTCCTCGATCTGGCCCGCCTCCCGCACCTTGTCGACCAGGTAGCGCAGCGACTTGGAGCGGGTGCGCTGCTTGGACTCGGGCTCCACCTTGCCGTCGACAACCTGGATGATGGGCTTGATCGACAGCATGGACCCGAGCAGGGCCTGGGCTGCTCCGATGCGGCCGCCCTTCTTGAGGTTCTCGAGGGTGTCGAGGGCGCCGTACACCCTGGTGCGGCCCACCAGGTCTTCGGCGGCGCCGGCGCAGTCGTCCATGCCCTTGCCCTGCTGGGCCAGGCGGGCGGCGGCCACAGCCATGAGGCCCTCGGCGATGGTGACGTTGCGGGAATCGACGACCCGCACGGGGATGTCGTCGGCCACGGCCTGGGCGGCGACCACGGCGGACTGGTAGGTCGCCGAGAGGGCTCCGGACAGGGTGACGCACACCACGCCGTCGGCCCCGTCCGCCGCCGCCCGCCGGTAGGCAGCCTCGAAGGCGCCGGGCGAGGGGGCGGCCGTCTCGGGCAGGACGGGTGAGCTGCCCAGCCGCCGCCAGAAGTCCGCGGGGGTGAGGTCGGTGAACTCCTCCGTGCCGAACCGCACGCTGAGGGGCACCACGTCGATCTTCAACTCGTTGGCCAACTTGGAAGGCAGGTCCGACCCGCTGTCGGTCACGATCCGGATCGCCGTCATGTCGTCCTCGTCTCTCTTGCTAGTTCCCGCCGCCGGCGCTGGTGACCGACACGCGCACGTCGTACCAGCTCTTCAAGGTGTCCCACTTCTTCAACAGCACCGACCGGGCCTGCTTCTGCAAGGTCACCCGGACCACGCCCCGGTCGTCGATCTGGAAGTTCTGGACGGTGGCGCCCTCCTTGGCCGCATCGGCGTCGGCCGTGGCCCGGGCCTGGTCCGGGTTGCGGGAGTGCAACAGCTCGGCCGCGGCATCGTTGGCCGCGTCGTGGGCGGCACCGTCGATCTGGGCCCGGACGATCAGGGGCGACCCCACCTCCAAGATGAGGAAGCCCACAACGCCGATGACCAGGATGACCTTGAACAACCAGCCGGTGATCACGGCGTACGCCTCCGAACCCGCAGCAGGGCGGCCAACTCCTCCACTCCGAGGACCCTTGCCGTGAAAACGTACACGGCTGCTCCTCCCAGGACGGCGACGCCCACGGTGACGACGGTGGGGCCGGGGAGGCGGCTGATGCCGGCCACGACCACACCCATCACCGCGCTGGCACCGGCGATGCGGCTGAGGGACGCCAGCGTGCGGGAGCCTTCGAGGCCCTGGGTGCGGCCGGCCAGGTTGCGAAAGGCGACGAAGCTGAAGGCGGTGTAGGGGGCGATGAAGGCGAGGGCCAGGCCGGCCACGCCGAAGCGGTGGTACAGGGCCAGGGCCACCACGATGGTGACGGCGTTCTCGCCCGCGTAGAGGAAGAACATGCGCCGGGTGTCCTTCATGGCCTGGTAGGCGCGCATGAGCAGCAGGTAGATGCTGAAGCCGGGGAGGCCGAGGGCCAGCACGGCGAGCACCGACGCGGCCACGTGGGCCTCGTGGGCGGTGAGGCGGCCGTGTTCGAGGAGGAGGCGGACGAGGGGCCGGGCCAGGATGGCGTAGCCCACGGCCGCGGGCACGAGCACGGCGGCCGTGCTGCGTACGCCCAGGCTGAGCTGGCGCCGGAAGGCGGCCACGTCGCCCCGGGTCCAGCGCTCGGCCAGGTCGGGCATGAGGGCGGACATGATCGACACGGCCAGGATGGCGTGGGGGAGTTGGAAGAACATGTACGCCGACTGGTAGGCGGACCACTCGCCGGCGTGGGCATTGGCCAGCACGAGGATCACCCAGAAGGCCACCTGGTTGGCGGCCACCACGGCGAGGGTCCAGCTGGACAGGCGCAGCGTGAGGCGCAGCGTCTCGTTGGCCGGTTCCCACACCGGGCGCAGATGCAGGCGGGTGCCCCGGAGGGACGGGAGCATGGCCACCACCTGGACGAGGTACCCGGCCGTGGTGCCCAGGCCGAGGAGGAGGATGGCCCGGGTGTCGTGGCGCACGGCCGAGAGGGTGAGGCTGTGGGCCACGTGGGGGAAGGCCACCAGTACCCCGATGGTCCAGATGTTCAGGAGCACCGGCGTCCACATGGGGGCGCCGAACCGGCGGCGGGCGTTCAGCAGGGCGGTGATCAGGGTGATGAGCCCGAGCAGGAGCACCTGGGGCGCGAAGAGGCGGAGGAGGGCGGTGCCCACCGCGCGCTGGTCGGCCACGTCGGGGGAGTGGTTGGCCAGCGTGGCCAGGCGGATGATCAGGGGCGCGGCCACGACGACCACCACGCTGAGGACGGCGAGGAGGACGACGGCCACGGTGAGGAAGGCCGAGATGTTGCGACCCGCCTCCTCGTCGGCGCCGGGTGTGTCCCGCCGGGCCAACTGGTCCACGAAGACGGGGATGAGGGTGGCGGAGAGGACGCCGCCCAGGACCAGGTCGTAGATCAGGTTGGGCGTGGTGTTGGCCACGTTGTAGGCATCGCTCAGCCGCTGGAACCCGAGGGCGTAGGCCAGGGCCAGCACCCGCCCGAAGCCGGTGATGCGGGACACGAAGGTGCCCGCGGCCATGATCGCCGTGTTGCGGGCCAGGCCGCCGCCGGCGGGCGTGTCTGTGCCAGCGGCCGGTGTGCCAGCCGCCGGTGTGCCAGCCGCCGGCGAATCGGTCACGCCGGGACCAGCCTCTTGTTCCGCCGGCCGCGCACCAGGTGCCGTGCCCACCACCCCAAGAGGATGGCGCCTGCGCCCACCGACAGGGCGATACCCACGCCCGACGCGGCCGTGGAGCGCACGGTGAAGCGGGCCCGGGCGACCTGCAGGTCCCGGCCCGGCGACCACAGGGTGATGCGGAGGGGAAAGGCGCCCGAGGTGCGGGCCTGGACCACGAATCGATCGGTGGTGTTCCGGCGCACGAGGTCGATCTTGCGGGACGACCCCTCGGGGAACGTGAGCTTGTCGCTCTCCAGGCTGACCACCAGGTGCACGGGGTAGTCGGCCTTGTGCTGCACGGTGACGGGGATCTCGCCCCGCCGAGCGGTGAGGGTGATGGTGCGGCTGGGGGGCACGACGATGCGGGCCAGCTCCTGGTCGATGCGGTGGTCGACCTCTCGGATGTAGCTCGTGCGGGACCGGCCCCGGAGGTCGACGGCCTGCGACGCGAGGAAGACCTCCTCGAGCTGGCTGCCGATGGGGTTGTCGGCGTCGAGCATGGAGCCGAAGGCGTCCAGCCGGTGGCGGGTGGTGCGGATGGACGAGAACGGCAGCGGCGCGGGGGCGGGACCGGGCACCAGGCTGCGGGTCAGGGTGGACCGCCCTGCCGTGGCCGGGGCCACGCTGGTGAAGAGGTCGTCGAGGGTCGTGGTCTTGATGATGGGGCTCGCGGCCAGGCCACCGAGCACGGCGTCGAGGAACGCCTGATCGGGGGCCCACGCCCGGGCGGGCACGGCCACCGCGCCCCGAACCTTGCTGGGGCTGTCGAAGTAGATGACGGCCAGGTCGGCGAGGAACTGGTGGGCGCGCAGCACGGGGTCGTCGTCGTGGGCCTCGCCGGCCACGGGAGGGCCCGGGAGGAAGTGGGCGGCGAGCTGGTCGTCGGCGGCCAGGGCGAGCGGCCGGCGGACGGACCGGGACTGGATCTCGAAGGGCTGGGCCAGGGTGACGGGCAGGTTCACCGGTGACAGGCTGCTGTCGGGCAGCACCACACGGTCGAACTGCTGGCCCCGGAGCCGGTCGAGGGCGGCTTCGTCCAGGCGATCGTCGGCCACCCACGTCTGGGTGTCGGGCCGGGTGCCGAGGAGGGATTCGATCACGCTGCGGCCCCGGCCCAGCTGGGCCGCGAACTCGGCCTCGGACCCGTTGCCCACGAACATGCCGGGGGAGACGGGGACGTAGGTGCCGTTCACCAGCGGCCGGTTCTTGGCCACCCGAGCGAGGGTGGAGGCCACGGCCCGGTCCGCCTCCCGGGAGCTCTGGGCGAGGGTCTCGACGGTCTCGGCCGACGGGTTGAGGACCACGGGCACGGTGGGGTGGGCATCGAGGGACTGGGCCAGGGCGGCCAGGTGGGCGGTGGCCGTGCTGTCCGTCTTGCGGGTCCCGTCGGGCTGCACCGCGGGGGGCGCGGCCACCGGCGCGACCAGGGCGAAGCCCAGGGGCGACCCCCCGGGGGCGGGCGGGCTGGCGTAGATGAGGTGCGTGGTGAAGCGGTCGAGCACGGCCCCGCCCCCGGCTTGGCGCAGCTCCACGCGCACGGGGTAGACGCCCTCGTCCCGCAGGCGCACGCGGGTGCGGTCGAGGGGCTGGCTGGGGTCCTGGATGGGGAGGCGGGCGAGCAGGGCCCCGGCCGCGTCGGGCTCCAGTTGCGAGAGGGTGGTGGCGGTGGTGCTCACGGGCGTGCCCGACACGCGGTCCTTCAGGGTGAGCAGGAACTGCGAGCGGCTGGTGGTGGGCCGGTAGATGGACACGGCCAGCTCGAGGTCGGTGAGCTTGGCGTTGGTGGTGACGTTCACCCGGAGGTCGAGCTCGGAGCCGGGGGCGACCCATGGCGTTTGGGATGCGAGCCCGATGGTGCCGGTGGGCGCCTGGGCTGTGGCCGGCGGAACGGTGGCCAACAGCGGCGTGACGGCCAGCGCGCCAAGAAGGGCACGAAAGCGTGCCCCGAGGTGGGCGGGGCTCATCGCTCCAGGCCGCAGCTCAGCACGCTGAGCCCCGACGGCTCCCGCCGGAACCCGAGGCCTTCGTACAGGGCCAGGGCGCCCTCGTTGGTGAGCTGGGTGTTCACGACCACCCGGTCCACCCGCCATCGCCGCAGCCAGCGCAGGGCATCGATCACCAGCGCCTGGCCCAGGCCCTGGCGGCGCACGTCGGGGCGCACGGCCAGCCGTTGCAGGAAGCCCCGGCGCCCGGCCCGGCCCGTGACCGCGTAGCCGTAGAGGTATCCGGCCTCGGCATGCTCGACCAGACCCTCGGCCACCCGGAACCGGGCCCGGGGCGTGGCCGTGATGGCGTCCTCCAGCCCGACGTCACCGAGCTGCCAGAACGGCGAGAAAGAGTCGTCGTCGATGGCCAGGACCCGGGGGCGGTCGGCGTCGCGGGCCCGGCGCAAGGCGGCAGGAACCTCGGGGGCCAGCGGGATTTCCCGCAGGTCGTGGGCCAAGAGGTGGAGCTGCTCTGCCACCTCGAAGCCGGCGCTGCGGAAACCGGACTGCTCGCTGTTGGCGAGGGCGCCGGTGACGACCCGGTGGAAGCCCCGGGTCGCGAGCAGCTCACAGCACCGGCGCACGAACGCGGCAGATGGGACCGGGGAATCGGGCATGGGGGCGAGATAGGCGGTGCTCCCGTCCCCCCGCCAGGGTCCCGTCCGGGCCCGTTCCGGGCCCCAGCGGATGACATCGGCGCTCACGGCGGTGCGAGGTTATCGAGCAAGGGGCCTACCCTCGGGGTCGTGGCTGTGCTGCTGGTCACCGATTCCCGCTTCGCCGAGCACGACACCGGTTCGTGGCACCCCGAGCGCCCGGCCCGACTCGACGCCGTGCTGGCGGGCATCGACCAGGCGGGCTTGGGGGAGGCGGTGGTGCCGGTCACCCCCCGCCCGGCCACGCGCGCCGAGCTTGGCGCGGTGCACAGCGTGGCCCACCTCGACGCCCTGGAGCGCTTCTGCATCACCGGCGGCGGCCACCTCGATGCCGACACGGTGGTCGGCCAACGGTCGTGGGAGGCGGCAGTGCTGGCCGCCGGCGCCGGGCCCACGGTCGTCTCCCTGCTGGACGAGGGCCGGGCCGACGCCGCCTTCTGCGCCGTGCGCCCGCCCGGGCACCACGCCCGACCCACCCAGGCCATGGGCTTCTGCCTGCTCAACAACGTGGCCGTCACCGCCGCCACCTTGGCCGCTCGGGGCGAACGGGTCCTGATCGTGGACT
>DASRGI010000167.1:0-9609 GCA_035651095.1 Acidimicrobiales bacterium | reverse complement strand
AAGCCGATGTTCTGGGCGTCGCCGGCCACGGCGGTGTTGATGCCGACCACCTGGCCGGCGCTGTTCACCAGCGGCCCGCCGGAGTTGCCGGGATTGATCGCCGCGTCGGTCTGGATGAGGCCGTTGAGGTTGCCGAGCGTGCGGTTGAGGGCGGACACGATGCCCCGGGTGACGGTGGGGTCGCCGCCGAGGCCGAGGGCGTTGCCGATGGCCACGACGTCGTCGCCCACCTGCACGGCGGCCGACGAGCCCAGCGTGGCCGTGGTGAGACCGCCGGCGCCGGTGATGCGGATGAGGGCGATGTCATGGGCCGAGTCGGCACCCACCAGGGTGGCCGGGCGGGACTGGGTCGTGCCCGGGATGCGCACGGTGATCTGGCTGCCGTTGGCCACGACGTGGGCGTTGGTGAGGGCGTAGCCGTCGGCGGTGATGACGATGCCGGTGCCCTCGTCCAGGCCCCGCCCAGCGGTCACCCGGATGTCGATGACGGCGGGCTCGACCTTGGCCAGGATGCCCTTCAGGTCGAGGGTGCCGCCCGGGGCCGGACCGGCGGCGGGGGCGGTGGTGCTGCTCGTCGGCCCCGGCGAGGTGACACCGGTGCTGGGCACGTTGGTGGGGCTGAACAGGGAGGGGTTGGCCGACGGCTGGCCCTTCGAGCCGGACGTGAGCTTGGCCCCGGCCACGGCCCCGATCCCGGCTGCGGCCAGGACCACGGCCACGATGCCGGCAATGGCCGACCGGGCCTTGGCCTGGGCCAGCAGCCGGGCACCGCGGCTGGGGGGTGCGGGTTCGGGTGCGGGGACCCGGTCGCCGGTGGGAGGCCCGGCGACCGGATCGAGGGGCGGGGTGGGCGGGAGCTCCCACGTGGGGGGACCGGGCGTCCCAGGTGTGTCCGGCTGCATGCCCATCAGTAAGGGCCACGAACCTTGGGACTCGCTGTGGGCACGCTGGTCCCGGGCGCCGAAGATCCAAGCGAGAGCAAACGCAACCCCGTAAGGAAGAAAGGGGCAAGACGGCCCACTCTTGACCGATCGGTCAAGTTCGGCGAAGCTCCCTGCATGCGCCTGCGTCTTGCTCCCGAGGACGAGTACATGCACGAGGTCGAGGAAGCCACGACCTTCAACGAGAGCATGTACACCAACGTCTACGACCCCGCCGCCCGCTTCGGGGCCTTCTTCCGCATCGGCAACCGTCCCAACGAGGGGTACGCGGAGATGACCGTGTGCCTCTACCTCCCCGACGGGCGGGTGGTCTTCATGTTCGACCGGCCCCGCATCGAGGGGAATGCGGCCTTGGACGCGGGTGGGGCCCGCTTCGAGGTGATCACGCCGTTCGAGGAGCTGCGGGTCAGCTACCACGGCAAGGCCGTCATCCTCGACGACCCCCTCGCCATGGCCGACCCCAAGCGGGCCTTCACCGAGAGCCCGTGGACGACGGTGGGCGCCGAGTTGACCTTCAAGGGCACGTCGCTGATGTTCGGCGGCGAGCCCGAGGGCGGCTCCCACGAGCGCCCGGGCGAGGAGTTCGCCAAGGGCCACTACGAGCAGCTGGTGTCGGGCGCGGGCGAGATCACCGTGGGTGACGAGACGTGGAACATCGACGGCTTCGGGCTGCGTGATCACTCGTGGGGCCCCCGCACGTGGCAGGCCCCGTGGTACTACCGCTGGCTCACCGGCAACGCCGGGCCCACCTTCGGGTTCATGGCGTCGCGGGTGGCCCGACGGGACAGCGAGGGCACGCACGGCGGCTTCCTGTGGGACGACGGCGTGTTCCGCCTGGTCGACCGGGTGGAGCTGTCGACATCGTGGCAGGGCGACGACAGCTACCACGAGGCCATCAAGGTCACCCTCCACAGCGGCGACGACTCGTGGGGCATCACCGGCCGCGTCCTCAACCTGATCCCGTTGCGCAACCGGCGGGAGGGCATGGTCACCCGCATCTCCGAGGGGCTGACCGAGTGGTCGCTGGAAGACGGCCGGGTGGGCTACGGGTTGTCGGAGTACCTCGACCAGATCATCGACGGCCGGCCCGTGGGCATCGGCGAGTGACCGGCGAATGACGCCCGCGCTGGTTGACCTGGCGGACCCGGGGACCTTTGTCCCCGGCGTCCCCCACGACTTCTTCGCCTGGCTGCGCGAGCACGAGCCCGTGCACCGCCAGCCGACGGGCTTCTGGGCCGTCACCCGCCACGAGGACCTGGTCGCTGTCTCCCGCGATCCGCAGACGTTCTCGTCGGGCGTGGGCACGGCCCTGCTCATGGAGCTGCCCCCCGAGGACCTGCTGTTCATGCAGCAGCAGATGATCCACATGGACGACCCCGCCCACGCCCGGCTCCGGTCCATCGTCAGCGCCGGCTTCACCCCCCGCATGATCCGCACCTTGGAGCAGCACGTGTTCGAGCTGGCCGAGGGCATCGTGGACCGGGTGGCGTCCAAGGGGGAGTGCGACTTCGTCACCGAGGTGGCGGCCGAGCTTCCCTTGCTGGTGCTGGCCGAGCTGCTGGGCGTCCCCGTGGACGACCGGTGGAAGCTGTTCGACTGGAGCAACCGCCTCATCGGCCTGGAGGACCCGGAGTACGGCTCGCCCGAGGACGCCCGCATGGCCCTGGTGGAGATGTTCGTGTACGCCCGGGAGCTGGCCGACCAGAAGCGTTCGGCTCCGACGGACGACATCGTCAGCGCCCTGGTGACGGCCGAGGTCGACGGCGAGCGGCTCAGCGACGTCGACTTCAACATGTTCTTCTTCCTGCTGGTGATCGCCGGGAACGAGACCACCCGCAACAGCATCAGCGGCGGCATGCACGCCCTGAGCACGCACCCCGATCAACGGCAGCGGCTGCTCGACGACCCGTCGCTGCTGCCCACGGCGGTGGACGAGATGCTGCGCTGGGTCACGCCCGTCATCCAGTTCCGGCGCACGGCCACCCGCTCGACTTCGTTGGCGGGGGTGCCCATCGCCGAGGGCGATCGGGTGGTCATGTACTACGCATCGGCCAACCGGGACGAGCGGGTCTTCGCCGACGCCGACACGTTCGACGTGGGGCGCACGCCCAACAACCACGTGGCCTTCGGCTTCGGGCCCCACTTCTGCCTGGGGGCGTCGCTGGCCCGGCTGGAGATGCGGGCCATCTTCGAGCAGTTGCTCACCCGCCTGCCCGACATCGACGTGGTGGCCCCGCCCGAGCGGCTGCGGTCCAACTTCATCAACGGGATCAAGCACCTGCCCGTGCGGTTCACGCCCCGATGACGGCCGCCTCCGGGTTCGACTTCGATGCCGCCCGCTTCGGCATGTTCGTGCACTGGGACCACGCCAGCCAGCAGGGTTTGGAGATCTCCTGGCCCCTGGTGGGTGGGGTGTTCGCCCTGCCCCACATCGGGGACGTGCCCGTCGAGCAGTACCACTCGTCGGCCGCCACCTTCGATCCGGCGGAGTGGGACGCGCCGGCGCTGGCCCGCCTGGCCAAGCGGGTGGGCATGCAGTACGGCGTGTTCACGACCAAGCACCACTCGGGCTACACGATGTGGGACTCGGCCCATTCCGACTTCGGCGTCATGCAGTCGCCGTGCGGGCGAGACCTGGTGCGCGAGTTCACCGACGCCTTCCGGGCCGAGGGCCTGGGCGTCGGGCTGTACTTCTCCCTGTCGGATTGGCACCACGCCGACTACCCGGCCTTCACCGAGGACATGAAGCCCTACCAGTTCGCGATGTCGCCGCCCTTCCCGGGCGAAGAGCGCTGGGGCCGGTTCCTCGACACCATGTTCGGTCAGATGCGCGAGCTGATGACCGGCTACGGGCCCATCGACCTGGTGTGGTTCGACGGCGGCTGGGAGCGCCCGGCCGCGGCGTGGCGGGGTGCCGAGCTGGTCGACATGATGCGCTCGTTGCAGCCCGGCATCCTCGTCAACGACCGGCTGCCCGGCGTGGCCGGGTACACGACCCCCGAGCAGTTCGTGCCCCCGGTGGCACCGGACGGCCGGTGGGAGACGTGCATGACCATGAACGAGAGCTGGGGCTGGAACCCGGCCGACCAGTCGTACAAGGGCGGTCGGGAGCTGGTCCACACCCTGTGCGAGGTGGCGGGCCGGGGCGGCAACCTGCTCTTGAACGTGAGCCCCACGGGGACGGGTGCGCTGCCCCCCGAGCAGGTGTCGCGGCTGGAGGAGGTGGGGCGCTGGATGGCGTGCCACGGCGAGTCGGTGGTGGGCACGGAGGCCGGGCTGGAGGCGTGGCAGTTCTACGGGCCCAGCACCCGGGCGGGGGAGTCGACCGTCTATGTGCACCTGCTCATGCGGCCCTACGACACCGTGGTGGTGCGGGGCCTGCCCACGGCCCGGGTGAAGGGCGTGTCGGTGGTGGGAGCGGCGAGTGACGGCCGGCCACTCGAGTTCAGCCCCCGCACGTCGATCCTGGACAAGCTGACCGAGGACCGCATGGGCGAGATCCGCATCACCGTCCCGCCCGAGGTCCTGGACGACGCCGCCACCGTCCTGCGCATCGACCTCGCGCCGTAACCGCCCCCGCCCGGCCCGGCCCGGCCCCGCCCCTCCCGCCCCCGCCCCTCCTGCTTCTCGTAACGCTGGCGCCGCCTATGTGGGCGCCAGCGTTACGAGAACGGTTTCACGAGGGGCGGCGGCCAAAGCGGACGAGGCGGCCGGGGCGCTCGCCCGTGGGCGAGCCGTCCTCCATGGTGGCCACACCGGCCACGAACGTGGTCTTGTACCCGTCCACGTGCTGCACCAGCCGGCGCCCGCCCGCGGGCAGGTCGAACACCATCTCGGGGGCGTGCAGGCGCAACCCGTCCAGGTCGATCACGTTGATGTCGGCCCGCTTTCCCGGGGCGATGACCCCCCGGTCGTGCATCCCGTACACAGCGGCCGTCCGGCCGGTCTGCAGGTGCACGGCCTGCTCCAACGGCAAGCGCTCGCCGCGGCTGCGGTCGCGCACCCAGTGGGTGAGCAGGAACGTGGGCATGCTGGCGTCGCAGATGAGCCCGCAGTGGGCGCCGCCGTCGCTCAGGCCCAGCACCGTGCGGGGGTGGGTCATCATCTCCCGGATGGCCTCGTGGTCCTGGTGGACGTAGCTGGCCAGGGGGGCGAACAGCAGGGCCTTGCCGTCCCGCTCCAGCAGCCAGTCGAGCACGACGTCGTCGGGCGTGCGCCCCTCGCGGGCCGCCACCGCGGCCACGCTGCGGTCGCCGGAGGGCTCGTAGTCGGGCGGGTCGCCCAGCGGGAAGATCTGCTCCCAGCGGGACATGAGGGCGCGGGCGATGGCGTTCTCCGTGCCCGGCTGCTCGCTGAGCAACTGGGCCCGCAGCTCGGGCTGGCGCAGGCGGGCGACCCGCTCGGCCAGGGGCAGCCCGGCCACCGCCCGGTAGGCCGGGTGGGTGATGAACGGGTGCAGCGACGACTGGAGCCCGAACAGCATGCCCGTGGGCCGGCACGACACCTGGGGCACGATGCGCAGGCCCTCGCCGGCCAGGGCGTCGGCGTCGGCCAGGGCGCCCCGGTAGCCCTCGGGATTGAACGGCGTCTGGGCCAGGGTGTACGTGACGGTGGCACCGGTACGCCGGGCCACCTCCACCATCCACGCCCGCTCGGTGGCGCCGGCCGGGTCGTCCGACACGATCTCCACCACGCCATGGCCGACCTCGCCCAAGGCGTCGGAGATGGCGATGAGCTCGTCGGTGGCCGCCGAGGTGCCCGGCACCAAGCCGTGCTTGGAGCTGTGCAGGATCGTGCGCGAGGTGGTGAAGCCGGCGGCGCCGGCGGTCAGGCCGTCGCCCACGAGGGCGGCCATGGCCTCGATGTCAGCCGGGGTGGCGTCCTCGTGGGCGCGGTCGCCCATCACGTAGGCCCGCACGGCGGCGTGGGGGACCTGGGCGGCGATGTCCAGGGCGCGGGGCTGGCGGTCGAGGGCGTCGAGGTACTCGGGGAACGACTCCCACTGCCAGTCGATGCCCTCGTGCAGGGCCGTCCCCGGGATGTCCTCCACGCCCTCCATCAGCTCGATGAGAAACGTCTGGGCACCGGGTCGCACGGGGGCGAAGCCCACCCCGCAGTTGCCCATGACCACGGTGGTGACCCCGTGCCAGTTGGACGGGGTGACGTCCGGGTCCCACGTGACCTGCCCGTCGTAGTGGGTGTGGATGTCGACCCAGCCGGGCGTGACCAGCAGCCCGTCGGCGTCCACCTCGCGGTGACCCTGCCCGTCGACCTTCCCGACCGCGGTGACGCGGCCCTCGTCCACGGCCACGTCGGCCACCACCGGCGGCGCGCCGGTCCCGTCGACAACGGTGCCGCTCCGGATCACCAGATCGTGCAAGGCGACCTCCCCTTTCGGTCAGAGTTCGTTAGATTACCCATCCGAACACAAAACTGACACTCTCGTCATTGAAGCAGGCTCCGGACGTTCGGGGGTCGAATACCTGACTGCATGGACCCGGGAGCGGGGTTCATGCTCGTGCGCAGAGAAGGGGGAACCGCTTGGGCTCCGTGGCGCGTTGGCGGATGCACTTGGCAGCAGCCGTGGCACTCATGCTCGTCCTCGGCGTGGCTGCCGTGACGGGCATTGACTCGGTACCGGCGAAACGAACGACGAACCTCGCCACCAGCGGCAACCAGCAGCAACAGGTGGGTGGCCCAGAGGGAGCCACTTCTTCGGGCATCCCCCTGTCCCAACTGCAACCAGGCAGCCAGGGCGCAACCGGCGGCCCCGCCAGCGCGGGGACGGCCGGGGCCGCGTCCGGACCGGCCGCGGCCGGGAGCCGGCCCGGGGCGGCGGCCAGCAAGGTCGTGTACGACCCGGGGGCGAGCGACACCGAGGTCCGCCTCGGCGGTTCGACCTTCACGTCGGGGCCGGCGGCCACCTACGGCGAGCAGATCGCCGTCGGGTTCGCGGCGGGCGTCAACTACATCAACGACCACGGCGGCATCGGCGGGCGCCGGGTCACCGTGAAGATCTACGACGACGGCGCCGACCCGGCCAAGCAGCTGGCCAACGTCAAGCGCCTGGTCGAGGTCGACAAGGTGTTCGCCGTGGCCATGGCCTACGCACCCATCGCCGGCGACTACGTGGCCAAGATGGGCGTGCCCATGTTCCTCGAGGGCCAGTTCAACGAGGACTTCACCAACCCGTGGTACTTCTCCATCGGCGGCCCCCAGATGACGTCGGGGATGGCCCTGGCCTGGTACGGCGCCAAGAAGCTGGGCGTGAAGACGGTGTCGATCTTCTACCTGGACGCCGGGACCAACAACTACTCGCGGGCCTTCGCCGACAAGATGGCGTCGTACTGGCGGGCCTACGGCGTGACGGTGAAGAGCGAGATCCCCTTCGCGCCTGACCAGACGTCGTGCTCCCAGGGCGTGAGCGCGGCCCGGGCCGACAACGTCGACTTCATCGACTTCGAGCTCGACGCCGGCCACGTCATCCAGTGCGCGGTGGAGTCGCAGATCCAGGGCTACAAGCCGCCCAAGTCGTGGGGCGGCTACCTGATCGGCGTGCCCGTCATCCACGAAGCCCTGGGCGACTACTCGCAGGGCATGTACGCCTTCGACGCCTTCGGCGACCAGTACCAGAGCCAGGAGTACATCAACGCCGTGAGGAAGGTCTCGAGCAAGACCGACACGTACTCGTCGGTGACGATGGGCTTCTTCCTGTCGGCGCTGGTGGCCGGTGACGGCATGCGGTTGCTGGGCGACAACTTCACCCGAGCCCACCTCCGCGACGTGATGAACACGTTCAAGGACTGGCGGCCCGGACTGACCAACAGCGACAACCAGCCCAAGTGGACGTGGACCAAGGAGTGCCACGTGGCCCTGCAAGGTGGGTACCTGATCCAGATCAGGAAGCAGCCCAACGGGTCGCTGCGATGGGACCAGATCACGCCCCAGGGCAGGGGCGTGCCCCTGCCGCCGGGCATCCCCATCCCGCCCGACCTGACTGGCTGCAGCAAGATGTTCGTCCCCGGCGACACGGCGCAGCCGTTCTGATGGCCGCCACCACTGCACCGGCTCCGGCACCCGCACTCGCACCGGCTCCGGCTCCGGCACCGCGGCTCCACGAGCGCATCGGCCGGGACGCCATCGCCGTGATCATCGCCCTGGCCGTGGTGATGCTGATCGTCGCCGCCCTCGCCACCAGCAGGGCCGACAACCACGTGCTCACGGCCCGGGGCCTGGCCGCCATCGTGGCCGGGGCCGCTCTCACGCTCGCCATCATCGGCTTCCCCAATGGCATCTACACGGGCGCCCACGACCTGCTCGACGGAACGGTGGCCCTGGACTGTGAGCCCGGTTGCTGGGCGGAGCCGTCCGGCGACCGCTGGGCACCCCGCACCCTGTGGCGGGACGCGGTCATGTGGTCGACCCTCGTCGCCCTCTGGGCGGGGGCGGGTGCCGCGCTGGTGGCCGTCGCCCTCAACGGCCGGCGGGCGACCGTGTGGGTGGCCTTCGTGGCCCTGGCCGGGCTCACGGCCACGGGCGCAGTTGCGGTGAACGCCGTCGCTCGCCACCGGGGCGCTCACGCGGCCCGGGCCGTGCTGGCCGGTACGGTCGCCGCGCCCGCCGCCGTCGGGCTGCGCCGGCGGGGCTGGCTGCACCTGGCCGTGCCCATCGCCATCGTGCAGTTCGTCGTGAACGGCGCGGCCACGTGGATGCTGTTCCACGACTACCGCGTGCTCACCGGGAAGGTCGTACTGGCCGACGTCCTGGTCCTCGTCGTGCTGGTGACGGTGGTGTTCGCCACGACGACGAACGTGTGGGGCAACACCGACGCGCGCCTGGGCCGGGCCGTGCTCGACGAGCCCGACACCCAGCGGGTGCCGGCCAAGGCCGCCGTGGGTGTGCAGGCCATGGTGTACGTGGTGGTGATCGGCCTGATCGCAGCCAAGGTGGTGGGGTACGTGTTGCCCTCGCACCCCACGCTGCTGCAGGCGGGGTTGGCCCGGGGCGCGATCGGCGGCCTCACCGCCTTCCTCGCCGCCGGTGGCGGGTACGTGCGGGGCGCGGTCAACGCCCGGATGGGAGAGGACCTGTGATGAGACGGCGGACGACGAAGCGGACGACGAAGCGGGCGCGCCTGCGAGTGGCGGCGGCGTCGGTGATGGCCGCCATGGCCATACCGGCGGCGCTGGCGACGGGGCCGGCCCGCGCCCAGGAGGGGCCGGCGGGCGTCACCGACGCCCAGGTCGAGTCCTACGCCATGCGCGTGGAGTACGACATCCCCCTGCCCGCGGGATCGGGCTCGGTGGCCCACGTCGTCGGCGACGCCCGGCGCTCGCCCGGCGGCGAGAACGCCAAGGGCGTGGCCGCCTCGCCCAGCGAGTTGGACGCGGTCGTCGGCGGCAAGTACATCGACCCCCAGGGCACCGGCCATCCCGTACGCCGCCTGCCCCAGAGCGAGTGCTTCTACCCGGGGTCGTTGGTGGACACCCACTTCTCGTTCCCCACCGACACGCAGGGTGAGACCGCGGCCGGCCCGCCTGTCGGGTATGCCGTGGCCCGGTGTGGCGCCGGCCCCCAGGTCGAGCTCCACGGCAAGGCCCAGAGCAGCGACGCGCCGGGCGGGCCGCTGGCCGTGGCTGCGCCCGGGGTGACGGCCGGGTCGGTGTCG
>DASRGI010000166.1:0-14304 GCA_035651095.1 Acidimicrobiales bacterium | reverse complement strand
GACGTTGACCACCAGCTCGTCCAGGTAGGCCACGCGCACGGGATCGAGGCCGGAGTCGGGCTCGTCGAACAGCACGATCTCCGGGTCCATCACCAGGGCTCGGGCCAGGCCCGCCCGCTTCTTCATCCCGCCGGACACCTCGCCCGGCACCTTCTTCAGGTGGTCGAGCAGGCCCACCAACCCGGCCTTCTCCAGCACGATCTCCCGGATGTCCCGCTCGCCCTTCTTGGTGTGCTCGCGGAGGGGGAAGGCGATGTTGTCGAACAGGTTCATGGACCCGAACAGGGCCCCGTCCTGGAACAGGACGCCGAACTTGCGGCGGACCCGGTACAGGTCCTTCTCCCGCATGCCCACGATGTTCTCGCCGTCCACCCAGATCTCGCCGGCGTCGGGGCGCAACAGCCCGATGATGTTCTTCAGGAGGACGGACTTGCCCGTGCCCGACGGTCCCAGGATGGCGGTGATGCGCCCCTTGGGGACGTCGAAGGTGATGTCCTGCAGGACGGTGTGCGACCCGAACCGCTTGGTGACGCCCCGCAGCGAGATGATGGCTCCGGGCGCCGGCTCCGGCTCGGGCGTCGCTCCCCTGTCGGGTGCGCCCTGCGTTGTGGTGCGACTGCGTCGAGCCCCGGCCTGCGGCACATATCCCCCTGTGCTGGCGTGTTCGGTGGCCGGGACCTTACTGCGTGGCCCGACGCGCCGTGACCGCGGGCACACCCGTCGACAGGAACGAGAGAGGGGTGGGGCCCAGGAAGCCGTTGGTACCATCCGTCACCCGACCCCGCCCCCAGCCCGAGGCCTTGGCCTCGACGGGAACGCACGAGTTCTTGGGACGTTCTCTACTGGGCTTCCTGGGGTGCCCCCTATGCCCGACCACCACCCCCCACTCCGTTTCCTCTCGGATTCGGCGTGGGCCACGACCTGGCGTTTGGGGCGTTGCGGACTCGGTAGTTATGTCGCAGCGGGGGGCGCGCGTCAAGAGGCGCGACAACCACCCTGAGCAGCGGTTTCGCGCGTCGTCCCTGGTCAGGGGGGCGGAACTTTTTTCAGAAGCGCGAGCGCAGAGCGACCACGGCGGCCACGTATGCGTCGGTTTCAGCCAGGGTGCCGTCACGTTGGACGCTCGTGGGCCCCTGGTAGTACCCGGCCACCGCCTTGGGCACGTCGCCCTTCGACCACCGCAGGAGCCAGGCCAGGTACCTGGCCGACAGTTGGATGTTCTGCTCGGGCACGCCGGGGTCGAGGTCGGCCTTGAGCATCTGGTTGACGAAGCCGACGGTGATGGGCATCAGCTGGCCGATGCCCACCGCGTTGGTGGACGACACCTTGTCGTTCTGCCAACCCGACTCCATCCACGCCAGCGCCTTCAGCAGGTCGGGCGGGACCTTGTTGGCGGCCGCCGCCGTGTCGAAGGCGGGCAACAGGGCCAGCCGCTCGGGGCGTGTCTTCAGGCCGTCCGGCAGCCTGCGGGCCAGCGCGGGCGAGATGACGGGGACCACCGGCGCGCCGGGTACGCCCGGCAGTCGGAGCACCTGGCCGGCCCTGACCTTGTGGACGTCGGCGATGCCGTTGAGCTGGGCCAGCGCGGGCACGGTGGTGCCGAAGCGGTTGGCCACGGCCGAAAGGGTGTCGCCGAAGCGCAGCGTGTAGGACGTGGGCGGAGGCTTGCGCAGGCGCCCGGCCGCGGCCTGCCCCGCACCGGCCAGGATCAAGAGCGCGGCCAGACCGGCCGCCGTCCGCCGCGCCAGCCGGGTCATGCGCACCAGCGGCTCAGCGTCGGGAAGGGGTTGACCCACGCACCGTTGTACCGGACCTGGAAGTGGAGGTGGGTCGGACCTCCCTTGGCGTTGCCCGAGTCGCCCACGACACCGAGTTGGGCGCCGGGGGCCACGGTCGCACCGGGGGTGATCGTGAGCTTGTCCAGGTGGGCGCCGTAGTAGACGACGCCGTCGGTGCCGGCCAGCATGAACGCGGTCCCGCCCAGTCCCCCGCTCCCGTCGGTCACCACGCCACCCACGGGTGCCACCACGGCCGTGCCCCGGGCCGCGAACAGGTCGTTGCCCTGGTGGCGCCGACCGCCGGAGCGGGGCGCGCCCCAGTCGTTGGTGAAGGTGTGCTTGCCGGCCACCGGGCACTGCCAGGTCGGGCCGGGAATGCTGAGCTTGCGGCCGATCTGCAGGGCGCGGTTGATCTTGAGGTTGTTGGTCCGAGCCAGATCGGCGACGGTGACCTTGAAGCGGGTGGCGATGGCGCTGAGGTTGTCGTTCTTCACGACCGTGTACGTCTGGGCGCCGTTCTGGCCGAGCACCACCGAGACGGTGGACAGCTGGGTGGTGACGCCGTCGGCGCCGGGGGTGTCGTTGGCCGCCGGGAGCTGGAGCACCTGGCCGGCGCGGATGAAGCCGGGCTTCTTCAGGCTGTTCGCCTGGACCAGCGCCTCGACCGTCGTGTGGAGCTTCTTGGCGATGGACGAAAGCGTGTCGCCCGAACGCACCTTGTAGGTGGTCGGCTGCTTGGTCGACGCCGTCGTCTGTCTGGCCGGTTGCCCTCGCCCGGCTGCGGCCTGCCCCGCCAGGACCAAGGTGGCCACGACGACAAGGGCGCGAAGTTGGCGCATCTTCACCTCCTCCCGCCCCCTCGGGGGCGTACTCTACTTTGTCCTCATCGACAACACAAAGACCAATCTCAACAAATCACACACGTGCAACTTGTGGCTCATGTGACTGGAGTGGCTGCTGTTGCGACCACGAGGGGTTTTGTGTGCACTAATCGCGACATATTCGGGACTACTGCACACAAAACCGGGATGGCGCCAGGGGCTCAGTCGGGCCTGGCAGAGCTAGGGGGTGCGGGCGGCCCGGCGGGCCTCGGCCTTGCGCTCCGACTCCAGCCGCTCCAGGTCGTACGTGCCGTGGTCGACCCAGCGCATGAGCGAGGCCACGGCCCGGTGCCCGGCCTCCTCGGCGATCAACCGGTGCATCTCCTGGCACACCCGGCGGTACTCCGGGTGCCCCTGCGGCCCGGTGCGCAGCTCCAGCACGTGCATGGCCTCGCGGGCGTTCATCTGCATGACGTAGCGCACCCGGTAGGCCAGGGCCACGGCGTACGACGCCTGGGCCGCCAGGCCCGCGCCCCACAGGGCGTCGTACAGGCCCGAGGACCGGGCCATGGCCTCCTCGTAGGCGGGCGCCACCCCCGCCTCCACCACCGCCTCGGGCAGCGTGTACCCGTGGGCGGGAGTGAGGTCCTGCCATTCGATGGTGAGCATGCGGTGGCGCTGGAGGTCGCGGAACGCCCCGTAGTCGGACAGCACGTCGAAGCGGTACCCGGTGCGCTCCCAGGCCCGGCTCGGCCGGTGGCGGCGGTTGCCCCGCTCCCCCACGTAGGCCCTGAGCACGGCCAGCTTCTCGTCCACCGACATCCGCCCCACCCGGCGCACGATCTCGTCCTCGGGCAGGTGGGTGTAGGGGTACAGGCAGGCGGCGACCAGCTTGTCCTCGCCGTCGGGGTCGAAGTCCGTCAGCGTCACCATGTCCCGCCGGGCCACGGCCGCGCCCTCGAACAGTTCGCCGGCCAGCGACTCCATGGCCGAGCGGTTCTCGGCCAGGTAGCGGGACCAGGCCCCGCCCCGCTCGGGGATGTCGACCCGCTTCAGGAACGAGGGGATGACCTTGCGCAACTCCTCGAGCATGAGGTCGGCGTAGGCCCGGGCCTCGGGCAGGGGGTGCGACCGCATGCGCAGCAGCAGGGCTTCGTAGGCCTGGCCCGTGCCGTAGATCCCCACGTTGGACAGGGACGCGGCGGGCAGCAGGCCCCGCAGGGCGTCGAACGCCTTGGCCTTGATGGACGACCGGTAGGCGAAGTCGGAGTCGCCCGCCTCCTTGGGGTAGCGCTCGGTGAACCAGGCCACCATCACCGGCACCAGCTCGGCGTAGGTGTCGAACATCCGGTCCATGTCGGCGATGTACCGGGCGCCCAGGCGGGACTGGAGGATGGTGGGGTCCCGGTAGTACCGGAAGCGGCCGTCGAGCCGGGTGTCATAGGCGATGTACCGGGTGGACTGTTCCAGGTACGCCATCAGGCGCCCCCACTCCAGCACCTTGGTGAGCAGGTTGGACGCCTGCTCGCACGCCAGGTGGACGCCGCCCAGTTGGGCCACGGAGTCGTCGCCGTACTCGAAGAACACCCGGTCGTACAGCTCTTCGGCCCGCTTCAGGCCGATGGTGGCGTCGACGGTGAGGTCACCGGTGACGTCCAGCTCCCCCACGAACTCGTCCAGGAACAGGCGGCGCAGGCTCTTGGGCGACCGTGAGTACCGGGCGAAGAGAGCGCCCTTCACCACCTCGGGCAGGTTGACCAGGGCGAAGACGGGCTGGTCGAGGTTGGTGAAATAGGGCCGGAGGACGGCCTCCTCCTCCGGGCTGAACCGCTCCTCCGCGTAGGTCATGCGTCGCACAGGGTACGGCGGCGGGGACGGGTCTGCGGGGACCGCCCAGACGGCTCAGACGACCACCGTGAGCGCGTCCGGCTCGACCCGAAGGGCCAGCGAGCGTGCGACCCCGGCCACCGACCCGTCGAGCACGACCGGCAGGGCCCGGGGCAGCTCCACGCTGATGGCCGCCGTGCGCTGCTCCTTGATGCCCGGGTGGGGCAGGTGGGCCCCGTGGGGCAACCGGCGCCGGACCTGCAACCGCTCCCCTGCCGAGAGCGCGGCCGAGTAGGTGTCCAGGAGCCCGTCCCCCGGGTGGGCGCGGGGCCCCAGGTTCCACCCGCCCAGCCACTGGGCGTTCATGGCCACGAAGGCGAACCCCCACAGCCGGGTGCGGGCCACCAGGTGGGCGACGAACAGGCACAGCCGCCCGTCGATCAGCACCTCGCCCAGGTCGACGCTGAAGCTGACGTCGCCGCCGGCCGGACCGCCCAGCGTGCGGCACAGGTCACCTCCCGTCAGCTGGAGTGGCGGGTAGGGCCGGTTCTCCCGCCGGGCCGCCTCCAGCACGGCCCGGGCCTCGGCGTCGGACCCCACCACCACCCCGCCCGCGGGCAGGGGCGCGCCGGCCTCGCCGTAGGGCGACCCTTTCTCGATGGGGCTCACAGGTCCTCTTCGGTGCCCGTCCCCACCACCGACGACGCCGCCACCACGCCCCGGAACAGCCCCTCGGCCGCGGCCCGGGCGGCGGCCGCCGTCTCGGGCATGGGAGCCAGGTCGCCCACCTGGCGCAGGAGGTCGAGCAACTGCTTGACGTTGCGGACGAAGTCGCCGCCCGACATGTCCTCGTCGCCGATGACCCTGTCCAGGTCCTCTCCCGCGGCCCAGCCGTAGGCCAGGGCGGCGAAGCCAGGATCGGGCAGGCGGGTGAGGTTGAGCCCCGCTTCCCCCTCGGCCGCGTTCAGCTCGGCCCCCATTCGCTCGACGGCCCGCCACCGCTCCTGCACCTTGCCGCTGGGGAACCACGCCGTCGGTCCCGGGCCCGGGCCGCGGGTCTCGTACGTGAAGGTCGACACCAGGGCGGCCACGGCGGCCGCGTCCAGCCCGTCCAGCAACCCGGACCGCAGCACCTCGGCCACCAGCAGGTCGGACTCGTGGTACAGCCGGGCCAGCACGTCGCCCGCCTTGGTGAGCTTCCACCCGTCCACGTAGCCCCACGTCTCCAGCACCCGCAGCACCCGGTCGAACTGGCGGGCGATGGACTCCGTGCGCCCCCGGATCTCCCGCTCCAGGAGGGTGATCTCGCCCCGGAGCCGCGACGCCCGCTCGAGGGCCCGGACATGGCGGCGCAGGTCGGGGCAGGACGCCACCGGGTGATCGGGCTCCTCCTTGCGCCGGCCCTTCCGGTGGGCCGCCGGCCCGGCCGCGGCTCCGCCGTCCTCGTGGAGCTTGGCCTTCACCAGGGCGGCTGCCACCGTCTTCTGGAAACCCTTGTTGTTGGGCGCGTACGGCACCGGGAGATCGACCCGGCCCACCGCCTTCAGGGGGGCGTCCACCGAGGTCGGGCCCAGCAGTACCACCTTGCGGTCGGGCGTGAGCACCCGGATGCGCACGTCGCCGCCCCGACGGTTGCTCTTGGCCAGCACCGCGGCCCGGCCCACGGGCCCGTGGATGACGTCGCCGGGGCGCAGGCGGTCGAGGGACGCGGCGATGTCGGCCACCGTGGGCCGGGGGTTGCGCCGGCGCACGTCAGCCAGGAGCCGGCGGTACTCCTCCACATCACCCAACTCGCACACCGCCTCGGCCTCGGCCTTGCGCAGGGCCTCGATCTTGCGCTCCAGTTCCGTCTCCAGGCGCACGACCTCGGTGTCGGCCCGGTACTGGGCGAACGACAGGTTGAGCAGGTGGTGGGCCTCGGCCGGCGGGTACCGGCGGACCAGGTTGGCGGCCATGTTGTACGTGGGCCGGAAGGACGAGGACAGGGCGTAGGTGCGGGTGGAGGCCAGGCCCGCCACCTGGTCGAAGGGGACGAAGGGCGACCAGAGGACGATGGCGTAGCCAACCTCGTCGATGCCCCGCCGCCCGGCCCGGCCCGTGAGCTGGGTGTACTCCCCCGGCGTGAGGGGCTCGTGGCGCTCGCCCGTGAACTTGGACAGCTTCTCGATCACCACCGCCCGGGCGGGCATGTTGATGCCGAGTGACAGCGTCTCGGTGGCGAACACGGCCTTCACCAGGGCCTCGGCGAAGCAGGCCTCCACCGCCTCCTTGAAGGGGGGGACCATGCCCGCGTGGTGGGCGGCGATGCCCGCCTCCAGGCCGGTGAGCCAGCCGCCGTAGTCCAGGACCCGCAGGTCGCTGTCCGACAGGGCCTCGACCTTGGACTCGGCGATGGCCCGGATCCGGGCCCGCTCCTCGGGTGTGGTCAGGCGCAGGCCAGCGTCCAGGCACTGCTTGACCGCTTCGTCGCAGGCCATGCGGCTGAAGATGAAGTAGATGGCCGGCAGCATGCCGTCGTCCCACAGCAGCTCCACCACGTCGGCCCGCCGCGGGGTGAAGAGGTTGGACTTGGCCCGCCGCACCCACGGCTGGCGGATGGTGCGGCTGTCGAGGGCGGCTGCCTCCGGGTTGGGCTGGCCGTCCACGAAGGTGGGCAGCAGGTGCATGCGCTCGGCCGCCCGATCCCCCACCAGGTACAGGTTCTGCAACTCGACGGGCCGGCGCTCCTCGATGATGGCGGTGGTGTCGCCCCGCACCGTGCCGATCCAGTCGGCGAACTCCTCGGCGTTGGACACGGTGGCCGACAGGCAGACCATGTCGACCTCGGGCGGCGAGTGGATGATCACCTCCTCCCACACCGCGCCGCGGTACGGGTTCTGGAGGTAATGGACCTCGTCGAGCACGACGTAGCGCAGCCCGGTGAGCGCCCCCGACTGGGCATAGATCATGTTCCGGAGGACCTCGGTTGTCATGACCACGACGGGGGCGTCGCCGTTGATGGCGTTGTCGCCGGTGAGGAGGCCCACGTCGTCGGGGCCATAGGCCCGCACCAGGTCGCCGTACTTCTGGTTGGACAGGGCTTTGAGAGGCGTGGTGTAGAACGCCTTGCGGCCGGCGTCGAGGGCCTTGGCGATGGCGTACTCGGCCACCACCGTCTTGCCCGAGCCCGTGGGTGCGGCCACCAGCACCGACCGGCCCTCGTCCAGGGCGTCCATGGCCTCGACCTGGAAGGTGTCCGGTGGGAAGCCGAGGGATGCGAGGAACTGCTCGCGCACGGCGCTCGTCACTTCTTCCCGTCCTCACCGAGGAGGGCGGGATCCAATCCGGTGCGCCGGTCGGGCAGGCCCGGGCCCGACCACAGCCCGTCGCCCACCAGGGCCAACCGGGGAGCCATGGCCGCCAGGATGTCGTGGGCGGGGCCGGTGGCCAGGGCGGCAGCCTGGGCGGTACGGGCCGACTCGGCCTGGACCAGGAGCCCCAGCCGCACCCGCTCGCTCTCCTCCCGGTCGCCCTTGGGATCGGGCACCGGGCGCAGGCGCTCGGCTGCGGCCGACAGGCCCCGGGCCATGTCCCGGAGGGACGTGGCGTCGCCTGAGCGCAGGACGTTGGCCAGCTCGCTGCCGGACGGGACGCGGGCGTCGCGCAGCGCCTTCAGCCAGGCATCCCTCGACTGCTGGGGCCGGTCGGCCTGGCTGAGGGTGGGCTGGCTGGACGGCGCCGGCGGCGTGTCGTCGAGGGGCGGGCCGGCGGCCATGCCCTCGTCCACCCAGTTGGGGACCTCCTCCGGCAGCTGGACGTTGACGTTGGGGTTGGGCGCCTCGTGCAGGTACGGATGGACCAGGGCCCGGCCCCGGTCGAACACCCGGTCGCCCAGCACCCGCACCCGCCGGGCCAACAGGTCGAGCTGGTCCCGCAACGGCCCGGCCGGCGTCTGGACCTCGGCCTGGTACGCCCGGACGGCCTCGACGTACAGGTCGGCCGAGTGCTGGTAGAGGGGCACCACCCGCTCGTCGAACGGGAAGGCCCGGAGCGTGCTCACGCGCGTGACCACCAGGCGGAACTCGTCCAGGTGCGTGGCCAGTTCGGCCGTGTACTGGTCGGTGGCCCGCTGGCCGCTCCGCCACTCGTCCGCTCCCTTCACCATGTCGAGCACCTGGTTGGTGATGGCCGTGCCCCCGAAGGCGTCCTGGGCCTCCTTGTCCCAGGCCAGGGCGTCCGCCTGGTCCTTTCGCTCTTTGGCCGTGAGGCGCGCCGTGGTGCTGGTGGTGGACGAGTCCGCCGCCGGCGCGCTGGTGCCGGCGTCGGAGGCTCGGGCGATGAGGTAGACGATGCCGCTCACCCCGAGCAGGGTGAACACCACGGCCACGACCGCCTTGGCCCGATCGCGCCGCCTCATTTCTTGAGGATGCGGCCGACCAGGATGGCGCCCTCGTAGAACAGGCACATGGGCAGGGCCATGGCGAAGAGGGACCAGGGATCCTGGCTCGGGGTGATGACGGCGGCCACGACGAAGATCACGACGATGGCCGGGCGCCGCCAGTTCTTCAGCTGGCGGCTGGACACGACGCCCGCCAGCTCGAGAAAGACCAGCAGCACGGGGAACTCGAAGGCCAGCCCGAAGGCCACGATCATGAGGATGATGAGGCGGAGGTACTTCCCCGGGCTGAAGATCGTGAGAAGGGACGGCCCGCCCACGCCCACGAGGAAGTCGAGGGCCTTGGGGAACGTGAGCCAGGCCACCAGGCCGCCCAGCAGGAACAACACCACCGAGCTGAGGACAAAGGGGACGGCGTACTTCTTCTCCCGGGTCTGGAGGCCGGGAGTGACGAAGCGCCACACCTGCCAGAACACCACGGGCGAGGCCAGGACGAACCCGGTCCAGCTCGCCACCTTGAGGCGCACCAGGAAGGGTTCCAGCGGGTCCTGGGCGTAGAGCTTGCAGCCGGCCAGGGCCCGGTGGTGCACGTGGCAGTAGGGCTCCAGCAGCAGGTGGAGGATGTGGTTGTAGAGCAGGAACCCGACGATGGCGCCCAGGCCCACGGCCGCCACCGAGATCACCAGCCGCTTGCGCAGCTCGGTGAGGTGCTCGACGAGCGACATGCGCCCTTCCGGGTCTC
This sequence comes from Acidimicrobiales bacterium, assembly GCA_035651095.1. Classification (GTDB taxonomy): domain Bacteria; phylum Actinomycetota; class Acidimicrobiia; order Acidimicrobiales; family JAUTXP01; genus DASRGI01. The sequence goes on along the minus strand of DASRGI010000166.1, from coordinate 4,761 downwards.
GCTTGGGCGGATGACCGGACGCGCGGCGCCTTCGGAGGCGAACGACGATGGTGGGACCCCCTAGTGGCCGTCGCCGTCAGGGCCCTCGACGGGGAGCGGCGGCGTCACCCACGCGGCGGGCGCGGGCCTGGGGTTCACGGTCATGCCATCGGGCCCGCCCGGGCCGGTGCCCTGCCCGTTGAACGAGCCGGCGGCGCTGGTGATGGGCTCGATGGCGTCTCGCACCTCGGCCTGGAGGCCGGCCGTGACCCGCTTGAACTCGGACAGGGCCTTGCCGGCCTGGCGGGCGGCCTCGGGCAGCCGGTTCGGCCCCAGCACGACGAGAGCCACGATCAGAACGACGATGATCTCGGGAACGCCCACGCTGCCCACGGGGCGAGTCTACGGGCTGGTGTCTGAAGAAGGACCGTCGCACCCACCCCGCCGACGCCGCATTCGCGTCACGCTGACGCCCACCATGGCGGCGTGGGCCTCACGAGAAGGGGCCGGGGTCAGGGGGTGCGGCGTGGCAGCGCCAGCAAGGCGGGACGCAGCTTGGGCTTGGGCCAGGCGAGGAGCGTCCGCCAGAAGGCGGCGCCGCACACGACCCAGACCGGGGCGGAGCTCACAGGACGTGCCGTCCGGCCGTCGGGCTCATGCCCGCCGGGGGTCCTCGTTGGAGATGACCATGTCCAGCACGCGGTCGAACCACCCGTCCTGCTGGAGCTCTTCGTGGAAGGTCAGGAGGTCGTCGTAACCGATGGGAGCGCCGACCTTGGGCTCGCTCAGCTCGGCCGGGAGGTGCCACACCGACAGGCGCACACCGGAGGACACGAGAACGTCGACCACCCGGGGCTCGGCGGGCTTGGACACGGCCAGCCGGCAAGCCGGGCACTTGAAGGCGTAGGACCCCTCGTTGGTGTTCGAGCACAGCAGCACGCGGACCTCACGCGTGGTCAACTCGACATCACCGCAGGTCGGGCAGGTCGCCCGGATGGTTGCCACCAACGCCTCCCTTCCGTCTCCTACGTGCTCCATCGGTCAACCTCCGTGGCTTCCTTGAGGGGCTTTTTGCCCGCCGTGCTCTGTTACAGGCAGGGTGCACGCTTTGTCCGTTCTCGGCCATGGCCCGAAACGACCATTTGGCGCGACCGATCGGGCTAGTCCTCAATCGGCCCAAGTCCGCCACCGATACCCAGGTGTGGCCCGCGACGTCTCCCTGGATCGCCTCCAGTCGGTCCTGCGCGGCCTGGCCTTCGGGGCCGAGCCCACCCGCCTCCTCAACGACGCCCTGGCCGGCGCGGTGGCCGCCACCCAGGCGCGAGAAGGCGCCATCCTGCGGGCGGGAGCGGGCTCGACGACCACCGTCGCCTCCACCGGTTCGGTGTCCCGCCATGTGATCGACGCCGCCCACGCGGCCATGGGTGAGAACCGCATGATCCGCCGCCGCGACGCGGAGACGGGCATGGTGGCCGTGGCCGAACCCCTGCGGGCCGGGTCCCGGGTGCTGGGCGCGGTCTGCGTGGGCGGGGGCCTCACCACCGTCGACCCCACGCCCCTGTCCCTCTACGCCGACGCCGCCGCCGTCGTGTTGTTGCGCCGGCCCGCGGCCGCGGTCGACGCCGTGCCCGAGGTGCTCGACACCCTGTCGCTGGTGGCCTCGGACCTCGACATGGACGCCACCCTGGGTCACACCTTCGACGCCGCCACCCGCATCTTCGGAGCCACATCCGGCTTCGTCGCCCTCCACGAGGGCAGCACCGCTCGCATCGCGTCGTACCGGGGCATCGAGCAGGAGCGGCTGGTGGCCGCGTCCCGCCACCCGGAGTTCAAAGCCCTGCTCGGTCCCGGCGAGCTGCGGGTCGACGGCCCCGCCCACCCGGCCGTGGGCCTGCTCAGCCGGTTGGGCGAGGTGGCGGTGAGCCTGCCCCTGGCCACCGGCGCCCAGACCCTGGGGCGGCTGGTGGTCTTCCTGGCCGAGCCGCCCGACGCCGCCCGCCGGTCGCTCCTCAGCGGCTTCGCCCGCAACGTGAGCCTCGCCGTCCGGGCGGCCAAGCTCTACCGCCGCATCGAGGACCACGAGGAGCAACTGGCCGCCATGGTCCACGCCATGGCCAACCCCGTCGTGGTGGTGGACGAGGAGGCCAGGGTCCTCGAGGTCAACGGGGCGGCCAGCGAGGTGTTCCGGCTGTCCGCCGGGTTCGAGATCGGCTTCCCGGTGCGGGGCCGGCTGGGGAGCGCCGCCCTGGAGGAGATGCTCACGGGCGGGGCCGACCGGTCCGACGAGGTCGTGCTCCCCACGGCCGAGGGCGAGCCCCGGGTGTACCGGGCCACCGTGCGGCGCATGCGCTCGGGAGGCAGGAACGTGGGCCGGGTGCTCGTGCTCGATGACCTCACGGCCGAGCGCTCGGCCGAGGCCGTCAAGGCCGACTTCGTGGCCGTCATGGGCCATGAGCTGCGCACGCCCCTCACCGTCATGAAGGGCTACGTGCACACGCTGGTGCGCCGGGGCGACAGCCTCACCGACGAGAGGCGGAGCCAGGCCCTGGGCGCGGTCCAGTCCAACCTGGTCCGGCTGGAGCGGCTCATCGAGGACCTGCTGTTCATCTCCGCCATCGAGCAGCGCCGGGCCAAACTCGACCTGCAGCCGCTGGAGCTGGGCGCCCACCTCATGGAACGGGCCGACGACCGGGTGTCGGTGCGCCGGCCCCGGCGGTCCGTCGACGTGGTGGTCGACCAGGGCAAGCTCGACCAGGTCGTGCACCACTTGGTGGACAACGCCTGCAAGTACTCCGAGGGCCACGTGGTGGTGGAGTTGGTCGACCACGGCGATGCCGTGGAGGTGTCCGTCACAGATTCCGGCCCGGGCATCTACTCGGGCGACATCCCCACGCTGTTCGAACGCTTCCGCCAGCTGGACGGCACATCCACCCGCCGGCACGGCGGCGTGGGCATCGGGCTCTACCTGTCCCGGCGGATCGTCGAGGCCATGGGCGGGCGCATCTGGTGCGAGAGCCGCCTGGGTGTCGGGAGCCGGTTCACCTTCCTGCTCCCCAAGGACGGGCCCGATCCCGACCAGGTGCCTGCCCCGGGAGCGGTTCGCTCGGCGCAGTGATCCGCGGGCAACAGTTCCGCCAGAATGCACAGCCATGGAGGCCCTCCGGCGACCCAGCATCGGCTTCGCCCATCGGGGCGCTCGCGCCCACGCGCCCGAGAACACCCTGGAGGCGTTCCAGCTGGCCCGGCGCCTGGGCGCCACCGGGCTGGAGAGCGACGTATGGCTCACGGCCGACGGCGTGCCCGTGCTCGACCACGACGGCCTGGCGCGAGGCGGGTTGCGCAGGCGGGCCATTGCCGACGTCGACCGGGGCGACCTCCCGGGGCACATCCCCACGCTGGCGTCGTTGTACGACACCTGCGGCACCGACTTCGAGCTCTCCCTCGACGTGAAGGACGCCGCCGCCGCGACATCCGTGGTGGCCGTGGCGCGGGAGGCCGGGGGCGACGCCCTGGGCCGGCTGTGGCTGTGCCACCCGGACTGGACGGTGGTGGCGTCGTGGCGGGAGCTCGACCCCGACGTGAAGCTGGTCGACTCCACCCGGCTACGCCGCATCAAGGAGGGCCCGGAGCGGCGGGCGGCGTCGCTGGCCGACGCCGGCATCGACGCCATCAACATGCACCACACGGACTGGACCCTCGGTCTCACCACCCTGTTCCACCGGTTCGAGCGCCACGCGTTCGCGTGGGACTGCCAGCACGAACGGGTGTTGGCGTCCATGCTCCACATAGGGATGGACGCCGTCTACAGCGATCACGTGGACCGCATGGTGGACGCCTTGGTCGCCGCCGCCCGGTGACCCCCGTCCCCTCGATTCGACAGAAGTGCTTCAGGGGGTGAAGCGCAACCGTCGAATGGCGCGGCGGCTAGAGGAGGTGGATGTGCGGCACGGGCCAGATGCGTATGAAGGCGCGACCCACCAACAGGTTGCTCCCGATGGGCCCGAAGTAGCGGCTGTCCTTGGATCGGGGACGGTTGTCCCCCATCACCCAGTAGCTCTTGGCCGGGATGACCTGGGCCGGGAAGTCGAGCGTGGTGATCCCGGCTGGCAGGTACGGCTCCTGGAGCTCCTTGCCGTTGATGAACACGTGCCCTTCACGCCCCTCGACCCGCTCACCGGGAAGGGCGATGACCCGTTTGATGAGGTCCTTGATGGTGGGGTCGGACGCCTCCGACGGGGGGCGCTTGAACACCACGATGTCGCCCCGGTGCACGTCGTGCATGCGGTAGCTGAGCTTGTTCACCAGCACCCGGTCGGAGATCTTCAGCGTCGGGACCATCGACTCCGACGGGATGTAGAACGCCTGCAACAGGAACGTCTTGATGAGCAGGGCGGCAAGGAGGGCGGCGGCGATGATGCCGATCCACTCCATGGCGTTCTTGCCCGGGCTGTGATGCTTGGCCGTCTCGGTCGGGGCGGCCTCGGCGGGCACCTCGCTGATGTCGGAGGTGGTCATTGAGTGCTTCAGGCTAACGCGCTTGCGGCCCACGCACCCGCCGCGCCCGAGTACGAGTGGAAGCGAGGGTCGTCCTCCGGGCCCCGGCCCATGGTGGTGACCCGCAGCCCGGACAGGTCGGGCACGGCGACGGTGACAGCCCGGTGGTGGCCCACGTCGGGCAGGGGTTCCCCCTCCGGTACCGCAACGGTGGCGGTGCCATGGGCCTGGGCCAGCGCGGTGGTGGCGTGGTGGCTCACGCCCCGGTGCCGGGGCCGGGGGTCGGCG
>DASRGI010000165.1:0-17658 GCA_035651095.1 Acidimicrobiales bacterium | reverse complement strand
GGAGACCGCCATCCGTGAGCGCTTCGACCTGTCGCCCACCCGGTACTACCAGGTGCTGGCCGACCTGCTGGAGTCGGCCGAGGCCATCGCCTACGACCCGCTCGTCGTCAGGCGCCTGCGCCGGTTGCGGGACCGCCGGCGCCGGGCACGCTTCGAGGGCCGCAGCGCCGGAGAGCCACCGCTGCGGTGAGACCCGGTCGCCACGCGGCAGACGACGGTTCCTTCCGGCGCTCCAGCGGTGTCACCGCGGGCATCGCCGCCGGGCGCGGCGCCGTGCTGCTCTTCGTGGCTGTCGTCCTCGGGATATTCCTGCTGAATCGCACTGATTCGACCAAGGTCACCACGGTTCCGCAGAAGAACACGCCCACCACCGCCAAGCACGCGGCGGCCACCACCGTCCCGTCCGTCGTGACGCCCACCACCGTTGCCGCCCACCAGCCCGCCCAGGTCAAGGTCCTCGCCGCCAACGGCACCAACCTCCAGGGCGTGGCCGCCCGGGCCAAGGACGTGCTCGCCCAAGCGGGCTACAACGCCCTCGCTCCCATCGACGCCAAGACCAAGGGCGTGAAGGCCACGGTCGTCTACTACGCGCCCACGTACGACCGCGATGCGGTCGCCATCACCGCCCTGTTCGGCATCCCGCCCACGTCCATCCAACCGCTGCCCAACCCGGCCACGACGTTGGTGGCCGACACCCGGGGCGCCGACGTGGTCGTGCTCGTGGGTGAGGACATCGCCGGCAAGCTCCCGGCCGCCAGCACCACCACCACGGCCAAGCCGGCGGGCACCACCACCACCACGGCCAAGGCCACGACGACCACGGCCAAGCCCGCCACGACGACCACGGCCAAGGCGACCACGACCACCGCCAAGCCGTAACCGGCCCCGGCCTCCACCACTCTCGTGACGTCCACGCCCGAGTAAACGGCGCCAGCGTCATCAGAACGGGCTCGGAGGGGCCTAGCCGCCCACTCGCGTCGTCACCGACCGCACCACCACCTGCACCTGCCCGGGCACGGTGGCGCCCGGACTGCCATTGGGCGTGAGGGTGAGCCGGAACTGGCCGGTGGTCGTGGTCTCCACCGATTGCACCGATCCGTCGTCCACCCGTGACACCGTCTTCGACTCGACCACCTGGTCCCCGTCGATGAGGATGCGGCCCTGCGCCTCGTCGGACGTGCGCCGGACCGGCAGCCGGAACTCGCTGCGCACCCGGGCCACCTTGTACCCGTCCACCACCCCCAGCTCCACCAGCCGGCCCGTCCCCTGCAGGCGGCTCCGGGACTCGCCGGGCAACGCCACCGGTTCGTCCAGCCGCCAGCGCGAGCCCGGCCCCAGCAGCCGGTCGGGCGGCACGCCGGCCGCGGCCGGGAAGATCTCGGACAGGCCCAGCGGCCCCAGGGCGCTGGCCGGCAACCCCTCCACGCGCTGCACCTCGGCCAGGTGGCCGGCCCGGTCGAGCCGCACCACGAACGTGCGCGGCGCCTCGCCCTCGCCTGTGAGCCGCACCTGCACACTGCTGCCCCCGGCGCCCCCGGACAGCACGGCGTGGCGGGCGATCAGTACCTGGTTGTCCACCGTGCGCCGGGGCGCGGTGCCGGCGATGGTGGTGGTGACCTCGGCGTGGACCTCGACCCGGTAGGTCGACATGTCGCCCACCTGGGGCCGGTAGGAGAGACGCACGCCGCGGGGCTGGCAGGCGCCCAGCGCCAACGCCGCGACCGCCGCGACGGCGGGCACGGCGGCGCGACACGCAGGACGAAGCACCGGCTGAGGGTACCGTCCCTCCGATGGCCACTCCCGACCCCCTGCCCCGCCTCCTCGCACCCTTCGTCGAGAACCCGGCCCGGGCGGGCATCCTCACCGACTTCGACGGCACCCTCGCTCCCATCGTCGACCACCCGGGCGCGGCCCGCCCCCTGCCCGGCGCCGTCGAACTCCTGCACGACCTGGCCCGCCACTACCGGCGTGTCGCCGTGATCTCCGGCCGGCCGGCCGCCTTCCTGGTGGCGCAGCTCCACCTGGCCGACGAGGACGAGGTCAACGAAGGCGAGGCCCCGGGCGAGGGGCTGGTGGTGTCCGGCCTCTACGGCCTGGAAGTGGCCATGGGCGACGCCATCACCGCCCATCCGGACTGCGACCTGTGGCGCCCGATGGTCGAGCGGGTGGCCGACGAAGCCGATGAGCAGGCGCCCACCGGCGTGTTCGTCGAGCGCAAGGGCCTGTCGGTCACCCTGCACTACCGCACGGCCCCGGAGGCCGAGGCGTGGGTGCAGCGCTGGGCGGCGTCGGCGGCCGGGTGGTCGGGACTGATCGAGCACCCGGCCCGCATGTCGGTGGAGCTGCGACCGCCCATCCCGGTGGACAAGGGCCGGGTGGTCGAGGAGCTGGCTGAGCGGCTGGACGCCGCGTGCTTCTTCGGCGACGACGTGGGCGACCTCCCCGCCTACGAGGCCCTCGATCGCCTGCACGCCAAGGGCGTGGCCACGCTGAAGGTGGTGGTCCGCAGTCCCGAGGCCCCGCCCGAACTGCTGGCCACGGCCGACGTCCTGGTCGACGGCCCGACCGGCGCCCTCGACCTCCTCAGGCGGATGCTGCCCGGCGCTGGTCGTCCAGCCAGTCCCGGGCCGATCGCTGGGTGATCGCCGCCCGCAACGACTGGGCCCGCGCCGCCCGCTCGTCGGCCGGCATGGACAGGCCCGCGTGCAGCGCGTCGGATGTGGCCACCAGGTCGTAGGGGTTGAGGCCGATGGCGCCGTGGTCGCCCACTTCGTCCCACACGCCCGCCTCCCGGGACACGACCAGCACGCCGTCGCGCTCGTTGGCCAGCGGGCCTTCCTCGGCCACCAGGTTGAGCCCGTCCCTGATGGGGTTCACCAGCAGCACGTCATAGCGGGCCAGGGCGGCCACCGAGCGCGGGAAGTTGTCGCTGTCGTCGAGCACGATGGGCGTCCACCCGTCGGTGCCCCAACGGCCGTTGACCTGCCGGGCCACCGTCTCCACTTCGTGGCGGTAGGCCTGGTACTCGGGTAGCGATTCGCGGGACGGATACACGAGAGCCACGAACACCACGCGGCCCCGCCACTCGGGCCGGTGCTCCAACAGGTCGTCGAAGGCCAGGAAGCCGCGGAGGATGTTCTTGGACAGCTCGATGCGATCGACCCGCAGGACCATCCGGCAGTCCCCCACCACCTGGTCCAGCCAACGGTGCTCGGCCTCGCACTCGGGCGAGGTGGCCACCTCCCTGATGTCGCGCACGTCGGGGACGATGGGCGACACGAAGGTGCGCGTCCGGGCGCCGCCTGGCCCCAGGAGCTCGGCGCAGCAGCGCTCGAAGTCGTCCGCCCACCGCCGGGCGTGGAACCCGCAGGCCGTGGCCGCTGTCAACCCCGTCAACAGTTCGACCTGCACATCGTCGGGGAGGACCCGCAGCATCGTGGGCGTGGCGAACGGCGTGTGGCCGAAGTGCACCACCCGCAGGTCTGGCCGGGCCGCGGCCACCATGGCCGGGGCCAGCGACAGGTGGTAGTCCTGCAAGAGCGCCACCCCGCCCTCGGGTGCCTCCTCGGCCACGGCGTCGGCGAACACCTGGTTGTAGGCGCGGTATCCCTCCCAGGCCTGGCGCCAGTGGCGGTCGAACCGGGGCCGCCGGGGCAGGTCGTACAGGCCGTGGTGCACGAACCACAGGGTGGCGTTGGACACCACGTCGTACGCCATCCGGTACACCTCGGGGTCGAGGTCGATCGACCGCAGCCGGAACCCCTCGGCCTCCAGCAGGCCGCCGGCCGCCGCCTCCCGGTCCTCGTCGCTCATGGCCGCCGCCACCCAGGTGGCGCCCGAGCCTTCGATGAGGGGCCCCACGCTCGAGACGAGGCCGCCGGCGCCGCGGACGGCCACCAGCGAGCCGTCGTCCGACCGCCGGAACGAGACCGGTCCACGGTTCGACGCGAGGACGAGATCAGCGTCACCCATGGCGGGTGGCACGATACTTGGGATGCCCAGACTGCTCGCCGCCCCGGACAAGTTCCGAGGCACGGCCTCCGCCACCGAGGTGGCCCAGGCCATCCGGCGCGCCGCCAAGCGGGCCGGATGGAAGGCCGACGCCGTACCCATGGCCGACGGGGGCGAGGGAATCCTGGAGGCGTTGGGCGGCACTGTGCGGCGCACGCGGGTGCGGGGGCCACTGGGCGAGACGGTGGAGGCCGAGTGGCGGCTCAAAGGCTCGACGGCCGTCATCGAGATGGCCCAGGCGGCCGGGTTGGGCCTGGCCGGCGGCGCCGAGTGGAACGACCCCATGCGGGCGTCCACGGCCGGCGTGGGCGACCTCATCAGTGCCGCCCTGGCGGCCGGGGCCAAGCGCATCGTGGTGGGCGTGGGTGGCAGCGCCACGACCGACGGCGGCCTCGGGTGTCTCAGCGCGCTGGAGCCCCACGCCCGCCTCACCGGCGTCGAGATCATCGTCGCGTGCGACGTCACCACCCGCTTCGTCGACGCCGCCGAGCACTTCGCCCCCCAGAAGGGAGCGACGCCGGCCCAGGTCGCCCTGCTGCGGCGGCGCCTGGAGCGGCTGGCCCAGGTCTACGAGGAGGACCACGGCGTCGACGTCCGGGACGTCCCCGGCTCGGGTGCGGCCGGTGGCCTGGCCGGTGGCCTGGCCGCGGTGGGCGCCACCCTCGTGCCCGGCTTCGAGCTGGTGGCCGACACGGTTGGCCTGGTGGAGAAGGCCGAGGGCGCCGACCTGCTGGTCACGGGCGAGGGCTTCCTCGACGAGCAGTCGTTCCGGGGCAAGGTCGTGGGCGGCGTGATCGAGGTGGGCGCCGACCTGGGCGTGCCCGTGCTGGTGGTCGTCGGCGAGGTCTTCGGCGACCACGCCGAGCACCACGATCACGACGTCGAGGTGGTGTCCTTGGTCGAGCGCTTCGGCCCCGACCGGGCCCTGGCCGACACCACCGCGTGCATCGAAGAGGTGGTGGGCGAGTACCTGACGCTCAGGCCAGGCGCCGGTACGGCGTAGCCATCACGCCCGCCCGCTCCAGTACGACCTCCATCACCTCGCGGGCCTGGTACGACAGCTCGGCCAGAGGCCGGTTGCGGTGCACGCGGGTGCCCAGGTCGACCTGGGCCAGCGAGTGCACGCCGTGCACCTCGGCCACGTCGATGAGGAGGGCCACGTCGACGCTGTACCCGCCCTCGAAGTGGAGGCGCTCGAGGACCGACCGGCGGCTGGCGTACTCGCCCCCGAGGGGTTGGAGGATGGCGGCCAGCTCGGGAAAGAGGAGCGACAGCAGGGGCCGGGCCACCAGTTCCGTCACCCGGCCACCCTCGCCCACCTTGCCGCCCAGCGGCCGTTGGTAGAACGCCTTCACGAGGGCCACGTCGTCGTGCAGCAGGAGCGGGCCCAGCAGACCGAGCACGAAGCCGGGCCCGAGCTGGCGCAGGTCGGCGTCGAGGAACACCACGATGTCGCCATTGGCCGCGTCCAGCCCGGCCCGCATGGCCTGGCCCTTGCCCTCGCCGGGCTTGGACAGCACCCGGGCGCCGGCGGCCGCGGCCACCGCGGCGGTGTCGTCCGCGGAGCCGTCGTCGACCACGATCACCTCGTCGACCACGTCGGTGAGGGCGGTGGCGACCTGCACCACGCGGCCCACGGTGGGGGCTTCGTCGCGCGCGGGCACGACGACGGACACGGTGCGGCCCCGCTTGGCGGCGGCGAGACGCGGCCGGGGAAAGTCGTGGGCCGAGTAGGTCCGCAGCATGGCCCGCTGATCCTAAGGCCCATTTGCATGCTTTGACGAAGGTGGTCCGCGGCGGGCACGATGGTGTGCGCCACATCAAGAGCGGTCGAGGGACCGGGCCCGCCGACATCGCCGCAACCAGCTTCGGGGAAGCTCCCCGAAGGCCAGGTGCGAATGCCCGGAACGATGAGGAGGAAGTTGTGTCGTTCGTCGAAGGGCTGCGCTGCCGGGAGTGCGCGCGCTCGTATCCGGCCGAGGCATTGCACGTCTGCGAGTTCTGCTTCGGACCCCTGGAAGTCAGCTACGACTACGAGGCCATCGCCGGGACGGTGAGCCGGGAGCGCATCGCCGCCGGCCCCTACACCCTGTGGCGCTACGCCGATCTGTTGCCGGTCGACGCTGCCGCTGCGTTCGGCCACGCAGGCGGCTCTCCTATTGATCTGGGCGCGGGCATGACCCCGCTGGTGCGGGCCGACCGCCTGGCCGCCGAGTTGGGCCTGGGCGAGGTGTGGGTCAAGAACGACACCCTCAACCCCACGGGGTCGTTCAAGGACCGGGTCGTGTCGGTCGCCCTGACCAAGGCCCGGGAGCTGGGCTTCAAGGTGGCCGCCTGCGCATCGACCGGGAACCTGGCCAACTCGGTGGCCGCCCACGCCGCCCACGCGGGCATGGAGAGCTACGTCTTCATCCCCGACGACTTGGAGCAGGGCAAGGTCGTCGCCTCCGCGGTGTACGGGGGCAACCTCATCGCCGTCAAGGGCAACTACGACGACGTGAACCGCCTGTGCGCCGAGCTGGCCAGCGAGCACCCCACGTGGGCCTTCGTCAACGTCAACGTGCGCACGTACTACGCCGAGGGGTCGAAGACGCTCGCCTTCGAGGTGGCCGAGCAGCTGGGCTGGCGGGCCCCCGACCACGTGGTCGTGCCCATCGCCTCGGGCAGCCAGCTCACCAAGATCGCCAAGGGGTTCCGAGAGCTGGTGAAGGTCGGGCTGCTGCCGGCCGACGAGGTGTCGGTGCGCATCTCCGGCGCCCAGGCCACCGGGTGCTCGCCCGTGGCCACCGCCTTCGCCGAGGGCACCGACAACATCCGGCCCCAGAAGCCGTCGACCATCGCCAAGTCCCTCGCCATCGGCAACCCGGCCGACGGGTTCTACGCGCTGGGCGAGGTACGCAGCTCGGGCGGGGCCATCGCCGCCGTCACCGACGAGGAGATCGTCGAGGGCATCAAGCTCCTGGCTCGTACCGAAGGCATCTTCACGGAGACGGCCGGCGGCGTCACCGTCGCCACCCTGGCCAAGCTGGCCGCATCCGGCGTGGTGCGGCCCGACGAGCGGGTCGTGGTGTACGTCACCGGCCTGGGCCTGAAGACCATCGAGGCGGTGGCCCCCCACGTCGGGCCGACAGCCACCATCGCCCCCACTTTGGAAGCGTTCAACGAGGCCGTGGAGGTCGATCGCTGATGAGCGTCACTGTCCGAGTCCCTACCCAGCTGCGCTCGCTCACCGGGGGGGTGGGGGAGGTCTCGGTGGACGGCTCGACCGTCGGTGAGGTGCTGAAGGGCCTCGACGCTGCCCACCCCGGTTTGGCCGAACGCCTGTTCGACGACAGCGGCCAGCTCCGGCGCTTCGTCAACGTCTTCGTGGCCGACGAGGATGTGCGCTTCCTCCAGGGCTTGGACACGCCGGTGGCCGAGGGCCAGACACTGTCCATCGTGCCCGCCGTGGCCGGGGGGTAGCTCAACCCGGGCGTCCGGCGCGCCGATACGCGACGTATGGCCGAGGTGCTGATCGTCGACGACGACCCGGATATCCGCGGCATCCTCGTGTTCACCATGGAGGACGCCGGCTTCGACGTGCGGGAGGCGGGCAACGGGGCCGAGGCTCTGGAGGAGCTGGAGAAGCGGGCTCCCGACTGCATGGTGCTCGACGTGATGATGCCCGGCATCGACGGTTTCGGCGTGCTCCGCAGCAAGCGCCAGCTGGGCGTGGCGTCCGAGACCCGGGTGCTGATGTTGACGGCCAAGACGTCGGAGCGAGACTTCGTGCGGGGCTGGGAGCTGGGCGCGGACGACTACCTGACCAAGCCCTTCGACCCCGACGACCTCGTCGAGCGCGTGCGGGAGCTGTTGCGGGCCAAGCCCGCCGCCCTACAGGAGCGCCGGGAGGCGGAGTTGCAGAAGGCCGAGTTGCTGGAGCGGTTGGAGTCCGCTTTCAACCGGCCCCGGATCTCGAGCCACTAGCCGTGTCGGTGCTGGTCGTCGACGACGACCCGCTGATCGCCGCCATGCTGCGCATGGTGCTGGAGGGCGAGGGCTACGACGTGCGGGACGCGGGCGACGGCCGGGCCGCGCTGATGGCGGTCGAGGCGGAGCGGCCCGACGTGATCGTGCTCGACATGATGATGCCCCACCTCGATGGCTTTGGCGTCCTGTCGTCGTTGCGGGAGCGGGGCTGGTCCACGGGGACCCGGGTGGTCATGCTCACGTGCTGCTCGCAGGAAGAGGACGTGAGCCGCTGCCTGGCCGCGGGGGCGGATGACTACCTGACCAAGCCGGTCGACGTGGACGTGCTGCTCGAGGTCGTGCAAGACCTGCTGGCCCTGGACATGGCCATCGTGGACGCCCGCCGCGCCGAACTCCAGGCCGAGCCCGCCGCCCTGGCCGTACGCGTGCACGAGATCCTGGGCCGCGACACCCGCCAGTACGCAGCGCGCTAGCAAGCCCCGCCCCCGCTCCCGCTGCCCCCAATGGGGTTTGGTGTGCAGTAGTCGCGACATATTCGGGGTTACTGCACACAAAACGGCCAAGCCGGCGGGGTTGGGGCCCCGCTTGGCGAAGTGTCACAGCTGGCACTCGCTTGCATTGAGTGCCAGCCGCGTGGCAGCCTGTTAGCACTCATCGATCGAGAGTGCTAACCGGGGAGGATGCCCGATGCCCAAGTTGATCGCCTTTGACGAGCAGGCCCGCAGGTCGCTGGAGAGCGGCATGAATCAGCTGGCTGACGCCGTCAGGGTCACCCTCGGCCCGAAGGGCCGCAACGTCGTCCTGGAGAAGAAGTGGGGCGCGCCCACGATCACCAAGGACGGCGTCTCCGTGGCCAAGGAGATCGAGCTCGAGGACCCGTACGAGAAGATTGGTGCGGATCTGGTCAAGGAAGTGGCCAAGAAGACCGACGATGTCGCCGGTGACGGCACCACCACCGCCACCGTCCTGGCCTGGGCCATGGTCCACGAGGGCCTGCGCAACGTGGCCGCCGGCGCCAACCCGATGTCCCTGAAGAAGGGCATCGAGGCCGCCGTCGAGGCCGCCGTCGCCCACCTCAAGACCTTCGCCAAGGAGATCGACAACCGGGAGCAGATCGCGTCGGTGGCGGCCATCTCGGCCAACAACGACGACGAGATCGGCGCCCTCATCGCCGAGGCCATGGACAAGGTCGGCAAGGACGGCGTCATCACCGTCGAGGAGTCGCAGACCTTCGGCATGGAGATCGACCTGGTCGAGGGCATGCGCTTCGACAAGGGCTACATCTCGCCCTACTTCGTCACCGACCCGGAGCGCATGGAGGCTGTCCTCGACGACCCCTACATCCTCATCGTCGGTTCCAAGATCTCGGCCGTCCGTGACCTGCTGCCCGTGCTGGAGAAGGTCATGCAGTCGGGCCGCCCGCTGGCCATCATCGCCGAGGACGTGGAGGGCGAGGCCCTCGCCACCCTGGTGGTGAACAAGATCCGGGGCACGTTCAAGAGCGTGGCCGTCAAGGCTCCTGGCTTCGGCGAGCGCCGCAAGGCCATGCTCCAGGACATCGCCATCCTCACCGGCGGCCAGGTCATCACCGAAGAGGTCGGCCTCAAGCTGGAGAACGTCACCCTCGACCTGCTGGGCCGAGCCCGCAAGGTCACCGTCACCAAGGACGAGACGACCATCGTCGAGGGCGCCGGTGCCGAGGACGACATCAAGGGCCGCATCAACCAGATCAAGGCCGAGATCGAGAACACCGACTCGGACTACGACCGGGAGAAGCTCCAGGAGCGCCTGGCCAAGCTGTCCGGCGGTGTGGCCGTCCTCAAGGTCGGCGCCGCCACCGAGGTGGAGCTGAAGGAGAAGAAGCACCGCATCGAGGACGCCGTGTCCACCGCCAAGGCGGCCGTGGAAGAGGGCGTCGTCCCCGGCGGCGGCGTGGCCCTGCTCCGCACCCAGGCTTCCATCCTCGATGTGGCCGAGAAGCTCGAGGGCGACGAGGCCACCGGTGCCCGCATCGTGGCCCGGGCCGTGGAGGAGCCGCTGAAGCAGATCGCCGTGAACGCCGGCCTGGAAGGCGGCGTGGTGGTCGAGAAGGTGAAGAACCTCGAGGGTGGCTTCGGCCTCAACGCCGCCACCGGCGAGTACGAGGACCTGCTGGCCAAGGTGCCCGATGCGGTCAAGGTCACCCGCTCGGCCCTGCAGAACGCGGCGTCCATCGCCGCCCTGTTCCTCACCACCGAGGCGGTCATCGTCGACAAGCCCGAGAAGGACGCCCCCGCCATGCCCGGCGGTGGGATGGAGGACTTCTAAGCGCCAACGCCGTTCGTGCGAAGGGGGCGGCCCCACGGGGCCGCCCCCTTCGTCGCGTCCAGGGACCGCACCTTCACCGACGAGCTGGCACCGATGGGCTAGCGAATGACCGCCTTTCCCTGGGCGGGGACGGAGGTGGCCGCGAAGCTGCTCACGAAGGTGGGATCGACCGGTGGGGCGGTGGGGGCGATGCCCACCACGTCCGGCGCCGAGGGGGCGGCCACCTGGTACGCCGGGGCGTCCCCGAAGGCGAAGACCTGGCCGGTGGACGACGCCAGCCAGTACCCCTTGCCCGTGGGCGTGGCCGCCATGCCCACGATGGTGTCGGCCGCCCGCCCGGCCGCCGAACCGAAGAACTTGGCGTCCCCGAAGGCGAACAGCCCGCCGTCCGACGCCACCAGCCAGTACCCGTTGCCCGACGCCGTGGGGGCCATGCCCACGATGGGCTTGTTCAACGACTTGCCGCCCATGGACCCGAAGAAGGGCGCCCCCCAGGCGAAGATCCCGCCGTCCGACGCCACCTGCCAGTAGCCGGTGCCCGACGGGGTGCGGGCCATGCCCACGACCGGCTTGTTGAGGGGCTTGCCACCCATGGAACCCCGGAACGTGGCGTCGCCGAAGGCGAAGATGCCCCCGTCCGACGCCACCAGCCAGTAGCCCTTGTCCGTGGGTGTGGTGGCGATGCCGTTCACCGGGGCGTTGAGGGGCTTGTCACCCATCGAGCCCAGGAAGGGGGCGTCGCCGAAGTTGAAGATGCCGCCGTCGCCGCCCAACAGCCAGTAGCCGTCCCCGTCGCTGGTGGTGCCGATGGTGACGATGGGCTTGTTCAGCGGGCGGCCGGCCATGTCCGGGAAGTCGCCGGCGTCGCCCGCCGGCAGCACCGCACCGTTGGCCTCGCCCAGGAAGTACCCGGCCGTGCCGAGAGCTCGCAGCGGGATCTGGTGGGGACCGTTGGACGAGCTGTCGACCAGGGTGATGGTGGCGTTCTGGCGAGCCATCTTGGTCGGGTAGACGTAGGCGCCGACGGTGCACGTGGCGCCGGGCGCCAGCGACTTGGCCACCACCGATCCGCCCGGCCCGCTGTCCACGCAGTCGGTGACGGCGAGGAAGGCGTCGGGGTCGGTCCCGGTGATGGTGAGGTCGGAGATGGTGACCGCGCCCTCGCCGGTGTTGGTGACCTTGGAGTCCACCGGCCCGTTCAGGAGGCCGACACGGTTGGTGCCGAAGTCGCTCTTGGGCGTGATGGTGAGGAGCTGCGTCGGCGGCGGCGGCTCGCCCGTGCCGGTGAGGATCACGTCCCGGCCCAGCCCGCCGGTGGGGTCGGCCGAGCCGTTCGGACCGAGGGGCGCCAGCTCGTCGGTGAACGTGAGGGTGGCGGTGCGGGACCCCACCGCTGACGGGGTGAAGGTCACGTCCGCGCTGCAGTGGTCGTTGGTGTGGAGCACCGCCGTGCACGTGTGTGACGCCACTGCGAAGTCGGCCGCGTTGGTCCCGGTGATGCCGGCCAGGGCCGGCGTCATGTCCGACGGGCCGGTGTTGGTGATCGTGAACGTCTGGTGCGTCGTGGTGCCGGTCTGCTTGCTGCCGAAGTCGGCCGCGCCCGTGGGGTCGAGCGTGCGCATGTAGTAGGGCGACGACGCTCCCGGGTTGAAGGTGACGACGCCGAACAGGGCGGGCCCGTCGCCGTTGCAGTGCTGTTCGAAGACGGCGGTGAACGACGCCACCGGGCCGGGACCCGCGGGCGTGACGCTGAGCACCTGGAAGCGACCGTTGACGGTGGTGCAGGACACGCCGTTGACCTGCACGTCCAGGCCGGGATGGGAGGTGTCGGCCGCCTTCTGGGCGTCCTCGTACGACTGCACGGCCCAAGGGGCACCGTTCGCGGTGGCAAGGTTCACCACCAGGCGGTTGCCGGACGAGCAGGTGGGCTGCGGGGTGCAGGCCACGGTGAGGGAGAAGGTCGACTGGGTGCTCGACGGGGTGATGAGGTCGCCGGGCGCGGCGAACGACTGGGTGGCGCCACCGCCGGCGGTGTCGCCCACCTCGCTGTCGATGAAGGCCCCTGCCGCCGGCCCGGCGGCAGGGGCCGGCCGGGCGACGACGGCGGGAAGCATGCCCACCACGAGACACGCCAGTGCAGCCGTCATCCGCCGCCAGCGCACCAGTCGCATAGCTCTCCCCGAGGTCCCCCGGAGGCCCGGCCGGGCCTCGTTCCTCACCAGGGTAACCAGCGTTTCCCTGCGGCCGTGCGCGTCCTGAGCAGCGTCACCAGCGCCCCGCCGGTGGCCACGAGGACCAGCACGGCGAAGGCGCCGAGGCTGACCCACGGCCAGTCGTGGGCGCGGGGACGGACGGGGGCGAAGCGGAAGGGCGGCACCGCGTCGGTGGGACCGGTGGGCAGCGTGGGCACGGTCTTGGCCGCCAGCTCGGACGCCAAGGGCACGGGGGGGAGAGCGTTGGGGTCGTAGGTGGCGCCGGCCTGCTCGGGCAGGGCCTGGATGATGTCGCCGCTGGGCGGCGGGGGCGGCGCCGCGTCGGCCGAGCCGGCCGCCACCGTGAACAGGGTGGAGCGCAGGGCGAAGGCCTTGGCGAAGGCCAGGCCCGTGACCGTCCGGGGCCCGGCGCCCCCGTCCAGGCGCACCTCGAGCACCCGGCCGGACGGGCCCATCCTGCTCACCGCCGCGCCGGCCAGCTGACCCGCCGGGTAGCCCAGGCGGGCGGCCACGTCGCCCATGCCGATGCGCACGGTCCAGGGCGACGGATCCTGGGTGGGATAGGGCGCCGGTCGCAGGTACGGGTAGCCACCGTCGTCGGGGGTGCCGAACCCCTCGGTCCGGCTGGCCGAGTAGGCGCCCCCGTTGGCCGAGTAGACGGTGGACGCCAGGCCCTTGCCGAAGGTGAGCACCTGGCCCCGGGTGTCGGACACGGCCTTGTCCATGGCCGCGTACTCGACCTGGGCGCCGAGGTACACCTGGCAGTGGGTGTCGTCGCACAGCTCGTTGCCGGCCGCGGTGGCCCGCAGCGCGTACGTGCGGGCGGCGATGGCCTGGGCCCGCAGGGAGGCAGCGGGCCACCGGGGGTCCCGCACTTCGCCCATGCCCCGGAGGTACTGCTCGACGTCCACCTGGTTGACCAGGCGGAAGGGGCCGCCGGCGGCGGTGGCCTCGACGACCCCGCGGTAGCGCCGGTCACGGGCGGGGACGGCGACGGTGCCGCTGCCCGACGGCACCGCCCACAACGAGCGGGAGGTGGTGGGGCCCGACGGTTGGGGCGGGGGCGGCGGGGAGGACGGAGGCGGCTCAGGTGCGGTGGTCGACGTGGTGGTGCTGGGTGGCTGGGTGGTGGAGGTGGTGCTGGTCGTGGGCATGCTCGTGGTGGTGGTCGTGGGTACGTCGGTGGTGGTCGTCGTGGGGAGCTGGGCGGCGCGGACGGTGGGATCGGCGGGCTGGTTCCAGCCCCCCTGGGCTTGGGCTTGGGCTTGGGGCTGGCCCCCCTGGGCTTGACCCTGCGCCTGCCCGCCCTCGACCCAGTACCGCGTCCCGTCCCCGTGCAGCCGCACCTGGCCTCCCGGCGGCACCTGGACGGGGAAGCCGGCCGACTGGGCGCCGCTGCGGGCATCGCGCACCTCGCCGCCGTTGGGGAAGGCCACGATGACAGTGCCGTCCGGGCTCGCCGGGAGCACCACGACCCGCACCTCGCTGGACGCCTTGGCCACCTTCGTCCCCGGATAGAACTGGCCCAGGATCTGGGCCGTCGTCGCCCCCGAGCGGCCCATCCAGTAGGCCCCGTCCTGGGCCATGCCCACGCCGTGGCCGAAGCCCTTCCCGTCCACCACGAGCACGGGCACGGCCGCACGCGCCGGCGGCAACGGGGCGAGCACGGCGAGCACGGCGAGGGCGAGGAGGCGTCGCCGCATCCCTCCATGATGTTGCAAACACAGGGCAGGAGGCCGGATCACCAACCATGCGATCACCGGTAGCCTTGTCCCCGTGGGGCACCTCGCGGGACGCGCGAGCCGACGGCTCATCGGCACTGCTGTCGTGCTGGTCGCCCTGACCCTGGCCCTGGCCGCATGCGGCGGCCCCCGCTACCACTACGTGAAGAGTGCCAAGAGCCAGGCCTTCTTCAAGGTGCCCTCGGCGTGGACGCTCTACAGCGAGGACACCCTGCTCGCCGGCCAGCAGCTCACCGACTCGCAGCTCAAGGCGGCCAAGGCCCAGATCTGGACGCTCGCTTTCGACGCCTCGCCCAAGCCGTCGCTCGACCACGTGCTCGACGCCTCGGGCAGCCCGTGGGGGTTCGCCAAGTCCCGCCTGCTGTCGCCCCAGGAGCGCGACGCCTACGCATTGGCCGACCTGCGCAAGGAGCTGCTACCGGTCGACCCGGCGGCGGCCGACAGCGCCGCCTCCGCCGGCGTCGAACTGCTGAGCATCCGGGACCTCAACCGCCCCGGCGGGCTGCGGGGCAACGAGTTCGTGGCCACGCTGCACAACTCGGCCAACAACAAGTCCGTGACGTTCCACCAGATCGCCCTGGTCGACGCCAAGACCAGCCGTGTCGACATCCTGGCCGTGGGGTGCCAGGCCGATTGCTACAAGTCCAACGAACGGCTGATCAACCAGATCATCTCGTCGTGGACCGTGAAGGAGCGCTGAGCCATGGCTGAAGACGGGCCCCTTCCCACGCTCGCCTGGCCTGACCACGACAGTGGGCCCACGCCGCCGCCCGACAGCGCGGCCGCCAAACGGGACGAGCTGCGCACCCGCAAGCCGTTGGCGTTGTGGGACCGGGTGAAGTTCCTCGTGTTCTTCGCCATGGCCTGGCTGGTCCTGGTGTGGAACGTCATGTCCAACAACCCGCTCGTGCCCTTCTCCGACGCCGCTCGCCAGCAGCTGCGCTCGGGGGCGTGGGTGTTGGTGCTCGGCTGCCTGGAGCTCATCCGCCAGGGCCACTACCTGCTGAGCGAGAACCTGGGGTGGTACCACCAGTTCTGGACCGAGCGGGTTTTCGGTGGCCTCAACCGCCAGACCGGCCGCCTCAACGACTGGAACCGCTACCGGTTGGCCCGGGCCTGCAAGTGGCTCGTGTTCGTCGGCGTCATCGCCATGATCCTCGGGCGCATCTACCGGGTGCCGCCCGTCGAGGGCCTGTTCCGCCTGCCCCATGCCATCTGGTCGTCGATGCCCTTCGTGGCCCAGGCCGCGCTCATCATGTTCATCGCCGTCGGGCAGTTCGGGGCGATCTTCTGGTTCCTGTCGCGGGGTGGCACCGAGGTCTACTTCCCCGACGACATCAAGACCCGGTTCACTGACGTGTGGGGCCAGGACGCGGTCCTCGAGCGCGTCAAGGAGAACATGGTCTTCCTCGAGAACCCGGAGTCCATCGAGGAGAAGGGCGGGTACGTCCCCGGCGGCATCCTCCTCTGGGGCCCGCCCGGTACGGGCAAGACGCTGATCGCCGAGGCGGTGGCGGGCGAGACGGGCAAGCCCTTCGTGTTCGTCGACCCGGGCGCCTTCATCAACATGTTCTTCGGGGTGGGCATCCTCAAGGTCAAGAGCCTGTTCCGGAAGCTGCGGAAGCTGGCCGTGCGCTACGGCGGCGTGATCGTCTTCTTCGACGAGGCCGACGCCCTGGGCAACCGGGGCCAATTGGCCGGCGGCTTCAACAACGCGGCGCCGGCCGAGGAGGCCCTGCCCAGCTGGGCCCAGCCCGACGCGTGCGGGGCCGTGGCCTATGCCTCGCCCGGGAGCCAGCGGGTGCTGGCCGGGCCGCGGCCATTCGTGATGGGCGCGGGGATGGGGGGCGGGGGTGGCATGGGCACGCTGCAGGCCCTGCTCACCGAGATCAGCGGCCTCAAGAAGCCGCGCGGGTTCGTCAACCGGGTCATCAGGCGGGTATTGGGCATGCGGCCCAAGGCCCCGCCCAAGTACCGCATCATCATCATGATGGCCACCAACATGCCCAGCGCCCTGGACGAGGCCCTGCTTCGGCCCGGCCGCATCGACCGCATCTACAAGGTCGGCTATCCCAAGAAGGAAGGCCGCAAGCGCACGTTCGAGGGCTACCTGTCGAAGATCAGCCACGAACTCACCGACGAGCAGATCGACCGGTTGGCCATCATCTCTCCCTACGCCACGGGCGCGTCCATCAAGGACATGGTGAACGAAGCCCTGGTGCTCGCCATCAGGGACGGGCGGGAGACCGTCTCCTGGCTCGACGTCCTCAAGGCCAAGGCCCTGAAGACCTACGGCATGCCCGACGGCATGGACTACGTGCAGCGGGAGCGCCACAACATCGCCCTGCACGAGGCCTGCCACGCCGTGGCCATGTACCGCCTGAAGCGCCACACCACCATCGACGTGGCCACCATCGAGGGGCGCAACGGCAACGGTGGCTTCGTCAACGAGATCCCGTTGGAGGAGCGCTTCGTCGACTGGCGCACCGAGGTGGAGAACGACGTCATGACGTTCCTCGCCTCGCTGGCCGGCGAGCGCATGTTCTACGAGGGCGACAACACCCAGGGCGTGGGCGGCGACATGGGCGCGGCCACCCGGTTGGTCACCACCGCCATCTCCCGCCATGCCATGGGCGACATGCTGTCGTCCCGGGAGGTCACCATCGGCAGCATCGGCGCCGTCAACTTCAGGATCGAGGACGGGGCCGACCGCCTGGTGATGGACGGGCCCTTCGGCCAGGCGGTGGAGTCCAAGCTGCGGGAGCTCTACGAGCGCACGGTGTCGCTGCTGGAGGAGAACCGGCACGAGATCCTGGCCGTCACCCACGCGCTGGAGGTGCACAAGACCATCTCCGGTGAGGACGTGGCCGCCATCCTCGAAGGCACCGAGGGGCCCACGGTCGACGGCCGCACCTACTGGCAGGCGGGTGTGCCCCAGCTGCTGGAGGAGTACCACCGAGCCGCCCTGGTCGCCCACCAGACCAACTCGCCCATCGATCGCGAGCTGCCGGCCATCGAGGCGGGCGTCATCGACGTGAGCGGCGGGCCGTCACGGCGGTCCCGCCGGTTGCGGTTGGGCGCGGACGAGCCTGAAGGCGGCGAGGGCGCGGGCGAGGAAGCCGCAGTGGCCACCCGGCCGCGGCGGCGGGCCCGGGCCGTGCCGCTCAACGGGGATGGGAATGGGAATGGGGACGGCAAGGCCAAGGCGCCGTCCCGCCGAGCGCGTACTCCGGAGGCGAAGTGACCGAACCCGTTTCCCCGTCTGTCGGATGGGGCGTGCTCCACCTGTTCTGCAAGATCGGCGCCGGCCGGGGGGTCGACGCCGAGGCCGTGCGCATCGCCGTCAAGGGCGCGTCCGAGGGCGACCACCAGGTCGTGCCCTTCGCCGTGCTCGGCCACAAGGCCGACCTCGGCGT
>DASRGI010000164.1:0-3725 GCA_035651095.1 Acidimicrobiales bacterium | reverse complement strand
AAGCCCACGACGACGACGTCGACGCCGACCACGACCACCACGGTCCGGCCCCGCTCCACCACGACGACCACGGCCCAGCCGAAGCCGTCGACCACCACGACGACGACTCGCCGTCGCCGCGGCTGACCCCAGCCGCCCCGTCCCCCCGCCCCACCGCGGCACCGCCGATCCGGTCGCCGCCCCGCCTGGCGGCGTGCTCCGTGTGCGTCAGTGGCGAAGCGCGCGCCGCACCGCGCACCAGACGCGGCGCCCGCGTTGGTCAGCCGCCCCGCCCCGCCCGCCCGCTCGGCCCGGCCAAGCGCACCCAGAACGCAGCTCTGCGGCGTCAGTTGCGGCGGAGTCGGACGATCATGGCGGCCGCCAGCAGCAGGGCGATGGCGGGGAGGTCGCCCAGGTCGATCCCGTGGTTGCGGGTGAAGCTCACGAGGATGGGCCCCTTGCCGAGAGGCTCGGTGGCGATCCAGAGACCCCCCACCATGACGAGGGCGCCGGCGACCACTCCTCGTTTCCCGCCGGGCCCGCGCACGGGCGCAGACCTTAGGGCCGGCCCTCAGGAGAACGGGGCGCTAGGAACCGGTGCGCCCGAAGACGAGCACCGGCACGGTCTTCACGAGGATCGTGGCGTCCGTACGCAGGGAGATGCACTCGACGTAGTCGAGGTCCACCTGGGTGTCGTCCTTCATGAGCCGGCCTTCGCCCCGCGTGGTGACCTGCCAGAGGCCGGTGAGGCCAGGCTTGACCTGGTGACGCCGGTGCTGCCAGGGCTCGTACTCGGCCACCACGCTCAGCAACTCGGGACGGGGGCCCACGATGCTCATCTCGCCCCGCAGCACGTTCACCAGCTGGGGGAGCTCGTCCAGGCTCAGCTTGCGCAGGAGGCGCCCCAGCGACGTGTGGCGGGGATCGTCGTCGCGCTTGTGGGCCTGGCGCCGGTCGGTGCCGGCGAAGGGCTGCAGGCCACTCCGGCGGTCGTGGCGCATGGTGCGGAACTTGAACACGGTGAAGGGCTGGCCGTCGAGGCCCACGCGCTCCTGCCGGAAGATCACGCCCTTGCCCAGCTGGAGGCGCACGGCCAGGGCCACGACCGCCAGCACGGGAGCGAGCAGCAGGAGGAGCACGGCGGCGACCACGAAGTCGAACACCGGCTTCGCCGTGCGCACGTAGCCGCTGCGCACGGGGAGGGGCGGGAGCAGCTCCAGCACCGGGCCGGCACGGAAGTCACGCTCGTCGAACGGGAAGTCGACCGAGAGCGGCGAAACGTCGACGCTCACCGCCAAACCTCCGTACCCGAACATGAGAATTCCGCCATCACGATCGATTGTCCCGATCAGCGCCGTTGGCCGGTAGCCGTGGAAGCCCCTAGGGGAGTGGAAGCCACATCCCGGGACGACTCGATCAGCGGCGGCCGATGCCCTCGTAGACGAGCCCGGCGGCGCGCACCCGGTCCGGGTCGAACAGGTTGCGGGCGTCGACCATGCGGGGGGTGGCCATGAGCTCGGCCACCTTGTCGAGGTCGAGGTCGGCGAAGTCGGGCCACTCGGTGAGGACGGCGAGGACGTCGGCGTCCTGGCAGGCCGTGTAGGGCGAGCTGGCCAGCTCCACGCCATC
This sequence comes from Acidimicrobiales bacterium, assembly GCA_035651095.1. Classification (GTDB taxonomy): domain Bacteria; phylum Actinomycetota; class Acidimicrobiia; order Acidimicrobiales; family JAUTXP01; genus DASRGI01. The sequence continues at coordinate 2,117 of DASRGI010000164.1, read as the reverse complement.
GATCGTCTCTTCGGCCGTGGGGTCGTAGGCGGTGACCACCGCGCCCTTCTTGAGCAGGCGCCGGATGACGTGCAGCGCAGGCGACTCGCGCTGGTCGTCGGTGTTGGCCTTGAACGTCAGGCCCCACACGGCCACGACCCGGCCCCGCAGCATGCCGCCGGCCATGCGCTGGATCTTGGCCGCGACCCGCTCGTACTGCTCGTCGTTGACCTCGACCACGCCTTTGAGGAGAGCGAAGTCGTAGCCCGACTCCTCGGCGATGCCGATGAGGGCGAGGGTGTCCTTGGGGAAGCACGAGCCGCCCCAGCCCGGGCCGGGCTGCAGGAACTTGGCGCCGATGCGGCTGTCCAGGCCCACGCCCCGCACCACCTCGGCCACGTCGGCGCCCACGTTGTCGCAGATGGCGGCCACCGCGTTGATGAACGAGATCTTCGTTGCCAGGAAGGCATTGGAGACGTACTTGATCGTCTCCGCCGCCTGCGGGTCGGTGATGATCACCGGCGCGTCGAGGGCGTCGAACAGGGTGGCCACCCGATCGGCGGCCAAGCGGTCGTCGCACCCGATGACGATGCGGTCGGGGTGCAGGCAGTCGTGCAGGGCCGAGCCCTCTCGCAGGAACTCGGGGTTGGACACGACGCTCACGTCGCTGCGCCGCAACGCCCGCTCGACGACGCGGGCCGAGCCCACGGGCACGGTCGACTTGTTGATCACGATCGACCCCGGCCGCAACAGCGGACCGATCTCGTTGGCCGCCGCCTGCACGTAGCTCAGGTCGGCCCGGCCGTCCTCGCCCTGGGGCGTGGGGACGCAGAGGAACACGAACTCGGCCGAGGTGACGGCGTTGCTGGCGCCCAGCACGAACGACAGGCGGCCAGTGCGAGTGCCCTCCCGCACCAACTCCTCCAGGCCCGGCTCGAAGATCGGCAGCTCGCCTCGCTGCAAGCGCTCGACCTTCTCGGGCACCACGTCGGCGCACACCACCGTGTGGCCCAGGTGGGCCAGGTAGGCGCCGGTGGTAAGGCCGACATATCCGGTTCCGATGACTGCGATGCTGCTCACGCTTGTGGTGCTCATTGCTTCCGCAAACCGCCCGTTCATGTCATCTCAGCCCCCCATCGATGATCCCTGGGCAACCGGGCAGGAGCGAGTAGGCGAATCCCTTAGGGGGCTCGCCTAGGGGACAAAACCGGACGCAATGAGGTTTGCTTGACTGGTGCGTCGTTTGGCGACGCCTTCCTTGCCCATGACCGCCGTGACCCAGTCCCTGCCCGCGGAGGCAGCCAGTGTGGCGCCCCGCTGGGGCGGCCTTGGGCGCGTTCGCAGCATCGGCTGGGGCATGGTCGACCAAGCCCTGTCGAGCGTCACCAACTTCGCCTTGGGCGTGCTGGTCGCCCGAAGCGTGTCCGTGCGCGAGTTCGCGGGGTTCTCCTTGGCCTACGTCGCCTACGTCCTCTGCAACGGCCTGGTGAGCGCCCTTGTCTCCGAGCCCCTCATCGTCCGGGTCGGCACCCTCGATGACGACGACCGCGCGTCCAAGATCAAGGCCGCGCACGGCACCGCCTTCGTCCTCTCCCTGGCCATCGCTGTGGTCGTGGGCGGTGCGGGCCTGGCACTGCCCACACCCGTGGGGCCCGCGCTGCGTATCCTCGCCGTCTTCCTCCCCGGCCTGTTGCTCCAGGACGTCATGCGCATGACGTTCTTCGCCACCGGGTCGCCGGCCAAGGCGACCGCCAATGACGGTGTCTGGGCTTTCTGGCAAGCGGCGCTCATCGTGCCCATGGTGGCCATGGGCACGACCAGCGTCACTCGCCTCATCGGCGCGTGGGGTGCGGCCGCCGGATTGGCCGCCCTCTTCGGCCTGTGGCAGGTGCGCCACTTGCCGTCGCCCAATGGCACCCGCTCCTGGCTCACGGGCCAGCGCGATCTGGCCGTCCCCTTCTTGGGTGAGTTCGGGTTGACGACCGGCGCCTTCCAGTCGACCTTCTACCTCCTGGGCCTGGTGGGCGGTCTCGACCTGGTCGCGGGGCTCAGGGGCGCACTGATGGCGGCGAACCCTCTCAACATCTTGTTCCTGGTCGTCCCGCCCCTTGCCATCCCCGCGGCCGTCCGCCTACGGC
>DASRGI010000163.1:0-2310 GCA_035651095.1 Acidimicrobiales bacterium | reverse complement strand
TGGGCCCGGGGGCGGCCCGGGCGGGCACGCGGGTGTCAGGCATAGCGGACGAGGCCCTTGGGCGTGCGTACGAAGGCGGCGGCCTCGAGGAGTGGCACGAGCTCGGCGTCGGCCTTCTCGACCGTGAGGCGGGTGAAGCGTCCGGCCACCAGCAGCCCGCCCAACGCGGCGACGGCCCGCTCTTCCCACGATCCGTCGTACGACCGCAGCGTGACCAGGCCCCGCCCGCCGCGCTCGACGTACAGCGAGGGTAAGCCGTCGACTAGCACGACGAAGGCGCCGGCGGCGCGCTGCGGGCCTTTGACCGGCCACGGCAACGACGCCCCGTAGGGGTTGGCGGGGTCGGTGGCGGCCAGGACCAGGGCCGCGGGCTGGCCCTCGGCCGCGCCTTCCCGGAACGCCCGCAAGCGGTCGACGGCACCAGGCAAGGCGAACTGGGCCCCGCCCAGCCCGGCCACGAAGTACCCCCGGCGGATGCGGCCGGCGTCCTCCATGGCCCGCAGCACGGGATACACCCCGGCGAACCCACCGGGGACGCCCTCGCCCCGCACCGCCTCGCGGGTGAGCACGCCATGCCGGTCGAGCAGCACGCCGGCCAGAGCGGCCGCCGACTCGGTGGTGCTCGCCTCGCCCAGCACCTCCCGGCTCACCAGCGACCACCGGCCCTGGGCCGTGGGCGGCCCCAGGGCGGACAACGAGGCCAGCCGGGGACGCCCGCCCCGAGCCTTGCCCCCGCTGCGCCTCTTGGCCGACAGCGCCCGCACGGGCGCGAACGAGTCGTTCGTGACCTCGCCCGCCCACACCAGGTCCCACACCGCGTCGAGCGTGACCCGGTCGTCCGACCCGGCCAGCTCCCGGAAGAAGCACGCCCCCCGGTCGGCCAGCACGGCCCGCAGCCGTTCGTGCTCGGGATCGGACGGGCGCTCCGCGCTGGACGTGGAGAGGGCGGGGAGCAGCAGGTGGGCCCGGTCCCGCAGCAACAGCACGATCTTGCCGTCGTCCCGCCCGATGGCGCCCGCCCCCACCCACATGACCTCACCCGCGGCCAGGAGCTCGTCGAGCAGGCGGCCCGAGTAGTCGCGCAGGCGGGAGCCGAGCACGTCCCGCTCCAGGACGCTGGCCGGGATGGGCACGCCTTGCAGCTGGGCGACCACCTCGAAGCACCGGTCCAGCCCGCGGGCCTCGGAGCCCACCCCGTGCCACGCCGGCAGGAACCGGGCCAGGGCGTCGGCCGACGTGGGCTCGACCTCCCGCCGCAGGGCGGCCAGCGAGCGCTGGCGCAGGATGCGCAGGACCTCGGCATCGCACCACTCCCGCTCGGAGCCGCCAGGCCGGAACTCGCCCCGCAGCAACGTGCCTGCCGCCACCAACCGGTCGAGCACGTCCTCCACCAGCTCCACGGGCACGCCCAGCCGGGCCGCGGGCTGGCGGGCCACGAAGGGCCCGTGGGTACGAGCCCACCGCCTGACCACCTGGAGCAAGGCGTCGTCGACGGGCTCGAGGAAGATCTCGGGCACCCCGCCCGGGATGGCGACGCCCAACGCATCCCGGTACCGGCCGGCGTCCTCCGAGGCGATGAGGCGCCGGTCGCCGGCGATGCGCACCTCCACCGCCCGCCGGCCCGCCACGAGGCCGTCGGCGAACGGCTCGGCGCTCCGGGCGTCGAGCTCGGCCGCTGACAGGTCGCCCAAGCGACGGAGCAGGTCGGTGGCGGCGTCGATCGAGCGAGCATGGCGGCGCTCGTCCAGGGCCTGCAGCTCGGCCTCCAACTGCTCCAACACCGCCGGGTCGAGCAACTCGCGCAGCTCGTCCGACCCCACCAGCTCGGCCAGCATGCGCCGGTCGAGGGTGAGGGCGTGGGCCCGGCGCTCGGCCAGCGGGGCGTCGCCCTCGTACATGAAGGCGGCGATGTAGTTGAAGGCCAGCGACGCGGCGAAGGGCGACGGCAACGCCGTGTCGACCGAGACCACCCGCACCTTGCGACTGCGCACGTCCCCCATGAGCGATACCAGGGCGGGCAGGTCGAACACGTCCCGCAGGCACTCCCGGTACGTCTCCAGGAGGATGGGGAACGAGCCGTACTGCGAGGCCACGGCCAGCAGGTCGGCCGCCTTCTGGCGCTGCTGCCACAACGGCGTGCGGGAGCCAGGCCGGCGCCGGGGCAGGAGGAGGGCCCGGGCCGCGTTCTCCCGGAAGCGGGCGGCGAACAGGGCCGAGGACGCCACCTGGTTCACCACCAGGTCGTCGATCTCGTCGGGGTCGAGCAGGACGGACTCGATCGGCGGGGACTCGTCGGCTTCGGGCAAGCGG
>DASRGI010000162.1:0-32235 GCA_035651095.1 Acidimicrobiales bacterium | reverse complement strand
TAGGACGCGCCGTCGACCACGGGGACCTCGCGCTCCCGGTTGACCACGAGGTGCTGCCAGAAGAACTCGGCCAGGGTGGTGTCGGGGGGGACGACGGGAATGTCGGCCCACAGGACGGCGGACACGGGCAGGGCGAAGCGGCGTTCGAGGTGCCCGAGGCGGGCGGGCATCTGGTACGGCGAGGCCGACGCCCGGCCCATGAACAGCTGGGCCACGACGGCGGCGATGAGGCCGGGGACGATGAAGCCGGGGCGCCCGGTGGCCTCGGCTGCGAACACCACGCCGGCGAGAGGGACGCGGTAGCCCGCGCCCAGGAAGGCGGACACGCCCACCAGCGGGAAGAAGTTGCTGCCGGTGATGCCGATGCGGAACAGGCCCTGCATGAGCCGGCCCATGAGCGCGCCCTCGATCACCAAGGGGATGAACAGCCCGCCCACGCCGCCCCCGGCCACGGTGACGATGGTGGCCAGGGCGCGCATCAGGAGGAGGGCGAGCACCAGCCCGAGGGCCCGGTGGGGGTCGAACGCCCAGCGCAGGTTGTCGTACCCGGCGCCCAGGGTGAGGCCGTCGCCGAAGAGCCGGAACGACAGGGCGGCCAGGCCGGACAGCACCCCGCCCGCCACCGCGGCCCGCGCCAGCGGGTGCACGGTGGCGGCCACGTGCTTGGCTCGGGCCAGCGCCGTGGCGAACAGGCGGGCACCCACGCCGCAGGCCACCCCCAGCACCGCCGCCCCGCCGAGGTCCCGCAGGTTGAACGGGGGCGACCCACTCACCGCGAACAGCGGCGTGGTCCCGGCGAAGGCGACGAAGGTGACGTAGCTGGCCGCGGCGGCGATGCCCGCGGGCAGAAGCATGCGCCGGGCCAGATCCTCCTGGTACGGCACTTCGAGGGCGAACACCAGCCCGGTGGCGGGCGCCTTGAAGATGGCGGCTACCCCGGCGGCGGCACCGCACACGAGCAGGACCTTGGCGTCCTCTCGGCTGAAGAAGCGGGATAGCTTCCGCTGCAGCCACGACCCGATGGACGCGCCCAGGTAGATGGACGGGCCCTCGTAGCCCATGGCGCCGCCGAGGCCCAGGGTGGCCACGCTGGCCAGAAGGCGCCCGGCCACAGGGCGCAGATCGAGCCGGTTGACGGGGTCATGGAAGCTGCGGATGTACTCGTCGGCGGTGGCCGGCGAGGCCCGCCCACTGAGGTAGCGCAGGCACAGGGCGGCCAGCATCAGCCCGACCGTGGGTGCGGCGATCTGTACGGGCTGCGACCGCTCGCGCATCCAATGGAACAGCTGCTCGCGGGCGACCCACTCGAAGGCGGCCACACCCGCCCCGGTGAGCACGCCGGTGATGGCCGCCAGCAAAAGTACCTGTCGTGTCCGCCGGCCGAGTGCCAGCAGGGCGGGGCGCACCTGCCGGCGTCGGGGTTCGGCCATCGCTGCATCATCGCGCTCTACGCTGGATCCATGGCCGACGGCGAAGACGACGTCCTGTCCCGTTACCGACGTGTGGCCGAGGGTTTCACCGCCCGGCTGGCGGATTGCCCACCGGATCGCTGGGCCTCCCCGTCGCCGTGCACGGAATGGACCGCCGTCGACGTCGCCCGGCACGTGGTCGACACCCATCGCCGGGTGATGAGCACGTTGGACGGAAGCGAGCCCACCCCGATGGGCCCGGAGGACGTGCAGGACGCGTGGGCGGCGGCCACGGCCACCGTGCAGGACGCCCTGGCCGACGAGGAGCGGGCGTCGACGGTGATCAGCGGCATGTTCGGCGAGCAGCCCTTCGAGCGCCTGGTGGACCGGCTGCTGTGCGCCGACACCCTGGTGCACACGTGGGACTTCGCCCGGGCCACGGGCCAAGACGAGCGCCTCGACGCGGGTGCTGTGGACGCCGCCTTCGAGTTCCTCCAGCCCATCGACGAGGCCATGCGCCGGCCCGGCGGCATGGGCCCGAAGATCGAGCCACCGAAGGGGGCCGACGCCCAGACCCGGCTGCTTTGCTTCGTGGGGCGCGCCGTCTAGAGACGGGCCAGGGCGGGTACGTCCCCCAACCGGCCGGAGAACCTGCGGCAGAAGTCGTCGGGCCACTCGACGACGGCCGGACGCGAAGATGTGCGGTCATGCCTGCGCCGCAGTTGCCCGTGCTGTCGTTCGCATCCCGGGCGGACTGGGCCGAGTGGTTGGATGCCGAGCACGCGCGGTCGCCCGGTATGTGGCTCAAGCTGGCCAAGGCCGGGTCGGGCGGGCCGTCGGTGACGTACGCCGAGGCGCTGGACGTCGCTCTGTGTTACGGCTGGATCGACGGCCAGAAGCGGTCTGCGGAGGGCGAGTGGTGGTTGCAGCGGTTCACGCCCCGGGGGCCGCGAAGCCGGTGGTCGAAGATCAACCGGGAGAAGGCGGAGGCGCTGCTCGCGGCCGGGCGCATGGCGCCGGCGGGGGTGGCGGCGATGGAGGCCGCCAAGGCGGACGGTCGGTGGGACGCCGCCTACGACTCGGCCCGCACGGCGGCCGTGCCCGGCGACCTGGAGGCAGCGCTGGCGGCGTCACCCGCGGCCAGCGCGGCGTTCGCTGCCCTCGACCGCACCAACCGCTACGCCATCCTCTATCGCGTGCAGGCCGCCAAGCGGGCCGCCACCCGGGCGCGGCGCATCGAGCAGTTCGTGGCCATGCTGGTCCGAGGGGAGAAGCCCTACCCGTAGTCGTCGCTCGTGTCGTCGGTCGTGTCGCTGGCGCTCGCGCTCAACGCGAGGCCAGGTGCTGGTGCACCAGCCGCACGGCCATGGCCCCTTCGCCCACGGCCGCCGCCACCCGCTTGATGGACCCGCTGCGCACGTCGCCGGCCGCGAACACGCCCGGTTCGGTGGTCTCGAGGAAGAGGGGGCTCTGGTCGCAGCCGCCGGCCGCGGCGTCGGGACCGGTGACGACGTAGCCGTGGTCGTCGAGGGCGAGCTGGTCGGCCAGCCAGCCGACGTGGGGGGAGGCACCGATGAACACGAACATGGCCTTGGCCTCGATCGTCGACCGCTCGCCCGTGTGGCTGTCCTCGGCGATCACCGCTTCGAGGTTGCCCTTCTCGCCCACCAGCTCGCGGACCTCGGTGTGGAGCATGACCTCGATGTCCGGGCGCTTCTCGATCTGGTCGACGAGGTACCGGGACATGTCCTGGTGCAGGTCCTCGCAGCGGGCGATCAGGCGCACGCGGGCGGCGTGCTTGGCCAGGAAGAGCGACGCCTGCCCGGCGGAGTTGCCACCACCGACCACCACCACCGGATCGCCGATGCACTGCATGGCCTCCATCTGGGTCGCCGCGTAGTACACGCTCGTTCCCTCGAACTCCTCGAGGTGGGGCACCGGGAGGCGCCGGTAGTGCACGCCGGTGGCGATGACGAGCGTGCGGCCGACGACCTCGCTGCCGTCGTCCAGCTGGATGACGTACTGCTCGTGATCGGGGACGAGGGCGGTGGCGGCGGCGGGCACGTTGATGCGGGCCCCGAACTTCTCGGCCTGGATGACCGCTCGCTCGGCCAGTTCGGCACCGGAGACGCCCGAAGGGAAGCCCAGATAGTTCTCGATCCGTGGTGACGTGCCCGCCTGCCCGCCCGTCGCCACCCCGTCCAGGGCCAGGGTGGTGAGGCCTTCGGATGCGCCGTAGACGGCGGCAGCCAACCCGGCCGGGCCGGCGCCCACGACGATGAGGTCGAACACGGTCCGCGCCTCGACCGGGACACGCAGCCCGATACGGCGGGCCAACTCGGCGTTGCTCGGGTTCCGCAGTACCTCCTGCCCGTGCCAGATGACGATCGGGGTCTCCTCCGGGTGGACGCCGAGCGTCCTCAGGAGCTCCTCGCACCCGGGGTCGTTCTCCAGGTCGATGAACCGGTGGGGCAGCCGGTTGCGCGCCGCGAACTCGCGCAGGCGGCGGGTGTCGGGCGAGTACCGGGACCCGACGATGCGAAAGCCCGTGCCCAGCCCGATGAGGATGGAGCGACGGATGAGGTAGGCCCGCAGGATGAGGTCGCCGAGAAAGGGGTCCTGGCTCACCAACCGGCGCAGGCGGTCGACCGGGACCACCAGCACGGCGCCCGGTTCGCGCACCACCGCGGTCACGAACACGGCCTCGCCCGTGAGCAGCCCCAGTTCGCCGAGGAACCGGCCGGGCCCGTGCACGCTGATGGGCGGCTCGTCCCGGTCGGGTCCGTCGACGATGGCCACCGTGCCCTCGAGGACGACGTAGAAATCGCACGTCGGGTCGCCCGCGTGGAACAGCACGTCGCCCGTCTTGGTCGGCCGGCGCTCGCCGTGGGCGGCGAGGCTGTTGATCTGCGCTTCGGTCAACCGGGGGTAGGCGCCGTGGACGTCAGGCGTCTCCTCGAAGGGCGTGGAAGGCGAGGAGGTCGTGGCGGGCCCGGCCATGGATCAGATCGTCGTTGGTCGGGCCGGAGACGGCATCCCGCGATCGCGTAGCGGCTCGGTTGTGCTCAGGGGTGCTTGGGCCCGGGCGGCACGCCCTCGAGCTCGAAGGCGACGTCGTCGACGTAGCACCAGAACCAGTCCTCACCCGGCTCGAAGGACCGCACGATGGGGTGCCCGACGGCCAGGAAGTGCTTGGTGGCGTGCCGGCCGGGCGAGCTGTCGCAGCACCCCACGTGCCCGCAGGTCTGGCACAGCCGCAGGTGCACCCAGTCCCGCCGCCCCCCGGCCAGGCAGTCCTCACACCCGAGGGAGGAGGGGGTGACGTCCTGGATGGCGTCGAGGTGGGTGCAAAGCGGTGCCGCGTAGGCCACGATGCCACTCTGCCTTGGGCGGGGGGTCGGCCAAACCACGCGTGCTCGTGGTTCTCTCACAGCAGGAGCAGCGGTGACCGGGCCCCGGTTCCGGCTCCGCTGAAGCTCGCCGAGCAGCCGGACCAAAGCGGTGACCTGCACACGTCCGCGGACAGCGCCGGTCACGGCGGAGCGACGGTCGACGTCCTTCGTCGCGCAAGCGACGGCAAGGTCCGCGGCTACGCCGTTTCCGCATGGCGCGCCGGCACGGCCGGCGGCGGCAGCATCAGCCCGAAGTAGTCCCACACGGCTCGCACCGCGACGACGTCATCCTCTTCGATGTGGCGGCGGGCGCTCATCGATGCGTACGTGCCGGGGCGGGCCGCGGTGGAGAGCCGGGCGAGGTTCTGGGCCGCGCGCCGCACCAGCTCGGTCACTTCGAACGACAGCTTGGTCCGGGTCAAGGCGGACGCGGCCCACCGCACCAGGCTCAGGTTTCCCTCGACCTGGAGGGCCAGATCCGACAGGTTCTGGTGGTACCAGGTCAACGCGTTCTCGTTGGCGCTGTCGCTGAAGCGCCAGGGCAGCCAGACGACGCGACCCCGGGGCACTCCGTAGAGCCCGCCGCCGTCCGCGTACTCGGGCCGCGAGCTGATCCTGCCCTCCTGGACCGCGTGGAGCGACAAGAACTGCCACCGGGGGTTGAGGCACGCCAACCCATGGACGGCGCGCCAGATGGAATCGTCGGACTCGGGCGCCGCGTCGCCAGCGCCGGATATCACCGTGGAGATGGCGAAGTAGCGGTCGGGATGGGTCGCACGCGCCGGGTCGCCGCCGGCCTGGCGCAGGGCGGTGTCCGCCGCCGTCCGCAGCACCTGGGCAGCATCGTCGTAGACACCCCCGCCGAAGTTGTAGCGGTCCGTGGTGGCCGCCGAGACGACACGGCTGACCGTCCGCGTGAGGTCCTGCCCGACCGAGTCGACTTCGAGCTCCAGCACCGCGGCAACGCCGTGGGGCCACACGTACGACCAGAGCCTGGGCGTGTTCGCCGCCAACGGCTTGCGTGCCGACCGATCCCGAAGCGGCACGAGCCGGTTCCAGCCCAGCGACACCGACGTCCGCTTCGGGTAGTCGAGGCCCACGTAGTAGGCCCAGAAGTGGCTGAAGCCACGCTGGTGCCAGGCGGGAACGAAAGCCGGTTTGTCGTGCCCATCCGGATCCCGCGAGAAGGCGGATGCGAACTTGGCTCGGGTGCTGAAGGCCCCACTTCCATCTACCAGCATCTGAGGGTCACTCAATGTCCACACCAGCGTGACCCGCGTGCTCTCGACGATCTCGGTCATAGGTGGTTACTCTCAATGTGATGGCGCAACCGCAATGTTGTGCGTGCCGGCCCCTGCGGGGGCCGGACCCTTTTCACGGCCCCTGTTCCTCGATGATGCGCCGGGCGGGAAGACGGCGGCTGTCGTCGAGCTTGGTCTTGGGCACCAGCTCAGGCCCGGCCCACGAGCCGGTCGCAGCCCATCCGACAGTTCCGGGCGGTGCGCCGCCCAGCGCATCGGCGGCGGCCTTGCCTTGGTCGGCGGCGATGGCGGTCTCGAGCGCGCTCCAGTCGTTGCCGAGCCTCTGACGATCGACCTCGATGGGCGGGCATACCCAACACGATGGGGGGTCGGTTGCGGCATCGGCCAGTTTGAAGAGCTGCAACGTCGTCTCACCGTCACCGATCCGAACCTGCGGGAACGTCAACTGCCGGTGAGCGGGCACGCCACCGCCGAGCGGTCGCTTCCGGGAGAGCTTGTGCAGCACGGCAACGGGGTCGTCGCCGGGTCCCGGGGTCCGGTCACGCACGTAGGCGGCGAGGCCCCGGCCGACCAGGAAATCGACGACGAGATACATGAGGTACGCGACGATGCCGAATCCCACCGACCAGGCCGTCAGGACGACGAGGTCGCCCGCCGCGTAGCCGGAGAGGACGTTGCGGCCGCCCGGGAGGTGTGGGTACACCGGGACGGCCGCGAAGGAGAGAAGCACGGCGACGACCCACGTTTGCGCGTTGTTGGGCGCGAGCTGCTTGACCCAGAGGGCCTGTTTCGTCCGGGCGCTGGCCAGCAGATAGAAGACGGTGACGGCGAGGAATCCGGGGAGGATGAGGAAGGACACCTTGAGGATGTCGAGGACGCCGGTATCGCCGATGGCTGTCATGTCGATCGTCGTCGTCGCCACCGCTGTGCGCGCCGGGTGGTCGCCGTAGTCGATCTCGAAGCTGATCGGGTGCTTGCTCGCCGAGCTCCTGTCGGGAACGGTTATGACCCATCGAAGGACCTTTGCGTCGCCGGGCCCGATCGTCAGTGGCTCGGGCTTCTCCTGGGCCTCGCAGCCGTCTGACCCTTTTGCCGGCGGCGAGGTGAACGACGGGCACACCCGGAGTTCCGCTGACGGTTCCACTACCACTTCGTGGATGGTCAACGGGACAAGCGCGGCATTCTCGACCGTGACGCGTGCTTCGGCCTGCTGGTATTGGCGCACCTTGTCGCTGATGCTCGATACCGTGACCTTCAGGCCGGCGGGTGGTTGAGCATCATTTGCCTGCCCGAAGGCGGCGGAAGCCGGGGCGAAGGCGAGGATTGCCAGCAGCATTCCAAACGACAGCCGGCATGGGCTCGCCGGCCAGGATGCGGTCCGCACTCGGGTCTTGGGCGGTCCGTGAGCCACGGGCGAAACGCTACCGCCTCGTCCCGATTGGTGCGCCGGTCGTGAAATTCGTGGCCGAACTCCCGGCGTCGCTGTCTTGTACGAGGGGTGTGCGTACACAGACAAACAGGGTGGTCCTGGGGTGTCATTGTACGGACACCCTGGGGCCACCATCGACGGCCCAGCGCTGGCGCTGTGCCCGCCAAACACGTCGTTCAGGGCGGGCGACGGCGATCGATAAGGGCCGACCTGGCAGGTTGTGCTACCTGCTGTGCTACCGGTTCCTTCGTGGTGCAGCGCGAGAAGCGATCGGTGTCGCGGCCGCACGACCTGGCCCAAGCCATCGACCATGCCGCGGAGATGGAGTGCACGTCCTTCAGTGCCTGGCCGGCCGACGCGGTGGCCCATCGTCTGCGCCTCGAAGCCGGCCGCGAAGGCGTCGCTGAGTGGGAGGGCGAGCACGGCTCCTTGACGGCCGAAGAGCTCGCCGAGGGCCTTGCTCGCGCTCGGGCGCTGCTTGGAAGGCAGCCGACGAGACAGCGGCCCAAGCGGTCCGCGTGATGGCCGTGACCTACGACACGGGAGCCTTGCTCGCGGCTGAGCGCTACGACAGGGCGATGTGGGCATTGCGCGCGGGCTTCCTGGCCGAGGAGGTCGTGCCCGTCGTCCCCGCCCCCGTCCTCGCCGAGGCATGGCGCGGCGGTCCTCGTCAGGCGAGCCTCGTGCGGCTTTTGGCGCTCTGCGTCATGGAGCCGATGAGCTACGGCCAGGCCCGCGCTGTCGGCGTGCTCGCCGGGCGGGCAGCTCGCGACGACATCGTCGACGTGACCGTCGTCGATGGCGCGCTTGGGTGCCGCGACGCGGTCGTCACGTCGAACCTCGGCCACATCGCGAGCATCGCCTCGGCTGGGCGGCGACGCCTGCGACTCGACACGGTGTAGCACCCGGGAAACGCCCGTCGCGTCCGTCCGGTGGCGTGCTACGCCCCGGTCCTGCCACCCGCTCGGACGGCACGGAAGGCCGAGTCGTCGCGCAGATGGATGTGATGCGTCCGACGAGGATGCCGTCCTCTAGCGCAACCGGAAGGAGAAATTGCGACACGACCCGCGCCCCGCGTCGTAATGAGATATGACGTTCCAAGGGGGGAAACGATGCTTCGCCGAGCTGTTGTTCTTATCGCTGCTGTTATCACCGCCAGCACGGCGTTTCTTGCCGTCGAGCCCGCGGCAGAGGCGTATCCGAATGTCACCGCCGGCGAGTACTTCGTCGTCTCGGGCAACTGGCAGTGCGACAACTCCGGCTGCACGGCGGTGAGTGGCACGTCGACGTCGTGCGCCGAGACGGAGGCGGAAGTCGTTGGCTTGATCCTGTGGGACGTGGCCGCACCGGTGGTGACGCCGCCGTGCGGCGCGCATTTTTCCGGCAACCTGACAAAGACCTGCACCTTTGGCAACTGCGAGATCGCCGGCAACCTCGGCTTCTACTTCAACGACGCGAGCGATCCCGGGTACACGATCGGCCCGATTCAGGTGGCGCTTCACGGCGTCTATGACCAGCAGATCGTGATCACCAACCCCCAGGGCGCGGGCGTGTTGACTATCGACGCTGCATTGAGCGCGGCCGACGTCTACCAAGTCGACCCGACGCTTGTGTGGAATGGCGCCGGAAGTCTCTCGGGCGGCTGTTCCGGAGGCTCGGGCGTCGTGCTGTTCGTGGGATGCCAGTCGAGCACGTTTACCCTCGTAATCGGCGCCGAGCAGAACGATTAGGGAACGTCACACGGCGTGCGGGTTTCGCCACGCATGTCGACCCCACTCCGTTACGGTGCGAAGGCGCCCAAACGGGGTTCAGCCGGCGGGAACCTCGTCGCTGGAGATATGGCCGAGCGAGCGGTCAACGGCCAGCGGCGACGGGGAAGACGACGAGGGCATCCTCGTCGCCGGCGTTCTCCGGTCGGTGATCGGCGCCAGGATTCCCTGCCGGGCCGCGAGCTTCTTGGGCACGCCGTCGACTGTGGCGATGAGCGCCGGTGCGCCGCCGAACATGCTGCGGGCGAACTTCGGCTTCCGACTTGGGTCCCCGGAGCGACTCGGCTCGTTCGCGACAGTGACCAGCGGAAAACCGGCTGGTCACAGAAGTGGGCCGTAAGGGATTCGAACCCCTGACCTCTTGCGCGTCATGCAAGCGCTCTACCACCTGAGCTAACGGCCCGGAACGACGGTCGCTGACCTTACCATCCGGCTTTGGCCGCGCTGACGTCAGTACGACGGTGTGAGCGCACCAAAGTGGTCGGGCGGGCTAGTGGGACGGCGCGGCGTTGGTGGCGTAGCGGGCGGGGTCGGCGTCGAAGCCGGTGGCGCAGCCGGGGTTGCAGAAGTGGTACTCCACGCCCTCGTGGGTGCGGTGGGCGGGAGCGGTGGCGGGGTCGACGGTCATGCCGCACACGGGGTCGATCGCGCTGGCCGGGGCCCCGGCGCGGACAGCCCCGGCCGATCCCACGAATCGCTCCCGGCACCGGTCCGAGCAGAACCAGTACCGCCGGCCGTCCACCTCGGCCACGGCCGGGGCGTGGGCGGTCTCGACCTGCATGCCGCACACCGGGTCGATGGCGTATCCCTGCCCGCCACCCAGGCGGGCTCGGTTGCGGTGCAGCCACCAGAGCACGGCGAACACGCCGAGGAAGGCGATGTTCAGGAACGTGGTGTAGTTCCACTCGAAGCGCGTCATCACGATGTCGTGCGGGCGACTGGCCGGCACCCACCCCAGCAGCGAGAACAGGCCCTCGACGGCCAGCCCGGCGGCGGCCATCACGACCCAGAACAGCACGAAGAGGCGCAAGGCGATCCGCGTTCCGTAGAACTTGCGGTAGATCAACACGAGGGGCAAGGCGATGAGGTCGGCGAAGATGAAGCTGATCACCCCGCCGAAGCTGATGCCGCCGTGCCAGAGGGCGGCGGCCATGGGCACGTTGCCCACCGAGCACACGAAGCTGATGAAGGCGATGAACGGCCCGATGAGGACGTTCTCGAGCGTGGTCCAGAACCCGTGCCCGTGCATGAACACGTCGTTCCATGCGTGCATGGGCACGACGACGGCGAGCACCCCGGCCACGGCGTAGCCGATGAACAGCTCCTTCCGGAGCATGGTGAGGTCGGCCATGGTGTAGCTGGCCGCGTCGGCCCACCCGGCCTTGGACCGCACTCGCCGGGCCAAGGGCTCGCGGCCGTCCGGCTCGCTGTCTGCGGTACCGGCGCCACCATCGCCCTGCTGCAGCCGCCGCCGGGCAGCCTCGATATCGGCCCGCTTGAACACCACGGCCCCCACCGCCACCAGCAGCACGATCATGATGGGCCCGCCCACGAACTCGGCCAGGGCGAACTGCCAGCCCATCAGGATCAGCAGCACCACGCCCAGCTCCACCACCAGGTTGGTGGAGGCGAACATGAACACCATGGCCGACAGGAAGTCGGCGCCCTTCTGGAACAGGGACTTGGCCATGGCCGTCGCCGCGTACGAGCACGACGAGGACACCATGCCGAAGGCACCCGCCCGGGCCACGGCCGCAGGCCGGTGGTCGCCCAGCACCCGCTGCATCTGCTCACGGGACACGAACGCCTGCACGGCGCCCGACAGGGCGAACCCGAGGACGAGGGCCCACAGCGTCTCCCAGAACATGAAGAACGCTTCGCGACCCGCGGCCCACACGTCCATCACGAGCGCACCAGCCGGGCGATGGCGGCCGTGGCCTCGGCGACCTTCTCCTCCGCGCCCTTGCCCCCTTCCATCAGGGCGGCGGCCACGCAGTGGCCCAAGTGGTCGTCGAGCATCTCCAGGGCGACCGCCTGCAGGGCGTGGGTGGTCGCGGAGATCTGGGTGAGCACGTCGATGCAGTACGCGTCCTCGTCCACCATCCGCTGCAACCCCCGCACCTGGCCTTCGATGCGGCGCAGCCGCTTGGTCACCGCGTCCTTGTGGTCGCTGTAGCCTGGCTTGGTCATGCGACGATTATACCCCTGGGGGGTATGGCTGGGCACGGCCATGCTGGTGACGGCGGCCTGCGGGGGAGGCAAGCACGCCGCGCCCAAGCCGGGCCCGACCACCACGACCACCGCTCCGCCCACCACCTCCACGACGGCCGGCTTTCCCGCCGGCGCCTCGCCCCTCACCGCCCTGCCGGCCCCGCCGGGCACCGCCGGTCGCCCCGCCCTCGTGGTCAAGATCGACAACGCCCCCAAGGCCCGTCCCCAGTCGGGCCTCAACCAGGCCGACATCGTCATCGAGGAGAAGGTCGAGGACGGCGTCACCCGCTTCTTCGCCATCTTCCAGGGCCAAGACGCCAGCCCCGTCGGCCCCGTGCGCTCGGCTCGCACCACCGACATCACGCTCGTCACCCCGCTCAACCACCCGCTGTTCGCCTACTCGGGCACCAACGCCACCTTCCAGCAGCTCGTGAACAAGGCGCCCCTCGTCGACGTGGGCTACAACGCCGTCCCTGCCGAGTACCGCCGGGATGGCGGGCGGCCGGCGCCCTACAACCTCTTCAGCACCACCCCCGCCCTCTTCCGCCACGCCCCCGCAGGGGCCGCGCCACCCCCGCCTCCGTTCACCTACCGGGCCGCCGGCCAGCCCTCGGCGGGCACGCCCGTCACGCACCTCCACATCGAGTTCAAGGGCGCCCACGTGACCACGGTGGTGGACTACCAGTGGGACGCGGCGGCCGGCGTGTGGCGCCGTTCCCAGGACGGCGGGCCCCACATGGACAGCGCCAACCAGCAGGTCGCGCCCAAGAACGTGGTGGTGGCGTTCGTGGAGTACGTGGACACGGGCCAGCGCGACCAGTCGAACACGCCGGTGCCCGAGGGCAAGGTCATCGGCTCGGGACCCGCGTGGGTGTTCACCGACGGCAAGCTCGTCGTGGGCACGTGGTCCAAGGCCGACGCCGCGGCCGTGACCACCTACACCGACGCGACCGGCAGCCGAATCCCGCTCACACCCGGCCAGACCTGGCTGGAGCTGCCGCCGCCGAACAGCGCGTCGAACTCCTAGGCGGGGAAGGACAGCGACAGGGCGAAGTCGCCGGCCTCGTCGGTCCACCAGTGGGCCAGCTCCAGCCCGGCCGCGGCCAGCTCGGCGGCGACGCCGTCCCGCCGGAACTTGGCGCTGATCTCCGTGCGCATCTCCTCGCCGGCCGCGAAGGGCACGACCAGCCCCAACTCGGGTACGGCCACGGACTGGTCGACCTGCGAGCGCAGCCGCATCTCGATCCAATCCTCGGCGGCGTTCCACACGGCCACGTGGTCGAAGCGCGACGGGTCGAACGACGCGCCCAGCTCCCGGTTGAGGACGAGCAGTACGTTGCGGTTGAACGCGGCTGTGACCCCGGCGGCATCGTCGTAGGCGGCTTCCAGCCGGCCCACGTCCTTCACCAGGTCCGTGCCCAGCAGCAGGCCGTCACCCGGGCGCAGGCCGCTGGCCACCTCGCTCAGGAACTTGGCCCGCTCGGCGGGCACCAGGTTGCCGATGGTGCCGCCCAGGAAGGCAATCAACCGGGCCGACCCCGACGCTGGCAACAGGCCCAGGTGGTGCTCGAAGTCGCCCACCACGGCATGCACGGCGATCCCCGGGTAGGCGGCCGCGATCTCGGCTCCGGCGGCCCGCAGCGTGGCCTCGCTCACGTCGAAGGGCACGAACCGCCGGAGCGTCCCCGCGTCCCGCAGGGCGTCGAGCAACAGGCGCGTCTTGGTCGACGTGCCCGAGCCCAGCTCGATGAGTGTGTCCGCGCCGGACGCCGCCGCGATCTCACCCGCCCGCCGCTCGATGATCTCCCGCTCCCGGCGGGTGGGGTAGTACTCGGCCAGGCGGGTGATGTCGTCGAAGAGCTGCGAGCCCCGCTCGTCATAGAACCACTTGGGCGGCAGCTCCTTGGGCGAGGACGTGAGCCCCCGCCGGGCGTCGGCCCGCAACGCCGACCGCATGTCGTCCGGCCCCAAGTGGACCTCCACGGTGAACCCAGCCTCGCTCACAGCACCCCCTCAGCTATCGATACGGATTCCGCCGTCGCCTCCACCAGCGAGCGGTCGGGGACGTGTTCCCAACCGGGCTCGTCGTCGAACGGTTCCGACGCAACAACGACGCCGCCGGCCCGGCGCACGAACAACGAGTCGCCGAACGCGGTGGCCACCACCCGGCGCCCGTCGGTGAGGGCCAGGTTGAGCCGCGAACCCGGCGCCATGGAGGCCACACCCGCAACGACCAACTGCATCGCCGCCGCAGGCGAGAGCCCGGTGTCCATGCCACCGAGCACCATGGCGAACAGCACCTCCGAGTCGGCCGCGCCCTCGATCTCGGCCAGCCGTCCGGGCGACACGGCCGCTCGCAACTGCACGCCGCACCCCGACGGACCGGCGAAGCCCTCGACCGCCCCGTTGTGGGCAAACAGCCACGGCCCCGAGGTGAAGGGGGCGGCCCCGCTCTCCTCCACTGGCGCCGGCGGGGTGGCGTTGCGCACCGCGGCCAGGACGGCGGTCGACGCCACCACCCCGGCCAGGCTGGCGAAGCTGCGGTCCGTCCAGATGGGGCGGGCCCTGCGGTAGCGGGCGGGCTCGGGGCGCCGGTCGTGGTCGTACCACCCCACGCCGAACCCGTCGGCGTTCACCGCCCCGTGTCGCTGGTGGCGCGGCTCCCACGACTGGCGCAGCAGCGAATGGGGTGGGGCCAGCAGCAGGTCGTGCAGGGTGACGGGCGGCCCCACATAGGCCAGCAGGCGGCACACGGCTGGTCCTACCCCGCGTCCCGGGCGCAGCGGAAGCCGGCGAAGATCTGGCGGCGGATGGGGTAGTCCCAGTTGCGGAACGTGGTGCGCACGGCCCGCGGGTGGGTGGCCCACGACCCGCCCCGCAGCACCTTGTAGGCGGGGCCGTAGAACACCTCGGAGTACTCGCGGTAGGGGAACGAGGCGAACCCGGGGTAGGGCTCGAAGTCCGACGCCGTCCACTCCCACACGTCGCCCACCATGGACAGGCAGCCGTAGACGCTGGTGCCGCCGGGGAAGGCGCCGGCCGGCGCCGGCCGCAGGTGGCGCTGCCCCAGGTTGGCCTGGCCCACCGGCTCGGCGTCGCCCCACGGGAAGCGGCGCTTGCTCGACGCGGCCGGGTCCCATGACGCCGCCTTCTCCCACTCGGCCTCGGTGGGCAGTCGCTTGCCCGCCCAACGGGCGAAGGCGCTGGCTTCGTACCAGCACACGTGCTGGACGGGCTCGTCGTCGGGGACGGCCTCGTGCCACCCGAACCGCCGTCGAGTCCACGAACCCCCGGTATCCCGGGACCAGAACTGCGGCGCCTCCAGGCCCGCCTCCTGGCGCCAGGCCCATCCCGCCTCCGTCCACCACCGGGGGACGGCGTAGCCCCCGTCCTCCACGAAGGCCCGGTACTGCCCGTTGGTGACCGGTGCGGTGTCGATCCAGAAGGCGGGCAGGTCGACGGTGTGGGCCGGTCGTTCGTTGTCGTAGGCCCACGGTTCGGTGGACGTGCCCATGGTGAACGGCCCGCCCTCGACCAGCACCTCAGCGGCACCGGGTGCGGGCCGGACGGGCACGCCCACCGGCGCGTCGATCGGGTAGTAGGCCGAGCTCTCCATCAGCTGCAACGTGGCCAGCATGGTTTCGTCGTGCTGGTGCTCGTGCTGCACCACCATGCCGTACACGAAGCCGCCGTCGAGCAGGGGTGAGCGCTCGTCCAAGGCCACCTTGCCGAGCACGTCGAGCGCCCGTTGGCGCACCTCGCCGATGTACCCGCGCGCCGCCGCCGGCCCGAGCAGGGGGAGGCCGGGCCGGTCCTTGCGGGGATGGCGGAAGGCGTCGTAGATCTGGTCGTACTCGGCGCCCACGCCGTCGGCCTCCAGGGCCCGCAGCAGCCACAGGTCCTCGTAGTTGCCGACGTGGGCCAGGTCCCATACGAGCGGTGACATGAGGGGGGAGTGCTGCCGGATGAGGTCGGCCTCATCCAGTGGGTCGAGCAGGTCGAGGGACCGCCGGCGAGCGGCGTCGAGCTCGGCGGCGATGACCTCCCGCAAGCCCGTGCCCATCAGGCTCCCACCGGCGTGGGGACCACGTCGTCGGCCGGGCAGAGTCGTCGAGACACGTAGCGATCGAGGTACGACACCACCAGCGGTGCCAAGGCCGGGTCCGCCCGGCTGGCGGCCGCTTCGAAGCAGGCCTCGGCCGCCGTGCCCAGCTCGGGGTCCTCCAAGCCGCAGCGCGCCGCCGTGCGCCAGCCCCACGTCACGGGCATGGTGATGCGGTCGAGGGCGGCAGCAGCCCGGTCGCTGGCCACGGGGTCGTCGAGCAGGGTGACGGCCACCGCCGCGGCCGCCTCCCACCACGGGCTGGGGAGGGCGTCGATGAACCGCAGCTCCAACCACCCCTTCGGGCGGATGGGCGGGAACAGGGTGGTGAGGTGGTAGTCGAGGTCGTCGGCCGTGGGCCATCCCAACGGGTGGCCGTCGCGCACCCAGGCCCGAAACGTCATGGGCCGGAGCACGGGCTCGAAGAAGTCCTGGCCGCCGGCGACCGTGCGCACGAACATGACCCGGGCATCGAGGGCGTAGTCCACCCAACCAGACAGCCCGCCCGCCGGGGGCGCCGTGCGGGTGCGGTCGATGGCCATCCACGTGGCCGCCCGGGTGGACTTCCAGCCGGTGGGCCGGCCGTCGGCCACGGGTGAGTTGGCGAACGAGGCCAGGAGGACGGGGCCGAGGCGGTGGGCCAGCGTCCACCGGCGCCGGGCCTCGGCGTCCGTGCCCAGGTCGACGTTGACCTGGAGGGCAGCGGTGCCGCACATCATGGTGCGACCGGCCCGGCCGTCGTGGTCGAAGTACACCTCCATGGCCGCGTAGCGGGGGGAATGGACGACCCGCGTGGGTACCTGGGTGGGATGAAGGCCGGTGGCCAGGAGGGAGACGCCGAGCGGGGCGAGGGCGGAGCTGACGGTGGCGGCGTCGGCCGCCAGCGCGTGGGCGGCGGCAGCCACACCGACCACGGGTGGTGAGCTGAGCTCGATCTGCCCGCCGGGCTCGAAGGTGATCCTGCTGCCGCCAGGCCGGACGACGCCGGCCAAGGCCGCATGCACGTCGTCCATGGGGACCCGGGGGACGGGAAACCACTCGCACTCCAACCCCACCACACCCGCCGAGGCGCCCTGGAGGGACGCGGCCGCAATGTGGTCCGCGGCTTCCTGCTCGGTCAGCTGGGGGAGAGTCGCAGGCATGATCACTCGGGGCCGGCGAGGCTACCAACGCCCCGTGGCCCCCTACTCCAAGAGAGCCCTGAGGTTAGGCGGCTTCAGCGCCCGACTGGCGGCGGCGGCGCAACCGGCGCCGTTCCAGTTCGTCGAGCCCGCCCCAGACACCGTCGTGCTGCCGGGAGTCGAGCGCGAACTGGAGACAGGCCTCACGGACCGGGCACCCGGCGCACACCGCCTTGGCCTGGGCCACCTCCGCCTCGTCGTCGGAGAAGAACACATTGGTGTCCAACCCTCGACAGGCCGCTTGTTCTTTCCACTCCAGTCGTGCCATTGGATCAGTGTCAACGGTGGACGCCCGGGATACATTCCCCCTGCTGCGGGAGTCGTGCTCGGCAGGAATGGGGGCCGTTTGGGGTGAACTCTCAAAGCACGGCAGAAGGGACGCGGGCGGACGCATGCAGGCAACGGGGACGCAAATCGCTTCGCTGGCGCGGACCCTCGCCGAAGAGGCGTTCGCCCCCGACATGGCTGCCGGGCTCCTGCAGCGGGCCGGTGGCGCCGGTGCTGCCCTGCAGGCCGCCGAGGAGGCCCTGGCCGACCGGCTGCGCAGGGACCCGTCCGACGCCACGGCCGAGGCCGCCCTGGAGCTGGTCCGCACCGCCCGGGCCAACGCCAGCCGCACCTCCCGTCACCCCGTCTACGTGCGCTGCGGGAACTGTGCCCACAAGGGCGCCTACCTGGTGCCGGACCGGCTCATCGTGCGCTGCAAGTACTGCTCGTCGGCGCTGGCCCTGTCCATCGACGAGCGGGCCACGGCGGAACGAGACCTGGCGCCGTTCGCCGCCCGCCTCCGCTAAGACGCAGGCGAGACTCAGGCGGGCGGGGAGACGAGCGGTGGCCGGTTGGCATCGTCCGCCACCAGGTCCCGGCACAGGGCCAGCAATGCCCGGGCGGGCGCCGCGGGCAGGCCCAGGCGGCGCTGGGCCACGCCGATGCGGCGGGGCGGGAGGCCCTTGACCGCCACCAGGTGGCAGCGGTCCTGGAGCCAGGTGGGGATGGCCGTGGCCGGGAGGATGGCGGGACCGTGGCCCTCGAGCGTGAGTGAGGCGAGCAGGCGCACGCCGTCGATCTCCAGCTTGGTGGCGAGGTGGACCCCGGCCGCCGCGCACACGGCGTCGAACTCGTCGCGGAAGGACGTGCCGGCCAGGGGCAGGAGGACCTCCATGCCGTCGAGCCGGGCCAGGGGAATGGAGTCGGTGTGCTCGAGAGGGTGGCCGGGGTTCACGATGAGGACGAGGTCCTCCTCGAACAGCGGCTCGGTGACGATCTCGGGCAGGGGGACGGGCAGGTTGGTGATGGCCAGGTCCAGCTGGCCGGTGGTGAGCTGGGGGGCCAGGGTGGTGGTCGTCCCCTCGACGACGGTCAGGCGCACATGGGGATGGCGCTCGGGCAGGGCTCCGAGGATGCGGGGCAGCAGCCAGCGGCCCGTGGTGCCGACCATGCCGAGCCGCACCGAGCCCGATACCTCCCGGTTCACGGCGGCCACGTCGGCCACCATCCCGTCCAGTTCGGCGTTGACCCGCCGGGCCCGGGCGACCACGGCCTCACCCTCCTCGGTGAGGCGGCCGGCGGCCCGGTCGACGAGGGTGACGCCCAGGTCCTTCTCCAGGCGGGCCACGTGGGCGGAGACGTTGGACTGGACGGTGTGCAGCACCTGGGCGGCGGCCGAGAAGCTGCCCGTCTCGGCGATGGCGACGAGGGCGTTGAGCTGGCGGAGGTCCATCGCTTTCAATGATGCCAGGAATCGTAACTAACTGTTGGACAGATTCGGCTGGCCAGCCGATACTGGTGATGTAGCAACGGAAGTGCAGCGGGTACCCCCCTCCCGCTCCTCCGGCGATGGAGAAGGGGCCGGCATCCCCCCAGCCGGCCCCTTCGTCGCGTCTGGGCCCGGAGTACCGTTCCCGTATGGGTGGTGGAGCGGCCTTCTTCGACCTCGATCGCACGCTGCTCCGGGGTGCCAGCGGTCCCCTGATCGGGGAGGCGCTGGCCAACGCCGGGCTCGCGCCGAGCCGGTCGCTGCCTGGGCAGGGGCTGCTCTACAAGGTGTACGACCTGGTGGGCGAGACGCTGCCCTCCATGGCCCTGGCCCGGGGCGCGGCGCTGGCGGCCAAGGGGTGGTCCCGGGAGGCGGTGCAGGCGGCCGGCCAGGCCGCGGCCGACAAGCTCACCGACCTGGTGACGCCCTACGCCCGGCCCCTCCTCGACGAGCACCGGCGGGCGGGCCGGCCCGTCGTGCTGGCCACCACCACGCCTCACGATCTGGTGGCCCCGCTGGCCGAGCGCCTGGGCTTCGACGACGTGGTCGCCACCCGCTACGCCAGCGACGGGGCGGGCATCTACACCGGCGGGTTGGAGGGCGAGTTCGTGTGGGCCCGGGGGAAGCGGGCCGCCGTCGGCCGCTGGGCCGAGGCCCACGGCATCGAGCTCCGGGAGAGCTGGGCCTACTCCGACAGCTTCTACGACCTCCCGTTGCTGTCGGCCGTCGGCCACCCCCACGCCGTGAACCCCGACCCTCGCCTCCAGGCGGTGGCCACCTTGCGACGCTGGCCCGTCCTCCACCTCGACGCGCCGCCGGGGGTGCCCAAGGTGCTGGGGGTGGAGCCGGCCGAGGTGGCCCGGTGGCTCGCCCGTCCCGAGCTGTTCCCGTATGCCCGCTTCAGCCTCGGGGGGCTCGACCTGTTGCCCAAGGTGGGCCCGGCCATCGTGGTGGCCAACCACCGCAGCTACTTCGACACGGTGGCGCTCGGGCTCACAATCATGCGGGCGGGCCGGTCGCCCCGCTTCCTTGGCAAGAAGGAGGTGTTCGACGCCCCGGTGATCGGGCCGCTGGCCAAGGCCATGGGCGGCATCCGGGTGGACCGGGGGAGTGGGTCGGGCGAGCCCCTCCGGGAGGCGGCCCGGGCATTGGAGGCGGGCGAGGTCGTGGCCCTGATGCCCCAGGGCACCATCCCGCGGGGGCGGGCGTTCTTCGACCCCGTGCTCCAGGGCAAGACGGGTGCGGCCCGCCTGGCAGCCATGACCCGGGCGCCGGTGATCCCGGTGGGCCTGTGGGGCACCGAGCACGTGTGGCCCCGGCGGGAGCGAGTGCCCCGGGTGTGGAACGTCTTGCACCCGCCCCACGTGTCCACGCAGGTGGGCCCGGCGGTGGAGCTGGCCTACGGCGACCCCCACGAGGACACGGCCCGGATCATGGCCGCCCTCGTTGCCCTGCTGCCCGACGAGGCCCGCCACGAACGGGAGCCCACCGCCGAGGAGATCGCCCTGGCCACCCCGCCGAACCACTGACCCCTGGCGTTACGAGAAGGGGACGGGAGGCGGGATCGGGAACACGGGGACGGCCGGGGGCGGCGGCAGCTGGAACGACGTCATGAGCTGGCGGGCGCCCTCCGGGCACAGCAGGTTGCCGTCGAGCCCGTTGGGATACTGCACCAGCCAGGGCTTGCCCCCGCCGAACGAGTGGTCCGGGTTGCAGTAGGGCGGGGCGTCGGCCGCGCCGGACGGGCCCGCCACCCACGTGGGCACGGCGGGGGCGAAGTCGCCGACGATGACGTTCCACTGGTACTGGGTCGAGTACGCCCCGACCTGGCGGCCCGCAGCCCGCAGCCCGTCGATGGCCCCGTAGACCACGAGGGAGTTGAGGCCCTGGTCGGGCGACCAGCGGTTGGTGGTCTCCACGTCGATCCACCACATCGGTGCGTTGGCGCCGGCCCGGGTGGCCACGGCCAGGGCGTCGATCGCCCCCCGCCGGCCCCACTGGTAGGCCTGGCACTCCACGTCGGTGATCGGGCAGGCATCGGCCATGCGCTGGGGCAGGCTGGGCTCCTCGTCCCGGGACGGCCAGTTCACGTTCATGTAGACGGCGCCCACGGAGCCGCCCCGCAGGGTCCAGCGCCACTGCTCGGCCAGGCACGGGTTGGCGGTGAACTGGCGGCCACCCGTGACGCCCACGACGGCGAAGGCGTACCCGCCCTGGGGCAGCCGGCTGCGGCACTGGGGCCAGGAGATGTCCCAGCCGAAGGTGCCGGAAAGCTCCCGGGGCTGGGTGTGCACGTCCACGCCCACGCCCGCGGCCACGGCCACGACCCGGCCGTTCACGTGGCCGTCGGCGGGGGAGCCGAAGAAGCCGGCGTCCCCGTAGGCGAACACGCCGCCGTCGCTGGCCACCAGCCAGTAGCCACCGCCCGAGCGGGTGCGGGCCATGCCCACGATGGGCGACGCCGGTGCCGCCCCCAGGGCCGACCCGGCGAACCCGGCGTCTCCGTAGGCGAACACGCCGCCGTCGGCGGCCACCAGCCAGTACCCCCGGCCCGACACGGAAGCCGCCATGCCCACGATGCCCCGGTTGAGGACGCCGCCCACGGGACCGCCCAGGTAGGGCGCGTCGCCGTAGGCGAAGACCCCGCCGTCCCGGGCGATCAGCCAGTAGCCCTTGCCCGACGGCGTGGCCGCCAGGGCGACCACCGGCTGGTTGAGGGGCGCCCCGCCGCCGGGCAGGCCGCCGAGGAAGGGCGCGTCCCCGTAGGCGAACACGCCCCCGTCGGCGCTGGCCAGCCAGTAGCCGTGGCCCGACGGCGTGGGGGCGATGCCGACCACCGCGGTGTTGAGGGGCTGGCCGGCCGCCCCGCCCAGGTAGGGCGCGTCCCCGAAGGCGAACACGCCGCCGTCCCGGGCCACCATCCAGTAACCCTGGCCGGAGGGGGTGGCGGCGATGCCGGCGATGGGCCGCTGCACGGGCGTGCCCGCCAGCGACCCGGCGAAGTGGGCTCGCCCGTAGGCGAAGATGCCGCCGTCCGAGGCCACCAGCCAGTAGGCGGGCCCGGGGCCCAGCGCCGGCGGGTCGGCTGCGGCCCCCGCCGGGCTGGCCGGGACGAAGGCCAGGAGGGGCGCGAGCAGCGCGATGGCAAGGAGGAGGAGGCGTCGGGGGGAGGGGGTCACAGCACCGCGCCGGAGTTGTCGACCGCGACGTCCACCGCGCCGCCGGCGCGCACCCGCCCCCCGGCGAACGGCACGCGGGGTTCATTGTCGACCGCTTCCCCCCGCGATTTCAGGGGTTTCGAGAGCTATTTCGCTGTCAACGCCTGGGGCTAGTCAGACGAAAGGACGACACGAAACGCCCATAGCCCACGGGGTCCTGGCGGTCGGACACCACCTGGAGGATGTAGACGTCGCTGCCCACGAGGATGGTGCGGGCCTTGACGAAATGGCCCTGGGTGGCGCTGGCCGTGTACTCCACGGCGGGGTCGGTGCCGACGGTGAGCGACTGCGACCCGAGCAGCTTGCCCTTGATGGCGGCCACGCTGCCGTTGACGGTGGCGTCGAGGAAGGTCTTCACGCCGTCGGGCGCGGGCGGCTGGGGCAGGCGGAACCAGCCGGCGGAGAAGCCGACGTCGCTCGACAGCTCGGACGTGTACTGGACGAGGCGCAGGCTGGTCGCACCGGCCGGCACCTGCTGCTCCTGGCGCTTGGGGGCCGCGGGGAAGTCCATACTGAAGCCGGCATCGGTGGCGGTGAAGGGCGCGTGGGCCTTGGGCTTTCCCGCCGCGTAGTCCCTGGCCTTGGCGTTGGCCTGCTGGGTGGGGGTGGTGCTGCCGCCCATGGCCATGCCCACGGCCGCGGCCAGAACGACGATCAGCACGGCCACCGCGACCACGGCGGCGATCCGGGCCCGGGGCGCGCCCGGGGCCGGGGAAGGGCTGGGCGGTTGGTCGGGTCCGGGCGCGGCCGTCAGCACCGCCGAAGAATACGAAACGCCGCCCTCCTCCCGCTTCTCGTTGCGTCCAGTCGCGCTCACCGAGCCAGAACGCAACGAGAAAGGTGGTGGTGGCGGTCAGGTGGCGGCGCCCACCCGGGCGGCCTGCTCCTCGAGCTGGCGGCTGCGGTTCTTGGGCACCACCAGCCACACCTGCTCGCACGTCGTGGCCCACTCGGCCAGCAGCATGGCGGCCCGGGGTGAGCCCGTGAGCTCGTGGTGGCGCTCGACCAGCCAGCGCAGCTCCACCAGCTGCGACTCGTCAGGCCGGGCCGCCTCCACGAGCTGGGTGTTGAGCCGCCCGGGCAGCTGGTAGCGGGGATCCCACACGTAGGCCTGGCCGCCGGTCATACCCGCGCCCAGGTTCCGGCCCACGGGCCCCAGCACCACCACGGTGCCGCCGGTCATGTACTCGCAGGCGTGATCGCCCACGCCCTCCACCACGGCGTTGGCCCCCGAGTTGCGCACGGCGAAGCGCTCGCCCGCCGAGCCGGCGAGGAACAGGTCGCCGCCCGTCGCCCCGTACAGGCAGGTGTTGCCGGCCAGCACCGGATCGCCGGTGTCGCCCTGGGGCGGCCGGATCACGATGCGGCCACCGGCCATGCCCTTGCCCACGTAGTCGTTGGCCTCGCCGGTGAGGTCCAGCTCGATGCCATGGCTGAGGAAGGCGCCGAAGCTCTGCCCGGCCTGGCCGGTGAGGCGCACGATGGCCGTACCCCGGGGTGCCCGGTCGGCCCACTCCACAGCGATGGCCCCGCCCAGGGCAGCGCCGACGGTTCGGTCCTTGTTGGTGATCTCGTAGTGCAGCTCGACGTCGTCACCGTCCCACACGGGCTGGAAGGCGTCGGCCAGCAGGCGGTCGCCCAGCTCCGACCGGGGCCGCTGGATGGGTTGGGGGGCGACGAAGCAGCGCGGCCCGCCGTCGTTCGGCGCTTGCAACAGCGGTGCCAGGTCGACGGCGTCGGCCCGGGCATTGCCCGTCAGCCGCTGGCGCAGGCACTCCACCCGGCCGATGGCCTCGTCGAGCGACCGCAGACCGAGCGACGCCAGGGTCTGGCGCACCTCCTGGGCCACGAAGGTGAAATAGGCGGCCACACCCTCGGGCGTCCCCGAGAAGTTGGCCCGGAGGTTGGGCCGCTGGGTGGCGATGCCCGGCTTGCACGTGTCCTTGTGGCAGGACCGCAGCATGATGCAGCCCTCGGCGATCATGGCCGCGGTGCCGAAGCTGTACTCGTCGGCGCCCAGCAGGGCGGCCACCACCACGTCCCTTCCGGTGAGGAAGCCGCCGTCCACCCGCAGCCGCACCCGGTCCCGCAGCTTGTTCTCGATCAGCACCTGCTGGGTCTCGGCCAGGCCCAGCTCCCACGGCGTGCCAGCGTGCTTGATCGACGACAGGGGGGACGCGCCCGTGCCCCCGTTGCAGCCGCTGATCTGCACCACGTCGGCCAGGCACTTCACCACACCGGCGGCGATGGTGCCCACGCCTTCCTCGGCCACCAGCTTCACCGACACATCGGCGTAGCGGTTGACCTGCTTCAGGTCGAAGATCAGCTGGGCCAGGTCCTCGATGGAGTAGATGTCGTGGTGGGGCGGTGGCGAGATCAGGGTGACGCCCGGCTGGGTGTGGCGTAGGCGGGCGATCTCCTCGCTCACCTTGTTGCCCGGCAGCTGGCCGCCCTCACCCGGCTTGGAACCCTGGGCCATCTTGATGTTCAACTCGTCGGCGAAGGCGCAGTACTCGGGGGTGACGCCGAAGCGGCCCGAGGCGATCTGCTTGATGCGGCTGTTCCTGTCGCCCGCCGGCAGCCCGCGGGTGCGGAAGCGGTACGGGTCCTCGCCGCCCTCCCCGCAGTTCGATTTGGCCCCGATGAGGTTCATGGCCTCGGCCAGGGTCTCGTGGGCCTCGGCCGACAGCGAGCCGTGGGACATGGCCCCCGTGGAGAAGCGCCGGCAGATCGCCTCCACCTGCTCCACCTCGGGCAGCGGCACGGGCGGCCCCGCCGGCACCAGCTCCAGCAGGTCCCGCAGCTCGGCCGGCGGGCGCTCGTTCACCAGGCGGGCGAAGTCGTCGTACAGCTCGTCCCGGCCGGAGGCGATGGCCTTCTGCAGGAGGTGGGCGGCGGCCATGGCGTTGAGGGCGTCGACCACCTCCTTGTTGTGGGTGTGGTACTCGCCGCCCCGCTTCACGCCCTTGTCGCGGTAGTAGCCGGGGCTGGGGATGCCGGCGCCCTCGGCGGCGGCCTCGGCGTGCTGCTGCACCACGTCGGCTCCCAGCTCGTCCCACCCGATGCCGCCCACGATGGACGGGGCGCCGGCCATGCACAGGTCCACCACCTCGGCGGCCAGGCCGACCACCTCGAATAGCTGCGCGCCCCGGTACGAGTCGACGGTGGAGATGCCCATCTTGGAGAGGATCTTGAGGACCCCGTCTTCGACCGCCGCCTGGAAGCGCTCCTGGGCCTCGGCGCTGGAGAGGTCGGAGTCCGACGCGTCGGCATCGACGGCGATGGTCTGGAGGGCCAGCCGGGGGCAGACGGCGTCGGCCCCGAACCCCAGGAGGCAGGCGACGTGGTGGACGTCGCGGGCATCGTCGGCGGTGACGATCAGGCTGGCGCCCTGGCGCAGGCCGGCCCGGATGAGGCGGTGGTGGACAGCGCCCGTGGCCAGCACGGACGGGATGGGCGCGCGGTCGGCCGGCACGGCCCCGTCGTTCAGGAAGAGCAACGACGCTCCTTCGTCCCGGACCGATCGTTCTGCTTCCTCGCCCAACCGTTCAACGGCTTCGCGCAAGGTCTCCACGCCGACGTCGAACGTGGTGTCCAACGTGCGCGCCGCTTCGTCCCGGGACAGGCGCTCCACGGTCGACGGGTACACGAAGAAGGTGGGTAGCTCCAGGAGGTGGGCGGCCTCGGGAACCTCGGTGAGGAGGGGTTGGCGGGAGCCGAGCAGGGTGCGCAGGGTCATCACCAGGCGCTCGCGCAGGTGGTCGATGGGCGGGTTGGTCACCTGGGCGAAGCGCTGCTTGAGGTAGTGGTGGACGGGCCGGGGCCGCCCGGCCAGGTGGGGCAGGGGTGAGTCGTCGCCCATGGAGAAAGTCGGCTCCTTGGCATCGGTGACCATGGGCTTGAGGACCAGGCGCAGCTCCTCGTCGGTGTAGCCGTGCACGATGTGGCGGCGCTCGAGCACGCCGGCTTCGGGCGTCTCCACCACGGGCAGGCCGGGGCTCGTGCGCCGCAACCCGTCGGCCGCCCACCGGGCATAGGGCGCGGCGGCGGCCAGGCGCTCCTTGCAGTCGGCGTCGTAGAGCACGCCCCGACTGGGATCGACGAACAGCATCTGCCCGGGGCCCAGCCGGCCCCGCTCGACCGTCCCGTGGCCGGTGAGGTCGACGGCCCCGACCTCGGAGCAGGCCACGACCAGCCCGTCCTCGCACACCGCCCAACGAAGGGGGCGCAGGCCGTTGCGGTCGAGAGCGGCGCCCACGCCCCGCCCGTCCGTGAAGACCAGGCCGGCGGGCCCGTCCCACGGCTCGACCAGGCAGGCGTGGTACCGGTAGAACCCGCGCACCTCGGGGTCGAGATCACGGGCGCCCTCCCACGCTTCGGGGACGAGCATGGCGATGGCGTGGCGGATGTCCCGCCCGCCCCGCACCAGGAGTTCGACGGCGGCATCGAGCATGCCCGAGTCGGAGTCCCGGGGATCGAGCACCGGGTGCAGGAGGGCTTCGTCCTCGTCGAGCCCGCCCGCACCCAACACGGCCCGAGCCTTCATGCGGTTGACGTTGCCGGCGATGGCGTTGATCTCGCCGTTGTGGCACAGGGTGCGGAACGGTTGGGCCCGTTCCCATGAAGGTGACGTGTTGGTGGAGAACCTTTGGTGGAAGACGACGAACGGTGCGACGAAACGTTCGTCCACGAGATCGACGTAGAAGGCGCCCAGGCGGTCGGCCGCCACCAGGCCCTTGTAGACGACGGTGCGGAAGGAGCAACTGGCCACGTACAGGTCGTCCAGCCCGGCCAGGCGCCGGCGCATGCGGTAGGCCGCTCGCTCGTGGCCGTTGAGAGCGCCGGTGTGGAGGATGGCCTGGAGGATCTGGGGCCGGCTGCCCCGAGCGAACTCGCCCAGCTGGCCATCGTCCGTAGGCGGCGTGCGCCAGTCGACGATGTCGATGCCGTCGGCCGCGGCCGCTGCTTCCACCGCGGGCCGGGGATCGTCGCCCCGGGCGAACACGGTCGCCACCCCGTGGCCCTCGCCGAAGATGGCCGGGGGAATGGGGAGGAGGACGCCGGACCCGTCGGCCGACCTGAGGTCGGCGGCCACGGCACCCCGGTGCGTGACGTGGCTCAGCCCCTGAAGGGCAGCTTCGACGATGAGCCGGGACGGGTGGCCGGAGGCGTCGGCCGTGAAGCCGATGCCACAGGCATCTCGTTCAGGACGCATTGGGTTTGCTCCGCTGTGTGGCTGGGATAGCTGGCTGGTGGTGCTACCCGGGGGCCTTCCTCGTTGAAGGAGGCGCCATTGCCACGGAGTCGCCCCGGTCGGTCCTCACAGGGTACCGCGCCGCCATTCCCCGTTCTCGTAACGCTGGCGCCGACATAGGCCTCGCCAGCGTTACGAGAACGGTTGGAGGGGGGTCGACCCGGTTGGCGGCCAGCAGGGGCTCAGGTCTTGGGCCATGCCTTGGCGCCGCTGTGGTTGGAGCGGCGGCCCCGTTCGGGCAGGGCCCAGGCACGGCGCCACGCGCCAGCGGCCGGGCCGGTGAGCGAGGGCGACGTGGCCTTGGCCGCCCGGCGCCGGGCCGTCCACCAGTCGGTGGCCTGCTCGTCGGCCAGCGCCGCGATCTTCGCCTCGATGCGGGCGGCGAAGGCACGAGAGTCCTCGTCTTCGTGCGCCCGCAACGGGGCGCCGAAGGTGATCGTGGTGGTGGCCGGGCGCAGGCCCTTGCCGCCCCGGGGAAGGATGCGGCGGGTGCCCTCGATGTGCACGGGCACGACGGGCACGCCCGCCTTGGACGCCAGGTAGGCGGGTCCCGGGTGGTGGGGCCGGCCCCACCCGTCGGGCGTGCGGCCGCCCTCGGGGAAGATCACCACGCTCCAGCCCTCGGCCAGCAGGCGCTGCGTGAGCCGGATGGACCGGGGCGACACTCGCACCCGCTCGATGGGCACGGCGTTGATGGCGAACGCCCACAGGGCGCCCTTCCACCGCTTGTCGAAGAAGTAGTCGGCCCCCGCGGCCACGACCGTGCGGTGGCGGAAGCGGTCGGGGAGCGACGTGAGGAGCAGCGGGGTGTCGACGTGGCTGGCGTGGTTGGAGGCGAAGATCACCGGACCGCCCAGGCCTTCGATGCGGTCGAGCCCGTCGATGGTCGGTGCCGCCACCGCGTGGACGACGGCCCGGCCTGGGCCGTCGAGCACCAACGCCCGGGCCAGCCGGGTGGGGTAGCGCCGAGCCCACTCCGTCTCGAAGTCGACGCCCGTGCGCCGCTCGACCGGCGGCCGCTCCACGCCCCCCGGCCACGTGGGCCGGCGGAGGGGGAAGCCCAACCGCCTACTGAACATGCGCCATCACCAGGGGCGGCGAGTGCAGGTGGGTGATGGACGGGTCCCGGCCGACCACGTCCTCGGCCATCTCCAGCGCGTCGCGCAAGGTCGACGCGGGCTTGAAGCCCAAGCGGCGCACGGCCTTCTGGTCGCCCCCGACGACGATCACCGCACCCAGGTGCTGCAGGGCGTGCGCGCACCAGTACCACATGTAGAACGGGTGTACGCCGTGGTAGGCGTTGCTGGTGCGGTAGAGGTGGATGTACCAGGGGTCGGTGGCGTAGCGCTCCTCGTAGCGCTTCTCGATCTCGACGGGATCGGTGGTGTCGGCCAGCACCTCCTCGAAGAAGTCGATGTAGCTGGGGTGGTGCACGGGGTGGAACTCCCACGGGGTGGGGTGGCTCATGATCACCACGCCGCCCTCGCGCACGAGCGGCTTGCCCCGGTACATGTTGAAGAAGTACCCGAGGCCCAGGCAGGCCACGAGGATGGGGTTCATCACCGAGTTGACGTTGTACGGGCAGATGTAGGGGAGGCCCATGGTGAGGATGTCCGTCTGGCCCTGCACGTCGACGAGCTGCTGGCGGTACACGTTCTCGGTGGTGGCGGCGTGCACGGCTTCGACCTCGCCGGCCTGCACGCTGGTGAGGTCGTAGGGGGCGCGGATGCCGTGGAGGATGGAGCGGCTCACCCGCCCGGGCGTGCGGCTGAGGGCCTTGCTCGACGCCACGAAGGCGGCCCTGTCCTTGGCCGTCCACTCCCACTCCCGCTTGGCCAGGAACGAGAACTGGTCGGGGAACGTGCGGTTGTTGACCGTGGTCTCGATCTGGAAGATCTTCACGCCGCTGTCGCGGATGAGCCGGCCCATGCGCCAGTTGGACGTGTGGAGCTCGGAGCGGTGCTGGTCCATGAACGACTTGCTGTGCTGCATGGTCCGCACGTTGTGGTGGTGGCGCAACGACCGGTACGACGCCAGGCCCGTGGCCACGCTCTTGTGCCCGCCGTCCATGGCCACCAGGTTGATGTTCACGTAGACGATGAGGTCGCTCTCGGCCGCCCGCTTGTTGATCTCCACGTCCTCGCCGTGGTCGGTCTGGCCCAGGTGCAGGAGGTTGGACGAGTCCTCGGCGTCGTGCTGGGTGAGGAGGCCGTGGGGAGCGAAGGCGTCGAAGACGCGATCGCCCAGGGCGTGGCGCAGCTCGGCATCGGTCATGCGCCGGTGCAGGGCCAGTGCCGCGATCAGCTGCACGTCGTCCACACCCGCGACAGCAGCCAGGTCGAGCACCGCCTCGATGACGCGCTGGCGGACGTCGGGCGCCTTCATGGGGGGCAGGGGGAGGGACACGTCGTCGAAGCAGATGGTGAGCTTCATGCCGGGGAACAGCAGCGCGGGCAAGGGCTGCGAGTCGCCCAACGGGTTGAGGAGGGCGCGGCGGATGGCGACGTCGGGGTCGGGCAGGCCGGCCAGCGACTCGGGCGGGTACAGCACGCGGCTGCCCACGGGCAGGCGCTCCAACCGGTACCCCTCGCCGTGCCAGAACAGGGTGGGGGGTGTGGAGCGATCGACGTCGAGGACGAAACCGGGGCGAGGCACTTAGCGGACCTTCTCCTGCGTGAGGTCGAACACGATCTTGACGGCGCCGCGGCGGCCGGCGTTGGCGGCGTGGTCGACGGCGTCGCGATAGCGATCGAGGGGGTAGCGGGCCGAGACCAGCCGGCCCAGGTCGGCGCCCCGCACCACGTCGAAGGCGGTGGCGAAGTCGGCGGCCGTGTAGGCGTACGAACCGCGGAGGGCGACCTCCCGGTGCCAGAGGGGCGTGAGGTCGAGGCTGGTCGGACCGGCCATGCCCACGAGGACGACGGTACCGCCCGGGGCGACGATTCGCAGCGCGGTGGCCAGCGAGTCGGCCGAGCCCACGCAGTCGAACACGAGGTTGACGCCGCCGGTGAGCTGCCCGCCGGCCTGCAACGAGCCCGTGGCCCGGCGCACGGCCCGCTCGAGGTTGTCGGTGGCGTCGGCGCCCATGGCCGTGGCGATGGCCTGCTGGTGCGGGTAGCGGGCCCCGACGAGCACGGGACGCCCGGGGTCGGCGTGGCGCAGGGCGGCCACCGTGCACAGTCCCAACGTGCCGGCGCCCAGCACGGCAGCCGGGAGGCCGGCCGGCGTGAGCGACGCTGCGTGTACGGCGCACGCCGTGGGCTCGACCATGACCGCGGCGTCGTCGTCCAGGTCATCGGGCACGGCGTGGAGCTGGCTCTCGTGGGCCACGAAACCCGTTGACCAGCCGCCGCTGGTGTCGGCGCAGAAACCCGTCTGCAACCCGGCGGCCACGTGGCCGAAGGCCTGGTGCTGGCACAGGTGGGTGCGGCCTTGCGTGCACGGCGGGCAGGGCGGGTGCATGCCCCGGGCCGCGCAGGTGAGGGTGGCGGCGAGCACGACACGCTTGTCGTCGCTGCCGTCCACGACGCCGACGACCTCGT
This sequence comes from Acidimicrobiales bacterium, assembly GCA_035651095.1. Lineage (GTDB taxonomy): Bacteria > Actinomycetota > Acidimicrobiia > Acidimicrobiales > JAUTXP01 > DASRGI01. The sequence goes on along the minus strand of DASRGI010000162.1, from coordinate 1,710 downwards.
GGCCGGGCACGAACGGGAAGCTGACGATGGGCTCGAAGTAGCGCGAGCTGTGGCCGTCGATGGTGGCCAGGTCGGAGCCGCAGATGCCGGACAGGCGGGGCCGCACCCGCACCCAGCCGGGGCCGGGGAGGTCGGGCGGGTCGACGTCCTTGAGGGAGAGGGGACCGACCTTGGCACCCAGGCCGGGCATCAGCCGGCCGGCCACCGCTGCGGCCGCGTACTTGGGCAGGTTGCGTTCGAAGAGGAGCGCCTTCATGAGCGAGCCCGGGTCCGTGCGCCGATGGGCAGCAGCGGGCGCGGCCCGCCCGGTGCCTTGCTCCAGTGCTCGACGTGCCAGCCCCGCTTGCGGGCGATGGTGGCCAGCTTGGCCTCGGGGTTCACCGCCACGGGGTGGCCGGCCGCTTCGAGCATGGGGAGGTCGCTGGCCGAGTCGGCGTAGGCGACGCTCTCTTCGAGCCGGAGGCCCTCGGCGTCGGCGTACTCGGCCATGATCAGGGCGCGGGCTTCGCCGGTGGGCGGGCCCGTCTCCAACTCGCCGGTGAGGGTCCCGTCGACGGCGTGGCCCAGGCGGGCGGTGACCACGTCGTCGAACAGCGGCCGCAAGGGCTCGATCACGAAGTCGAGGGCGCCGGTGATGAGCAGGGTGCGATGACCCAGGGCCTTGTGCTCGCGTACGCGACGGATGCCGGCGGGGAACGACTTGGTGAGCAGAAGGTTGCTGAACAGGTCCCACGCGTCGGCTTGCAGGCGGGCAGCGGGGGCGCCGTCGTAGCGGCGGTAGAAGTGGCGCAGGAAGTCGCCCCGGTCCCGCCGGTCGAGGGCAAGCAGAGCGGGCGCTTCCTTCAACGCCCGCAAGGTGAATCGCACCCGTTCGTCCTGCGGCAGGTGGCGGGTGGCCAGCCAGGCCCAGCTCTCCACCACGTTCGAGGCGATGAGCGTGTTCTCCAGGTCGAACACCGCCATGTGGCGCTCGGGGGAGAGGATGGCCCGGCGGCCACGCTCCTCGCGAGACAGGCCTTCCTTGCGACCGCCGGTCGTCCGCACTCGGGCGTGCACGACGATGGAGGGCAGGTGCACGTCGTGCACGTACGAGCGCCAGTCGATGACGGCGGGGTCGAAGGTGAACGCCTGGCGGTCGGCGTCGTCGAGGGAGTCGGACAGGGCGATGAGGCGGTCCACCTGGAACACCGCTTCGGTCTCGGTGTAGGCGCCGTAGAGGCGGACGTAGCCCAAGGCCCGCTCCGCTTGTGTGCGGCGCTCTTCCAGGCGGGACGACAGGTCGGCCTGCTTACCCCGCACGGGCAGGGTGGTGATGGCCTTCTCGGCCGCGGCCAAGGCCTTGGTGGCTCGCTGGAGCTGGCGCTGCACCCGGCCCCGTCCCGGGAACGACCACTCGGGCACGACGATGGGCTGGCCCTCGGCGTCGTACAGCGGGTGCTCGGTGAACCACTCGCGCACGAGGTCCACAAGCTGGCGGTACCGCAGCGGGTTCCGGGCACCGGACGCCACCTGGTACACGGACGCCGTGTTGCCGGGCGCCGGGCCGTGGGCGGCGACGGCGACGATGGCCGACACCACGTGGTCGACGGGGATGACGTCCACCACGCCCTCGGGCAGGCCGGGGAACTCCTTCAGCAGGCCGCGGGCGTAGGAGATGATCACGGGCTCGGCCATGCGGAAGCCGCGGATCCAACCGGGGTGGGGCTCGGA
>DASRGI010000161.1:0-10535 GCA_035651095.1 Acidimicrobiales bacterium | reverse complement strand
GACCACCGGAGCGTTCAGCTTGATGCCGCCCAGGGAGCCGAAGAACGGCGCGTCACCGAAGGTGAACACACCACCGTCGGCCGCCACCAGCCAGTAGCCCTTGCCCGAAGGCGTGACCTGGATGCCGACCACCGGGGCGTTCAGCTTGATGCCGCCCAGGGAGCCGAAGTAGGCCGCATCGCCGAAGGCGAACACGCCACCGTCCGACGCCGCCAGCCAGTACCCGTTGCCGGACGGGGTGTAGGCCATGCCCACGATGGGACCGGCCAGCGGGGTGCCCGCCAGCGAGCCCTTGTGGGCGGCCCCGCCGAAGTTGAAGACGCCCCCGTCAGACCCGACCATGCTGTAGCCGGCGAAGCCAACCCGGAAGTTGGCGAAGTTCTGGGCCACGTCGCTGCCGCTGGCCGTCACCACGGACTTGTTGGTGGGGGTGGTCGTCCACCCGGCGTTGGGCACGACGGCGACCTTCACCGTCCCCGGACCCCGGTCGGCGAAGGCGTAGGCCCCGTCCACCCCGGTGAGAACGGACGGCTCACCGCTGTCCTTGGTGCCGTTGCTGTTGTTGTCGAGGAACACGGTCCACCCGGCCTGCGGGCGGTCCGCACCGTTGAAGGCGCCGTCGTTGTCGAAGTCCTGGAACACCAGGCCACTGACGGTGATGCGCTTGAAGTTGCCGAAGTCCACGCCGGTGACATCGGTCCCGCTCTCGGTGCTGATGTCGGCCGGGTTGGTCGTGGTGCGGGTCCAGCCGGTGGGCGCGACCTCGCGCACCTTGTAGGTGCCCGGGGGTACGTCGGTGAACGAGTACGTGCCGTCGCCGGCCGTGGTGGTCGTGGGCTCGCCCAGCGATGGCGAGCCATTGCTGTCGTCGTCGATGAACACGGTCCAACCACCGAGGCCGGCGTCGCCGGACTGCTGGGCGGCGTCACCGTTGGCATCGTTGAAGACGCTGCCGTCGATGGTCACCAGCTGGAACGTCCCGAAGTCGACGCCACCGACGTTCGTGCCGCTGGATGCGGCGATGTCGGCGGGGTCCGAGCTCGTCTGGGTCCACCCGGCGGGGACCACCGTCCGCACCTTGTACGTGCCCGGGGTGATACCGCTGAATTGGTAGGCGCCCCCCGACGTCGTGGTGTTGACCTCGCCGCTGTCCAGCACCCCGTTGTCGTTGGCGTCGAGGAACACTGTGCGCCCATTGATCCCCGGATCACCAAGGGCGGCCGCACCGTCTCCGTTGATGTCGTCGAACACGGTGCCGTCGATCGTGATCGTGTGGAACGCCGAGAAGTCCCCACCCGGGATCGAGCTACCCGTCTCGGGGGCCACGGCGTCGGCGGGATTGCCACTGGTCTGCACCCAGTCAGCCGGGAGCTGGATCCGCACCCGGTAGGTGCCCGGGATGACGCCGGTAAAGGTGTAGACGCCACTGCCGTCGGTGGTCGTGGTCCCCAGCACCGCGTCCGAGGTGTTGCGCAACTCAACCGTCCAACTCGAGAGAGGGTCGTCGCCCGAGTCGACGCCACCGTTGCCGTTCAGGTCGTCGTTGACCGTGCCGGTGATGGTGCTGAGGTTGGCCAGGGTCTCGATGTGGCTGAAGCCGACCGAGGCACGGTTGCCGAAGGACCAGGTGCCCGAGGTGCCCGTGGCGTCGGAACTGCTGGTCAGCGCCGGGCTGGTGACACCCGCCATGCGCACCAGCAGGCTGTCACCGGGCGACGCGGGCGGGACGGGGTTGGCCCCGTCCACGTTGAAGGCCGGTCCCGTCTGGGGCTTGATGGTGAAGGAGTCGCTGTCCGACCCGCCGGTGACGTCCACGCCAGTGGCGGTCAGCGTGCCGTCGAGGGTGACGACCGCACCTGTGCCCGCGTCGGCCGAACCCTGGTCGACATCGATGCTGATGGCGCTCGCCGCACTGAGGGTGGCGCCCGTGGGCACGATCACCTGGTCGCCCGCGGTGAGCGTCATGTTGCCGGAGGTCGCCTGCACGGTGGCCGGAGACGTGATGGTGATGTCGTTGCCGGAACCGGCGTCATCGACGGCGAGGAGGGCAACAGCGCCCGCGCCGGTGATGCCAGACGTCACGTTCACACCCGAAGCGGTGATGGTCGTGAACGACCCGGCGTTGATCGACCCCGTGATGCCGTCGAGGGCGTCGACCGTCACGGGCACGTCGTTGCTGATAGTGACGTCTCCGGCGGCGCCGGTGTTGTCGAAGGCCAACGTGCTCGTGCTGGTCGTGAAGCTGATGCCGCTCGTCGAGCGCAGGGCCAGGGCGCTGGCCGTGATGTCGGTACCCGTGGCGTTTGAGTCGGTGAGGGTCGAGGCCCGCAGCGACAGGGTCCTGTCGGCATGGGCCGTCACCGGCGCCGTCACCGTGATCGGCGTGACCCCGGCGTCACCCACCCTGACCACGGGGGCGTCGAGCGCCTGGAGCTCGGTCGACGACACCTCGAGCGTGCTTGCCGCGGCATCGGTTCCCGACCCCAGGTCGATCTGCCACGTCGCCGAGCTCAGCGGCACGAGGGTGATCTGCGTGGCCGCCTGGACGCTACCCGCACTGATGGCCATGCGGTCGGCCTGGATGATGGCCTCCCCGCCGGAGTAGAAGCCCGTGAAGGGCACGGCGTGGCGGAAGAAGCCGCCTGCTCCCGTGATCACCTTGGCGGAACCCGCACCCACCGTGCCCGCGCTTGCGTCGCTGCCGTGGGCGTTGGCGATGTTCACGTCTCGACCCGCCTGCAGCAGCAGGGTTGCACCGGTGGCCTGGCCGAAGTCGTCCGCGACCACGTCGGCGAACCCGTCAATGGTGACGTCACGACCGGCGTCGAGGACGACCGCGCCGCTGGCCCTCACGTCGTTGTCGTGGTCGGTCCCGACCGTTCCGAGGAGGACGTCCTGATCCGCGGTCAGCGTGGCATCTCCGCGCGGCACGGCGACGGCATCGCGGTCTGCGACGGCGACGACGTCGCCGGAGGTGCTGGTGAGGGAGACGTTCCCGCTGTCGGACCCGCCTCGCACCATCTCGAGGCCGTCGGTGTCGTCGAGCGACAGTGTGCCTGCGGCGAAGATGCTGACGGACCCCGACGTCACTTCCTGGACACCCGGGAGGCTGCTCGTCACGCCGCCGATGGTCAGGGCGCTGACGTCGCTGACGGCAGTGCCGCCGGTGACGCTGCTGGTCTCGAGGTTGTCGACCTCGGTATCGAGATGGCCGAGGCTGCCGCCGATCCCGATGCCGGACTGGGCGTGCATTTCCAGGGCGCTGACCGTGATGTCGACGCCCGAGAAGTTGTCGACGATCTCGGCGTTGGTGACCAGCGACAGGTGGCTGGCGTTGGCCGGCGAGATGGCGCCGTTGAAACCGATGGTGCCGGCCGTGGCGCCTCCGATCTCCAGCACGCCGGCCGTCACCTTGTCGAGCTCGGTGTCCGTGAGGCTGAACTGGCCACCGGTCTCTGTGCCGAGGGAGACGAGCTGTCCGGCGGTGCGCGGCTGCAACGCAACCTTGGCGCCGCCTGCATTGATGACGTCCGCCACGTTCAGGGCGTCTGCGGCGATGGTGACGTCATCGTTCGAAGTCGTGATACCGACCGTGCTCGCCGCCGTCCCCACGCTGAGGGGGTTGCCGTTGACGAAGGCCAGCGGGCCGCCGGTGTTCGCCGCCAGGGTGTTGACGGCGTTGGCGGCATTGGTCAGGGTCACCGATCCGCTGGCGCCCAACGCCATGTTGGCGTACGCCAGGGGCGAGGTCTGGGTGACGGCCGAGACGTTCTGGGTCACCACCGTGGCCAACCCGGTGGCGGGGTTGGGGTTGTCGAACGACACGGTGTCGGCGCCGCCGCCGCCGTCGACGATCAGCGTTGCCTTGTTGGCGAAGATGACCCGCTCGAAGGTGTTGCCGGTGCTGTTCACCTCGGTGGTGGCGCAGTCCGAGGGGCAGCTGGACCCGCTGGCGGGCGGCCCGTCGATGACGTTGATGGTTTCGGTGAGAGCCGTGCCCGTCACCGTGATGCTGGCGGCCGGTGTGGTGTCCACGATGGGCTCGATGTTGGCGTAGTGCAGCAACACGCCATCGAGGGAGATCCGGCCCGAGTGGGCGTTGTACGCCTGCGCCACTTCCTTCTGCACCTGCCCGCCCTGGAGGACGAGGGTGTCGAAGCCGCCCTGGCCGCCGTCGAAGCGAATGCCGCCGGGCAGGCGCAAGGCATGGTCGGGGAGGTTGAGGGTGAACGTGTCGTCCACCTGGCCGTCCGTGCCCTGCACGACCACGGACGAGGTGTCGGTTGCCGGTCGTTGCGCGAGCAGGCGCCCGGTGTCGGTGTCGACGAGCTGCAGGTCGTTGCCCTGCTTCTGGAGCGAGACGCGGTGCGCCGCGTCCGGGCCGCTGGCCGTGTAGGAGAGCACGCCTCCCGCCTGCCCGCCGGCCCCGCCGAACGCGCTCATGATGAGCGCAACTGCTGCTGTGCCGCCTGCTGCCATGGCCGCAACACCAGCCACGGATCCGAACCGCCTCGCCACCCGCATGGACGCCGTCCTCCTTGTTGTCCCCGGGGACGAACGGCGCGCGAGAGCACCGAAAAATCGGTCATTTTCACGCCTGCCGCCCACACCGAGGTCCGCCAGAACCTGTTCTGCCGGTTTCTGGTCGGACCCTAGAAGCGCGGAACGACCTGGTCAAGGATGGGTGCAGTTAGTGTCGCGATATGCGTCGTTCGTGGTGGGGTTGGGGATGGGAGGAACACGCCCTTACCCCCCAACAACGGGACAAGTTGGGCGCGGCGGTGACCGGGCGGCTCGGCGCGGAGGTCGTCGCCCGGCGCCCGCCTGCACTCGATGCCGTGCCGCTCCCGCCGCCCCGGTTCAGCCCACCGCCCGCGCTGGCCGATCTGTGTGCCGACGACGCGTACACCCGGGCCTCGCACACCTACGGGAAGTCGTACCGGGACGTGGTGCGCGCGTTCTCCGGCGACCTCTCCCCCGCCCCCAGCTTCGTCGCCTTTCCCGCCAACGAAGCCGAGGTGGCGGCCCTCCTCGACTGGTGCGCGTCGGCCGGTGCGCCTGCCGTGCCCTTCGGAGGCGGGTCGTCGGTGGTGGGTGGCGTCGAGCTCGAAGGGGCGGTGTGCATCGACCTCACCCGCATGGACCGGGTGCTGGAGGTCGACCGCGCCAGCCGGGCCGCCCGCATCGAGGCCGGCGCCCTCGGCCCCGTGCTCGAGGACCAACTGCGGGCGGAGGGCTACACCCTGCGCCACTACCCGCAGTCCTTCGAGTTCTCCACGCTCGGGGGTTGGCTGGCCACCCGCTCGGGCGGCCACTACGCCACCAACCAGACACACATCGACGACTTCGTGGAGAGCATGCGCGTGGTCACGCCCGCCGGTGTGGTGGAGTCCCGCCGGCTGCCTGGTTCGGGCGCGGGACCATCGCCCGACCGCCTGTTCCTCGGCTCCGAGGGCATCCTCGGCGTCATCACCGAAGCGTGGATGCGGGTGCAGGACCGGCCCGTGTTCAAGGCGTCCGCCGCCGTACACTTCCGCACCTTCGACGCCGGCGCGACCGCCGCCCGCGCCATCGCCCAGGCCGCGCTGTTCCCGGCCAACTGCCGGCTGCTCGACCCCGGCGAGGCCTTGATCGCCGCGGGCGTGGACGACGGCTCGGCCTTGCTGGTGCTCGGCTTCGAGTCGGCCGACCACCCGGTGGACGCGTGGATGGCCAGGGCCGTCGAGCTGTGCCAGGAAGCGGGAGGGGCGCTGCCCGAAGGCGTGCGCATCTCCACCGACGCGGGCGCCGGAGCGCGGGACGGCGCGGCCGGCGAGTGGCGCAACTCCTTCTTGCGGGCGCCGTACACCCGTGACGCGCTGGTCGCCATGAGCGTGATCGTGGAGACGTTCGAGACGGCCACCACATGGGACCGCTTCCCGGCCCTGCACGCGTCGGTGGTCGACACCGTCAACCAGGCGCTGAAGGACGTGTGCGGCGGCGGTTGGATCACCTGCCGGTTCACCCACGTGTACCCCGACGGCCCCGCCCCCTACTTCAGCGTCTTCGCCCCTGGCCGCCCGGGCAGCGAGCTGGCGATGTGGGCCGAGATCAAGGCCGCCGCGTCCGAAGCGCTGCTGGCTGCGGGCGGCACCATCACCCACCACCACGCCGTGGGTCGCGACCACCGGCCCTGGTACGACCGCCAGCGGCCCGACCTGTTCGCCGGCGCGTTGCGGGCGGCCAAGCGCACCTTCGACCCTGCGGGCGTGCTCAACCCCGGCGTGCTCATCGATCCCTAGCCGTGACCTTCCGGACTGAACCCGCACCCGACGCCACCGATGCCACCGTCGACGGCGACGCTCCCTTCACGCCGGGCTCGGCGCGGGCGGCGCTGGCCCACCGCGACTTCCGCATCGTGTGGTTGGGCGCCCTCGGCTCCAACGTGGGCACGTGGATGCAGAACGTGGCCCTCGGTGTCTTCGGCTACCAACTCACCCACTCGGCCCAGTTCGTGGCCCTCCTCGGGTTCGCGCAACTGGGCCCGCTGCTGATCCTCTCGGCGGTGGGCGGTGCGCTGGCCGACGTGGTGGACCGCCGCCGCCTCCTGGTGTGGTGCCAGGCCGAGCAGATGGTGTTGTCCTTCCTCCTGGCGTGGGTGGTCATGGGCCACAACCCCTCCAAGATCGCGGTGGTGGCGTGCGTGCTGGCCGTGGGCGTCGGCAACGCTCTGAACGCGCCGACGTTCGCGGCCATCCTCCCGTCGCTCGTCGGTCGGCGCGACCTGGCCGGCGCGGTGTCGCTCCAGTCCGTGCAGCTGAACGTGTCGCGCGTCGTGGGCCCGGCCATCGGCGGGTTGCTGCTGCCGTCCATCGGCGCCGCCGGCGTGTTCGCCCTCAACGGCGTCACCTATCTCTTCGCCATCGCCACCCTCCTGGTCGTGCATCCGCCCGCCGCCGCTCGCGGTGGCGCCGGCGACGGGCCCAGCGGGTGGCGCCGGTTGGTGGGCGGGTTCGCGGTCGCGCGCACCAACCGGGTGGTGCGGCGCTCGCTCGTCACCATGGCCACCATGTCGTTCTTCAGCCTGCCGTTCATCGGCCTCATGCCCGTGCTGGCCGATCGCAACCTGGGCATCAACCCCAAGAGCGCGGCGTACGGCGCGCTCTACGCCGCGTTCGGGCTGGGCGCGGCGCTGGGCGCGGTGGCGGTGGGCACCGTGCTCGTGCACCAGCCCAAGCCCCGGCTGGTGCGCGTCTCGCTGGGCGCCTTCGCCGTGTCGTTGCTCGGGTTCGCGTTCCTGCGCAACGCCGTGGCGGCCTACCCGGTCGTTCTGGTCGTCGGCCTCACGTACTTCACCATGGTCACGGCTCTGTCCACCCACTTGCAGGAGACCATCGACAACGCCGTGCGGGGCCGGGTGATGGCGCTCTGGATCATGTCCTTTGGCGGCACCGTGCCCGTGGGCCTGCTGGCCGGCGGGTGGCTGGCGGCGCGCACGTCGATCACCGCCGTGGTGGCGCTGGGCGCGGCCTTTGCCGCCGTGCTCACCCTGTTCGCCGACGTCAGGCCGGCGCCAGGCCAAGCAGAGGCAGGCAGGCTTCGAGCCCGTCGATCACCACGTCGTCCCGACGCCGCTCCCGCCACCGCACCCGACTGAGCACCAGGCGCACCTCGCGCACAGGCTGGCCCCGTCGCACATGCGTGTCGAACCCGTTGTCCTCGTAGCCCAGGCTGCGGCTGACGGCCAGCGACGCGGGGTTGTCCTCGACGGCGCCGCTCATTGCCTCGCGAGCGCCCATGCCCTCGAAGGCGAGGTGCAGGACGGCGGCTCGCATCTCCTTGCCGATGCCCCGTCCCTGGTGGGCGCGGCCAACCCACGAGCCCGTCTTGACGGTGCGGGTGACGGCGAAGTCCGTGGCCTCCATGGCCTGGAGCCCGACGATCTCGCCGTCGTCCACGACCGCGAATGGAAGGGTCCACCGGTGGGGGCCGAGGTCGGCTCGCGCCCGCCAGTAGTACTGGAGGGCACTGCGCTCGAGGTCCGGCGAGGGCTGGTCCGTCCACGGGGCGAGGAAGGGCATGAAGTCGGGGGCGTGGATGCCCTGGCCGGCGAGCGTGGCCAGGTCGGTGGCGTCGCGGTCGTCGGGGTAGCGCAGCTCGAGGCGGGGCGTACGCACCCGGAGGCCGAAGAAGGGCCAGTGCGGGTTGGTCACCGCCCGGTGACGGTAGCGTGGACTCGTGGTGGCATCGCCCGAATTTCCGGATTCACCTGAAGAGCCCGCGACCCGGTTCGACTCGTGGCGCCGCCGCAGCGCCACCGGCGCGGTCCTCACCGCCATCGTCCTCGGATTGCGGGAGGCGCTGGAAGACAAGGGTGAGGACGAAGCCATCGTGCAGTACGTCGATGACGTGACCGGTCCGCCCACCGGGCTCGACCTCCACCTGGAGTGGGGCTCGCCCCAGGACACGTGGGTCGTGGTGCGGCCCTGGCTGTTGCGGCCCCGCGGGCGCACCGACCGCCGCGGCCCCGGCCGGTAGGCGATCCCCCGTGAAGCTCACGGAGAAGGAACGGCGGGTCGCGTTCTGGGTCGCGGGTGCGGCGGCCCTGCTGTCCATCGCGTTCTGGGCGCCCCGGTACAACCAGGCCGGGACCGTGCTGCTCTCCCTGATCGGCGTGGCCATGGCCGGCCTGCTGGCGCTGGCCGCCCGGTCCCGCAGCCGCCTGCTCACCGGTGGGGCGGCCATGCTCCTCACCTTCGGGCCGTGGGGCTTCGCATGGGTGCTGGGTGCCCCGTTCCTCGGGTACGCGGTCTACACGTGGTTCGGCGCCAAGGCCCGGACGCCACCCGAGCCCCGCCACCGCGCCGAACCCCAGCCCGCCGCCCCCAAGGAACGGCGTCCGCCGGCCCGGTCCAAGCGCTACACCCCGCCTGCTCGCTAGCGCTGCGTCGGCCCCTTTTGGCCGCGATTTGTCCGACCCCCACGGTGGCCCATCGCGGCCAAAAGCTTCGCCTCGTGCCGCGGGGCGCCGGGGGCGGGGTGGGCGCGGGTCGGCGGGGCGGGTCGGCGGGGCGGGTCAGAGGGCGGGTCAGCGGGGGGCAGCGCCCAGCAGGTCGACCCCGAGCGCCGAGCGCAGGAAGTCCAGCAGTTGGCGGCGGCGGCGGACCAGGTCCCGGGCGCTCGGCTGGAACCCGAGGGCCCGCAGCACGTCGACCTCGGTGGCCATGCCCAGCACCGTCGAGTACGCGGCCAGCAGTACCACCCGGGGGTCCTGGCGGCGCATGCGCCCGGCCCGCATCTCCGCCTCGAGGAAGCCGGTGGCGCGGTCCATGAGTGGCTGCAGGGCGGCAAGGAGCCGCTCGGACGCGGGCGGCCCCAACCGGCTTACCTCCCGTACCAGGCCCAGCAACTCGGGCCGCCGGGTGGCCAGGCGGAACACCGAGTTCACGATGGCCTCCACCCGCGACCAGCCCGGCCCGGCCCGGCCGAGCGTGCGCTCCAGCACGGCCGCCAACTCCTCGCCCGCTTCGGCCACCACGGCGTCGAGGAGGGCTTCCTTGCCCGGGAACCAGTACAGGATCGTCTGCTTGCGCACGCCCAGTTGGTCGGCCAGGGCGTCGAGCGAGGTGGCTTCGTACCCTCGCGCCCCGAACGAGGTCAGGGCCGCGTCGAGGATGCGCTCGCTGGTGGATGCCACGGCAGAATCCTACGAGTTCTCTACCAACTGGTAGACAGTACAGCGTGATCCGAGAAGCCCTGGCGGGGAAGCGGGTCGCCGTCACGGGGGCCACCGGGTTCCTCGGGACGGCACTCGTCGAGCGCTTGTTGCGTGCCGTGCCCGACTGCGAGGTGGCCGTCCTCGTGCGGCCGGGCCGGCGCACCTCCGCGGCCGACCGCGTGCGCCGGGAGATCCTCCGCAACGACTGCTTCGACCGCCTCCGCGCCGAGCTGGGCGATCGCTTCGATGACGACATCGCCCGCCGCCTGCTCGTCATGGCCGGCGACGTGGGCAAGGACGGGTTGGGCCTGGACGACGAGGGCCGCGCCCTCCTGCAGTCGTGCCCCGTGGTGGTGCACTCGGCCGCCACCGTGAGCTTCGACTCCCCGCTCGACGCCGCCGTCGAGATCAACCTCCTCGGCCCGTCCCGCGTCGCCGCTGAACTCAAGGCCGGGACCCATCTCATCGCCGTGTCCACCGCGTACGTAGCCGGCTCCCGCCGCGGCCCCGCTCCGGAAGCGCTGCTGCCCGACACGCCCTTCGCCACCGAGGTCGACTGGCGAGCCGAGGTCGACGCTGCCCGCCGTGCCCGCGCCGACCTCGACGCCGAGAGCCGCCGGCCCGACCGCCTCACCTCCTTCCACAAGCAGGCCCGCAGCGAGCTGGGCGCGGCGGGCACGCCGCTGCTCGCCGACAAGACCGAGAAGCTGCGCACGGAGTGGGTGGCCGACCAGCTGGTCGAGGCCGGCCGGGCCCGCGCCCAAGCCCTCGGTTGGCCCGACGCCTACGCCTACACCAAGTCCCTCGGCGAGCGGGCCCTGCTGCAGAACCGGGGCGA
>DASRGI010000160.1:0-18104 GCA_035651095.1 Acidimicrobiales bacterium | reverse complement strand
CTTGGAGGACGGCGTCGGCGTCGGCCGTCACCCGGTCGAGGCGGCGGCTCACCCCGGCCCGGCCGAGCTTGGCCGCGTCGGTGCGCACCTGCTGGAGCTCGGCGCCCTGCTCGGTGGAGCGCTCGACGAACGGGCGCACCTGGTCGAGATAGGCCAATTCGGCCAACCGCCGCGACGGTCCCTTGGAGCGGGCCGACACCGCCGCGTTCACGAGCACGACGACGAGCGAGAGGAGGACGGCGAAGAGCAGCCACCACGGCCGTCGGCGGCGGCGGCGACGCGTCCCAAGGGCCATTGGGGCCGAGGCTATGCCGTCAGGGGGCCATGCCGCGGGGCGAGTAGGGAGGCGAGTTGGGGGCGGATGCGGGGCGAGCGCGGGTGATGTCTGCCCCCTCGTCCGATAGCGCCCCTGTCAACGGTAAGAACTAGCCCAAGAGCTCTCAAGGACCATGGCCACAGTGGCCGAGAGGGACCATCGAGGGTTGACGACCGGAGGGCTGATGAAAGCCGTGCTCGTGGCACTTGCCATTGCAATGACCGGTGTCGGGACCGCCGCGGCCACGTTCTCGAACTTCGCCATGGAGTCGTCCCACGCGCCCGACCCCCTCGTCGGCACCTACCAGCCCGAGGTATCCGCCCAACCCGGCTCCGACCCGGCACCGGCAGCCGCGCCCACGCAAGCTCCCGCGCCGGCGACCCCAGCCGCCGCCCCGGCAGTCCACCCCACGGTGGCGCACAGCGCGCCAGCCGCAACGCCCACCGCCGGGGTCCACCCCCAGCCGCCCGTCTCCACGCCGACCACGGCGCTCCCCCATCTGCCCGTCGCCACGACCATCCCGGTCATCACGCCGGTGACCGTGCCTGTGGCCCAAGCCACCTCGGCGGAGAGCGACGACTGAGGCACTATCGTGCGTGGTGCATTCCGGCAAGGCACGTTCTCGGGGGCTCCATGCAGGCGTTTGAGATGGAATCGGTCCTCACGGGACCACATGCAGTCGTCACCGTTCGAGGTGAGATCGACGCCCATACCGCTCCGTCGCTCAAGGAGCGGTTGCTGGGATTGGTCGAGCAGGGTGCCGACCGCTTGGTGCTCGACCTCACGGGCGTGACCTTCATCGAGTCCGTGGGCCTGGGCACGCTCGTGGCCACGCGCAAGCGCCTGCGCCCGTTCGACAAGAGCCTGTGCCTGGTGCTCGCCGCCGAGCAGTCCGTGCTCCGTCGCACGTTCGAGATCACCGGCCTCACCAAGGTGTTCCCCATCCACGCCACCGTGGAGGCGGCCATCGAGGACTGCCTCCAGGAGCCAGCCGCCTGACGGGTCCAGCCGCCCGACAGGCCTACGCGTCCGCCAGCATCTTGCGGCACCGCACGAGGCGGTGGCGGCCCCGAACCATGATGGACAGGTCGTCGCACAGCGTCTGGACGATCACCATCCCCCGGCCCCCTTCCTCGTAGGGGTCGTCGGGCCGGCGCACGATGGTCGACACCTCGCGCGGGTTGTCCATGCCCTCCACCTCCACGACCACGGCGTCGCCCTCCGCCCAGGCCCGCAGGGTGACGAGACCCGAGCCCGAGTGGCGCACGGCGTTGGTGCACAGCTCGGTGGCCACGACCAGCAGCTCCTGGCACGCGTCCGGGTCCCGCGGTTCGCTGGCCAACCAGTCGCGCAACGCCGCCCGGGCGATGGGGAGCTCGGCCACGTGGGGGGCGAAGCGGTGCACAAACGACGGTTCGGGCGCGAGGGTCACCAGCGCAGCATGTCCCCACGGGCGGCGATTCCTAAGCTTCCCCGGATGAGCACCGCCCGACACCTCCTCGCCGCGGCCGGCGACGCCCTTCTCGACGAGCGCCGGCAACTCGCCGGCGACGAACTGGCAGCCCTGGCCGCGGTGCCCGACAGCGCCGTGCCCGCCCTGGCCGCGCTGGCCCACGAAGTGCGCCTGGCCTGGTGCGGGCCATCGGTCGAGGTCGAGGGAATCCTGTCGGTCAAGACCGGCGGTTGCCCGGAGGACTGCCACTTCTGCAGCCAGTCGGCCAAATTCGACTCACCCGTGAAGGCCACGCCCTTCCTCGACCCCGAGGAGATCCTGGCCGCGGCCCGGGAGACGGCGGCGCTGGGCGCGTCGGAGTTCTGCATCGTGCTCGCGGTGCGCGGGCCCGACGAGCGGATCATGCAGCAGGTGCTGGCCGCCGTCCCCCTGGTGCGAGACCAGGTCGGCATCAACGTGGCCGTGAGCGCCGGCATCCTCACCGACGAGCAGGCCCAGCGCCTGGCCGGCGGCGGCGTGCACCGCTACAACCACAACCTCGAGACGGCCCGGTCCCACTTCGGTCGCATCGTCACCACCCACACGTGGGACGAGCGGTTCGACACCTGCCGCCGGGTGCGGGCCGCGGGCATGGAGCTGTGCTGCGGCGTGCTGCTGGGCATGGGCGAGTCGGTGGAGCAGCGGCTCGAACTGCTCGACCAGCTGCGCCAGCTCGACCCCGACGAGGTGCCGGTCAACTTCCTCAACCCCCGGCCGGGCACGCCCCTGGCCGACAGCCCGCTGGTGGGCCCGCTGGAGGCCATCCGCTGGATCGCCCTGTTCCGCCTGGCCCTGCCCCGCACCATCCTCCGGTACGCGGGTGGCCGGGAGGTCACGCTGCGGGAGCTGCAGGTGATGGGCATGACCGCCGGGATCAACGCCCTCATCGTGGGCAACTACCTCACGACCCTCGGGCGCTCGCCCCAGGAGGACCTGCGCATGCTCGAGGACCTGCGCATGCCGGTCGGCGCCCTGTCCGGGGTGTTGTGAGCTTCTGCGTCTGGTGCGGGCAGGGCGACGACCGCTGCGACGGCACCGGCACCTGCCGCCGGGAGCTGGACCCGCCCCGCTTCTGCCCCGACTGCGGGCGGCGACTCACCGTCTACGTCACGCCCGGCACCTTCAGCGCCCGGTGCCGCGATCACGGCGAACCGAGGAATCTCTCCGACAGGTAAACCACCCGGCCGGCTCGAAACGTTGAGACGTCGTGGATGGAGCTGCTGGGGCTGATCCAACGGATGACTTCGAGGAGTTCTTCAAAGCCCTGTACCCGCGTGCCCGGCACGTGGCGTACCGGATCCTCGGGGATCGCCAGGAAGCGGAGGACGCGGCTGCCGATGCGTTCGCCCGGGCCCTGGCCTCGTGGCCCCGGGTCTCCCGGCTGAGCTACCGGGAGGCGTGGGTCCTCCGGGTGGCGGCCAACGTGGCCATCGACATCACCCGCAAGCGCAAACGTGCCTCCCGTAAGGTCGACCCGCCGGTCCCGCCGGAAGAACCCGGGACCGAGCGGGTCGCCTTGCTGCAGCTGCTGGACCGCCTGCCCCGGCGCCAGCGCGACGTGCTCGTGCTCCGTTACCTGACCGACCTCACGGACGTCCAGGTCGCCCAGTGTCTCTCGCTGTCGCTGGGCACGGTCAAGACCCACGCCCACCGAGGCCTGTCCGGGCTGCGCCAGCTGCTCGGCGACACCCCGAGGGAGGCCGTGTATGCCGAATGACTCGTGGCGGACGGCCGACGTCATGCTCGACGTGGTCCGGGGCCGGGCCGCACGCATCCGCCGGGGGCGGCGGCGGATGCGCTTGGGCGCCGCCGGGGCGAGCGTGCTGGCGTTGCTCGGCGTGGCCACTCTGGTGGTGCCCCGCGCCGGCGCGGCCCGGCCTGATCGCATCCGGGCCGTGGACGGGGTAGGACGATCGACGGCGGACGCCGGTGCCAGCTCCACGGGGCCGGCGGTCGCCAGCACTCCGGGGCCGGCGACGGGTGGAGGGGTCGCGCCAGTACCCGCCGCCCGGCCCCGGGCCATCTCCACGACCACCACGGTGATCCGGCCCGAGGTCACCACCCCGACGATCGCTCCCGACACCGTCACCCGGCTGGTCCCGGCCGTGACGGATTCGGCCCACGACGAGGTCGGTGGCAACGACGGCACCACCGACCTCCTCTGGGCCACCATCGGCTATGACCAGCCGGCCGACGTCATGGCGTTCGTGACGGCCGTGCGGGACATGGCCGATCGCCCCACGGGCATGGAGTACGAGGCCTCCTTCACCTGGGACGGCAACAGCTACGCGGTGATCACCGAGTTGCTGCCCAACCGGGAGCCGTCGGTGACCGTGGGCGGGTACGCCTGCGGCGGGTGCACGGTCGTGCTCGACGCCAGTGGCAACCGGGCCAGCGCCCGGGTGCCGCTGGGGTTCCTGAACGACGTGATCTTCCGGGTCTCGACCCAGGGGAGCGGCCTGCCCGGCGAGCAGCACGCGCCCAGCCCGGCCATCGGCCCCGGCTCGACGGTGACCAGCGTCAGTTGGCGAGCCGCCCGCATCCGGCCGGTGGGTACCAGCGGGTCGGCCACCGACGTCCCCGACGACCACGACGACGCCGCGCGCCCCGACCCCTGGGCGATCCCAACGCTCTAGCGACGCTTGCGGGGAGCGGGTCGCTTCTGGGGTTGCGACCGTGACGGGGAGCGAGACGGCGGTGGCTGTTGCTTCTTGC
The DNA here is from genome assembly GCA_035651095.1 of Acidimicrobiales bacterium. Classification (GTDB taxonomy): domain Bacteria; phylum Actinomycetota; class Acidimicrobiia; order Acidimicrobiales; family JAUTXP01; genus DASRGI01. Next base: position 13,581 of record DASRGI010000160.1, on the reverse strand, counting down.
CACCCCGGCCCACCCGCCGCACCAGGGCGGGGCCGAATCCCACGAGCAGGGCCAGACCGATGACGCCGGCGAGGGCGGCGATGATCGTCCCCGTCTTGGCGTTGTGCTTGGGGGCCGACGGCGGCGCGCCGCTGCTGACCGCCAGGTAGTAGCCCGCCTTCTGGAACGTGGTCCCCACGTTCACGCTCGATCCGCCGATGCGCTGGGCACCGAGGGACTGCCAGCTCTGGCCGTCGACCGAGAAGATGATGTCGGTGGCCGGGTCGGGGACGATCATGAAGGCGTTGCCGGCGGCGGTGAGGGAGGCGATCTCCGCCCCGCTGGGCGAGTACGACATGAGGATCTGGTAGGCGTTGCCGTCCCGGTGCACGCCCGCGGGCGGGGCCCCGAGCTTGGCCGGGTCGGTGGGGATGATCTTCACCAGCGCCTTGGTGTCAGGCGGGTGGGGCGGGATGGCGCCGGCCGGGATGTTGAGGACCAGCTGGTTGTCCTCACTGTTGGCTCCCGAGGGACCGTTGCCGGTGGGCCCGAGGTCGATCTCGGTGGTGTTGGGTTTGGGGGGCTGGTTGCCCGAGGCGAACTCCTTGGGCGGGTTCACCCACCGGTACGGTGCCGCGGGCGTGAAGCCCTCGAACAGCGGGCGCACGTCGCGCCCCGTGATGCGGGGCGTGGCCGCGGCCACCAGGAGGTAGACCGCGGCCGCCGCCGCGCCGGCCGCGACCGTCCACCACCGCCGTCCCCGAGTCGTCATTGGGCGAGGGGCAGGGGGGTGATGGGGTGGGTGGCGTAGGCGGGCGGCCACACCACGGCTCGCTGGCCGGGGGCGACCCACTCCCAGATCACGCCGGCCGAGTTCCGGTTGGCGCCCGGTTCGGGGCTGCCGGGCGGGGCCAGGTCGAGGCCGCCGCCATTGGCCAGCGTGCCCTCGGGCAGCTTCACCCGCAGGGCGCTGGCGGCCACGTCGGTGGCCTTGGCCGACTTGGCCCCGGGCAGCACGTGCACGAACACCGCGTAGGCGTTGGAGAAGCCGGACAGGGCGGGCGCCGACATGGGCTCGTTGTAGCGCTGCTGGTAGGTGGTGGCCGCCCATTCGAGCGCGGCTCGCCCCTCGGCGGACAGGGCGTCGGCCTTGACGTCGGCCGCGTCGGGCTTGTCCGAGGCGAAGAGGCCGACGGCGTCGGTGCCCAGGGCCTGGCCGAAGGCGGGATGGCAGTAGCTCGAACTGGTGCCGATGCTGGCGACCAGGGGGACGTGGGCGGCGACCATGGCCCGGCGCAGGGCCACGCCGTCGTCCAGGTAGGCGGCCACGAACAGCACGTCGGGCTTGGCCGCGCCGATCTGGGCGGCCAGCGGACCGAAGTCCTTGAGCTGGGCCGAGTAGGGGAACTGGCCCACCAGCTGGAGGCCCCGGCGGGTGATCTCGTCGGCCGCGCCCCCGCCCACGGCCTTGCCGTACGGGTCGTCGACGTAGGCCGCGGCGTAGCGCAGTGGCCGGGTGATTCCCATCTTGGCCGCGAGCTCCTGGCTCACGAAGGAGATGGCGGCCTGCCCGAGGTTGGCGCCCATGGGGGCGAGGCGGAAGAAGTTCTTGCCCCCCGCCGCCTCGGCCGACGTGAGGCCGACGGCGCCGGTCTCGAAGAACACCTGGCCCGTCTCCGACGCGACCTCGGCGGCGGCGGCCGAGATGGCGCTGCCGTGGCTGCCGATCACCACGTCGATGCCGTCCTTCTGGAACTGGCGCATGGCCGACGGCACCGACTCGGCCCGTTCGGTGTCCACGCTCTTCAGGGTGACGTGGAGGGTGCCGTGGGCGTTCTGCCACTCGGCGGCCAACTGCACGCCGCGCGCCTCGTCGTCCCCTCCCTGGCCCTGGGGACCGGTGAGGGGGTAGAGCGAGCCGACGGTGATCCGGCGGCCGGCGTTGCCGGCGTTGGTGGCCGAGTTGGAGCCGCACGCTTGGGTGAGGAGAGCGAGCGCGGCCAAGGCTGCGAGCTTCCGGAGCATTTCAGATCACCACCAGGATGTTGGCGAGGACATGGGTCACTGCGGGGACCGCCCACGTGCCAGAAGCGTGCCGTTGCCAGCCGAGCACCAGCCCGGCGGCCAGGTCGAGCGGGAGCACCCACACGCCGTAGACGGTGACGTGCACGGCCGCGAAGGCCAGGGCCGACCCCACCACTGCGGCGGTGGGACCGAAGCGGAGCAGGAGGTTGTAGAGGAGGCGCCGGAAGAAGGCCTCCTCGGCCACCGCGGCCAAAGTCATGAGGACGTAGAAGCGGGGCGACACCTGGGCCGGGGCCCGCCCGGCCACCACGAGGCGAGCGAGGACGAAGGCGACCGCCCCGAGCAGGAGGGGGCCGGCCCACGCCGTCGTGCGAGCTTGGGCCGCCGGCCAGGCCCAGGCGACGGCGAGCATGGCCACGAAGAGGCAGGCGATGGGGACGGTGGGGTCGTACCCCGCCCGCCACACCAGGGGTCGGGCCAGGAGCAACGCCCCGCCCGCGACCACGACCAGGGCCGCAGCGCGCGGCCGGGCCAGCGCCGGGGTCACTGGACCTTGAACAGCACGGCGGCGACCAGCCGGTTCTTGAAGGGGGCGTGGTCGGTGGCCACGAACTCGGCCTGCAGGGAGTGCTCACCCGGCGCCAGGCCGTTGATGTCCTGGGTGGTGCTGTACGCCATGGTCACGATCTTGCCGTCGATGGAGACGTGGATGTGGCCTTCGTCGCCTCGCAGGGGCCCGCTGGTCTGGGGCACGACCTTGCCGCCGATGAGGTTGAGCTGCACGGTGATGTTCGGCCCCGTGACCTGGTTGGCCGTGGGGGAGACGATCTGGAGCTTGGCGTCGGTGGTGGGCCGGTTGCTGGCGGGCTTGGACTTCGGAGCGCAGGCCGCGCCCGTCACCAGCCCGGCGAACACCAGCGGCATGACGAAGGCCATGAACCGGCTGCGGGTGGTGCCCCGGCGCCGCCACGGGCGCAGGAGCAGCACGCCGGCGGTGGCGGCCACGACCGCGGTGGTGGCCGCGTCCGTGCCGGTGCACGGCAGGGAGTGCGCGGATGCGGTGCCGGGGATGGCGGCGAGCGCCGTGCCCGCGCCGGCGGCTCGGGCCAGGCGGTGACCGCGGCCGCCGCGTGGGACCCGTTGTCGTGTCATGTGCGTCTCCTGAACTGCGACTCAGGGCTTCGTGCCCGCAAGCCTGAAGCGAAACGTGGTCCGCACCGTCTGCGTTCCCTGACCCGACACCGTAAGCCGGTACGGGCCCGCAGAGGGAAGCGTGACCTGAGAGACCCACTGGCCGCCAGAGAATGGCTGCAGGTCCAGCGGGCTGGCCGGGCCGGTCGGGGGGGTGAGGGCGCCCGTGGCCGCGCCGATCTCCGAAGCGGCGATCCCGGCCTCGTTGACGAACGTGAGATGGAGCTGGTTGGGGCCCAGGGCCAGCGGGTCGATGGTGAGCTCGACCTGGTAGGAGCCGGCGTGCTGGGCCCGCTGCAGGGTGCCGGTCGAGCCGATGATCACCGTCCGGCCGGGGGGAACGGCCACCAGGGCGGCGGCGATGATCACGGCCGCGGCCAGGGCCCCCGCTTCGGTGAGGCTGGTGCGTTCAAAGGTCGTGACCTCCGCCCTGGCTTGGGTCGGCTGGGTCAGGCGGGCGGGGGTGACCAGGAGGTGGCGGGCGGCCAGGGCCAGGGCCACGACGAGGAGGACGATCTTGGCCAGGAGCAGCCGGCCCCACGTGACGTGCCACAGGTTGCCGAGGGGACCGAGTTGGGGCAGCGCCGTGATCGTGCCGGTGAGGAGGACGACGGCCACGCCGACGATGGCCAGCCGGGTGAAGCGGGTGACGACCGCTTGCAGGAGGGCGGGGCGGAGCTGCTCGCCCCGCCGGGTGTCGGGTAAAGCCCGCCAGGCGGGGAGGCCGGCCGCGAGCAGGGCGGCCAGGCCGCCCACCCAGAGGGCCACGGCCAGGAGATGGAGGGCCACCATCGACACGGCCAGGACGGGGAGGCGCTCGGTGCGGGCGTGCCCGCTGGCGGCCGCGGCCAGGGCGGCGACGGTGAGGCCGAGGGCAATGGCTGCACGGCGGCGCACGAGTGTCGCGACCAGTGCCACGGTCGCGGCCGCGGCCGTCACCAGCCAGAGGCGCCCGAACCCGGTCCGGAGGATCTGGCCGAGCACGTGGGGTGCCAGCGAGCCGGTGAGGGTGCGGCCGGAGACGGTGGCCGCTTCGGCCGGAAGCTGGAGGAGGGTGCCGGCGGCCAAGGTGATGGCGGCGACGAGGACGAGTGCTCGGAAGCGGCGCTCGAAGGTGGCCACCGCCGGGGTCCCGGCCGCGCCCACGTCGTCAACGGCCGGCCGCCACACCCAGCGGTCCACGGCCAGGGCGCCGAGGAGCAGGAGGAAGGCGGCGAACCACAGGAAGCGCACGACGCCGTACCCCCAGGTCGCAACCGTGGACGCGGCCTGGGACAGCCGATTGCCGGCGTCGGGCAGGGCCGTGCCCGGCGACGGCGTGCCCACGTAGAACGTGAAGGTGCCGTAGGCCGGGTGACCGTCAGCGGAGACGACCCGCCAGTCCACCACGTACGTGCCCTCGGCAAGGGGGCGCAGCGGAAGTTCGAGGTCCCGGTTGGCGTTCGTGCGGGTGGGTTGGCCGCCGCCCACGTCCCGCCCGGCGTTGTCGTACACGCGCAGGGCGCCCAGGGCGTTCTCCACCGCTTCGGAGAAGTGCAGGAGGACCGACGGCGGGCTGGTGGTGAGAGCGGCCTGCGGGCCCGGCGTGGAGCGCAGGAGCACGGCGTGGGCCTGGGCGGCGCCGGGTGCGAACGCCAGCACCAGTGATGCAGCGATCAGGCAGGCGACCCAGCGCCGGGCACGGGGGCGCACGGCCGAAGCGTACGACGGCTTTCCCGTGTGGAGGGCGCACCGGCGGCACGCTGTTGATCGGTGCACACCGGACGACAGGCCGGGTGCACGCCGTGGCCATCCTGGGAGCGGCCCGAGGAGTCGGCCCCGCGGACGTCAGCCTTCCTGCGGCAGAGCCAACGCCGTTCTGTGTGCACGAGCTCACGCATGTTGCATGTTGCGAGTTACTGCACAGGAAATCGTTCACATGCACGGCGAGCGGCGCCAGAAGATGGTGGGCGAGGGGGGACTCAGTAACCGCTCGTTGGTCAGGTGCCCAGCCGATGACTCGGACATGGCCAACCTCCGAGGTTCATCCTGGCGGGCGAATCACGCGAGTGCAACGCCCAGAGCGATACGTCCGGCTACTGAGTCGGAACAGTTGCGCGCAGCCAGCCCCCGTCGTGGAGGTGGTCCCACGCCGTGGACACGTGGTCGGGACCAAACATTCTCTGCTTGCGCGGACTCCACTGAGCCACGAGTCGAGCGGCGCGCTCAGGGTCCTCGGCGCCGTCCGATCCTTGCTCCGTCACGACCCAGTGCACGGTTGAGAGCAGCTCCATGGCGTAGGCGGACTCGAACCCTTCGCTCAGCTCAAGGACGCGTTCGATGCGGGTCATCGTCGCGGGGTGCTCGGCCAGGAAGGCACGGGCTTCTACCGCTGCGTTCGGAAGAACATCGATCGGCTCGGCGGAGAGGACAGGACGACTCCCATCACCGAACCCAACGAGGAAGTGGCCCTCGACGGACTTCAGGGAGTGCCGAAGGTTCTCCGCGTAGGGCCCGTAGATGCCCTTGGTGTACTTGAGGTTGAGGGGTTCGCCGGCGACCTGAAGGAAGTACATCAACTTCTGGACTTCGATCAAACTCACCTCGAGCGCTCGCCCGGCGTAGCTGTCAACCAGGTCGACCAAGGCCGCCTTGCCGACGGTCCATTTCGGTCGCGGGGAATTGGTCCTCATCGCTGCCGCGGCTGGGGTCGCCTCGGGTGGGAACACCCGCACGTCGACCTCAGGCAGTTCTGCGAAGGCCTTCTCGATCCGCGGCGCTACCTCATGCCACTGCAAGCCTCCGTTGCCACATCCCAACGGCGGGACGGCGATTGACCGGATGCCTAGCGAGCGAACGACGGCAACCAGGTCGGCGAGCCCGGCCTCGATGTCGACGAGCTTCGATTTCGCTCGCCAATTCCCCTTGGTCGGGAAGTTGATGATCCACTTCGGCCCCGACATCGCGTCGGTCTGCCACACGTGCATCCGTCCCAGCTGGATGTCACCGTGCTTGGCAGCCCGTTCGTACTCCTTGAACATCGCAGGGAACGCCCGCCTGAACTGGAGGGCGATGCCCTTGCCCATAACGCCGACGGTGTTGACGGTGTTGACCAGCGCCTCAACGTCCGACTCGAGGAGATTGCCGTGGGACTCGCTGATCATCTCCTCATCCCCTTCCACATCAGAAGTACCACTCGGCCCTTGACTTCACGGTTGTCGAGACGCCGACGCTAGCGAGAAGGTCTTCGGCTTCAGTTCTCCGTGCCTCCGTGCGAGTCACGATCCCGGCGAAAGCCTCCCACGGCACACGTTGATGAACGAGGCATTCGGCCATTCGCCGTTCACGACGCTCGGGATCCTCCGGCGTGTTGTTCCACCATGTCGCGTCCATCAGCTCCCAATCGACAAGGTCGTCGAGCGCGCTCAGATCCGTGGACATCTCAGCTACGGCGAGCGCCGCGTTGCGATCCGTGAAGACCGGGGTGAGCCCCAGCTCGATCAGCCGCTCGACGCTGGTGACGAGGTAGACGATCGGATCCTGGCCTTCGGTGTACTCCGGCACTCGCCCGTGATAGATGGCGGAGAGCATCGGGCTGCGCGGGGCGAAGTAGAACGGGACGTAGTCAGCGACCACTCCCCCAGCGCCGACCTCGACCGGGCGACGGCGGCGCTGGTCCTTGATGCCACGGTTGCCGACCTCGGTCGTCAGCACGTCTCCAGCCCTGGTGTCGGACAACAGACCCTCCGAGGCGACCGTCGGCAAGTGCGACACATGTGTGAAGTGGACGATCCGTGTCGGTGCGGGGCGGGGCATCCGAACCTCACCCAGCCGGCCGGCGCCAAACGGCCGTGGTGTGAGAGTCGTTCATGGGTTCCTCGGCTGGCTTGCGCTGCTCCTGACTGGCCGACCTTACGGCCTTGGGCGGAGCTGAGCCGAGGTGGGCTCCCACCGAGCTGGAGGGGGTTACCGGCTCTTGCCGGCAACCCCCTCGAACAACATCGCTCACTCGTCGCGGACGCCCTTGTGGGGCTTGTCGCTGACGTTGAGGATCCGTCCCGTCTTGGCGTCCCGCTTCACGTGGGTGCCGTTGGGGTGCTTGAACTCGCTACGGCCCTTGACTGCGCCGATTCGATGACCCTTGCCAGTGTTCTTGGCCAACCTTCTCACCTCCTCTCGAGACTTCGCTTCGTTCGAGGAATCAGCGCCCGTAGCCAGGGTTCGGCACGGTTGCCTTGTTGATGACCTCGATCTGGATGCGCCGACGATCCAGCGCCACCGGTTGGTCGGGCGATGGGTCGAACCCCGGGCGAGTAGTGACTTCTCGCACGGTGTAGGTGTCACCCACCGGTACTACAGGCGAGAGGGCCCTTCCGGTGGAGTCGGTCGTGAAGGGTTCGCCGGCCGGGTTGCCGGCCGGGCCGAGGAGCTGGAAGCTGAAACCGCCGCGCTCGCCTCGGATTGGGCTGCCGGACGAGTCCACGAGCTTCTTGCGGATGGCGATGCGACCGAGACAGCGATCTTCAACGGGATGCGCCACGAGGAACTGGCTCCCGATGAACTCCGCTGGCGCGGGGACGAAGAAGAAGCCGGTGTGGGTCACGGTGGCGAATCGGCGGGCGAACAGGGCGTCAGCGCCGGTGCCCGGCTCGGGGAAGTCGGCGTTGGACATCCACTCATCGGAGATGGTGAGGAACTGCTCCATCGAGGCCTGGAAGCTCACGAACTGCAGGCCAGCATCGAGGCTGCCGTCAGGTCGGAGTTCAATGAACGGCACGCCTCGCCGGAAGATCTTCACCCGGTCTCGGTGCTCGCCTCTCGGGCCAGCCTTGGCGACGTGACTGGCGAGCGGGCACCCGGAGGCGATCTCTCCTTCGTCGGCGACAGCCGTGCCAGCCGGGACGTCGAGGCGCGACCCGTCGGACTTGCGTCGGCCCATGACCTCTTCCTGGTCAGCTTCGGTCAGAGCGGCCCACCCCGCGAGGTCCTGTGGGATCCGCATGGTGACCATGTAGGTGCCACCTTCAGCGGCAGCCGGCTCGGAGGGGTCGCGATCCCGGTCGACGAAGACCACCGCGTCGCGGTCATCGCGTGCGTTCCGCAAGCCGTCGAGGAAGCCACCGAGCTCGCGCCCGTCAGGGCGTTGAAAGCCGCGCTGGACCACGACGGAGGTAATGACCCCTGCGCCGAGGGAGGCGAGACCTCGCCGGAAATCCGCTAGGCGCCACTCCTCGCGGCACATCACGTAGATGACAATGTCGACGTCGAGCAGCTCGCCCTGCGTGACCGCAGGCAGCTGGGTGAGGCCAACGGGAACCGCCTCGGCCCGGTCGAGGAAGCGCTTCCCGAGGCCCACGCAGGCGGACGCGGCCCGGTCGGCCCCTTCGCCACCGGTCAGACCGGCGACGGCTTGGCTGAGGCCTCGCAGGAAGCCCTCAAGAGCAGGGCGTTCGAGGTCAGGTCGCAGCGTCACGAAGAGCAGCTCGGCATCGGACTTGGGGTCGCGGATCACCTCATCGGGCAGGACACCCTCAGGTCGTTCGGTCACGTGCCGTCTCCTCATTATGTTCGACCAATGTTGCAACGCATGAACACCGTATCAGCGGGTGGATGCCCCATCGAGGATGCACTGCAGCATTTGAGGTACGCTCAGCGTGTGCCGCCTGCCAAAGCCGTCGGTAAGTCGCGCCCGACCCCGGCTCCCGACGCCGCTCCTGAGGTCGTCGACATGGCGGCACTCGGCTCCCTCCTACGGAGCCGGCGGAAGGAGGCGGGCCTTTCGGTCCGTCAGGCGGCCGAGGACGCTGACGTCAGCTTCTCGACTGTCACCCGAGTCGAGTCCGGCGCTCAACCGGACCTCGCGACGTTCCTCAAGCTCTGTGCCTGGCTGCGGGTTCGTCCTGAGGAGTTCTTCCGTACCGGCGGGCGACGAGACCGCTCGACGGTTGATGCTGTGGTTCAGCACCTGTATGCCGATCCGGCCCTCGACTCGGGCGCTGCAGAACGCATCGCCTCAGTTGTGAGAGACCTCTATGGCGCCCTGGCCTCCCAAGCCGAACCCCCAGTTGCGATTGCATGCCACCTTCGAGCCGCGCCGGTGATGCGCGCTGGCGTCCCCGAGAAGCTGCACCAACTTCTGAACGACCTGCACGAGGGCGTAGTGCGCCGGGTGCGTGCCGGTGAGCTGTGACTCTGCCCCGAGGATTCAGCGCTCGGGCTGAGCGCCTGGCACAACAGTGTCGGAGCGACGCTGGCTTCGACGGAACGGTTCCCGTTGACATCAAGGCCGTCGCGGCCGCGGCCGGTGTTGCGGTCGTGGCAGCGGACACACTGATCCCGGTTGAGCGCCTCCACGACCTGGAGAAGGTGCAGGCCTATGCGTTCTCTGCGTGCACGTTCGAGGTCGAGGGCCGCAGCGTCATCGTCTACAGCCCGATCCACACCGTCGGACGCTCAAACAGTGACATCGCGCATGAGCTCGCCCACATCCTTCTCGACCATGAGTTCAGTGAGATCCAGGAGGTCAGCGGACTGCCGTTTCGCACGTGCATGCCCGACCAGGAAGAGCAGGCGACTGCGCTCGGAGCGGCGATCCTCGTCCCAGAGAAGGCGCTCATGACCGCTGCCTACGCCGGCGCCAACATCGAGCACGTCGCCCGGGACTTCGAGGTCACGGTCCCGATGGCCCGCTTCCGATGGAACAAGCTCGGGGTGTCCCGACGCGTGGATCGTCGGCGAGCCGCCGGATCGCCGTCGTAGCACGCAGCGCGTCGACACATTCAGCCGGAGTCGGCGATCGCTCGACGCGTGAAGCGCGGGTGTCCAGCACCGATCAAAGCGTCTCCTGACCGCGCAGCGTCAGCTCGCGTCGTCCTCGGCGACTCCGTCATCGTCACGCATCGAGTGATACGTCGCCTTCATGACCTCGGCCTCGATGGCCTACAGTTCTTCGATCGCCGGGCTGCGCTGTCCTAGGCGCATCTACTTGATTGCACCCCGTCCGGTAGGAGTTCCGGCAGAAGTCGGCAGTTGCCGAGGCAGACAGATCAGCGCCGGCGGCGGGCGCGCCGCGCGCGCCGCTCGACAGCGTCGGCGATCGCTTCTGCTGCCTCCTCGTCGAAGGGCGGCAAGCCATCGTCGTCACAGCAGGCGCCTTCTCGCGTTCGTCCGCTGGGATGTCGGCACCGAGCGCATTGAGGAGTTGGTCGTAGACGTCGCCTGCCTTGCGGCTGTGCGGACCGACGAGCACGACGACGGCACAATCGTCGGCCCGCCAGACGGTGGGCATGCGGTCGCTGCTGTACAGGCGGCGGCAGCAGACGTGGTCGAGGTCGGCGCCCGCGAGCCGGTATCCCGCGGCGTCGCAGCCCCGGTCGGTTATCTCACCAAGAACGCGGAGCGTCGGCATCTCGTCGTCGACCGGGGAGTGCTCGAAGCTGCTAGTCGGCGTCCTCGGTCAGCGTGACTTCGACGGTCGCCCCTCCTGCTCACGGAGCTGGGCGATCTCCGCCTTGAGATCGTCACCGAGCAGCACCGTCTTCCCGGCTCGGTAGTCGTCGAAGCCCGCGCCGGCACCGTCGAGCGCAGCGCGGTCACGGAGGACCCGCATGACGTGCACGAGAAGCTGCCTGTCATCGAGGTTCGCTCGAACGAGGTCCACCGCCCGCTTCAGGTGAGCGAGCGCCAAGACATCCACCCGAATGGGCTTCGCCTTCGGGACCACGGGGAGCACGCCGGCGTCGATCCAGGCGCGGATGGTCGGCTCCGAGACACCGAGGACGAAGGCGGCGTCGGATACCTTGGCGCCCCGCTCGCGCTTCGCGAGGTGCTGCCTCACCTCGTCGAGCCGGCGCCGTTCGCGATCGTCGACGTGGCGCCCGAGGTCCTCGAGCTCCAGCAGATCGTCGACAACCTCGGCAAGCGACATGGCCAGGAGTCTACGTCGCTACTTTCGGATTTCCGAAGGTTTCCGAAGGCACGGGCGAACCGGCGAGGCTGGCGTCGGCCTCGGCGGACTTCTCGATCGCAGGTGCGTGAGCTCGACCTCGACGCCCAGGTCGAGGCTGCCGTCGTTCGGGCGCTTCGGCAGGTTGGACTGCAGCGACTGCGTCCAGACGGGGAGTGGCTGTCGTTGGCGCAGCAGACCACCGAGTGACGGTCGCGACCTGGCCGCCCGGCCCGGTCGAGGAGCGACGCGCCACGGACAGACGCGCCATGGACATCAGCACAGGGCATCGCGCGGTCTTCGAGACCTGCGGTAGAAGTCAACCTGTTTCGCGCTTCGCGCGTAGGCCGTGACCTGCACCAACGCTGTGGGCGAGGAGGGACTTGAACCCTCACATCCTTTCGGACACAGGAACCTGAATCCTGCGCGTCTGCCAATTCCGCCACTCGCCCGAACAGCAGCGGGTCAGGTTAGCCGATCGGCCCGGAGGCCCCGCCCGCCTACGTGAAACACCCCATGGGTAAGGTTTCGACCGGCCATGGGACTTCAGCAATTCGAGCGGCGCCTCGAGCGCTTGGTAGAGGGCGTCTTCGCCAAGGCGTTCCGCGGCGGGCTGCAGCCCGTCGAGCTGGGCCGTCGCCTCACCCGGGAGATGGACGCCAAGCGCACGGTGGGCGTGCGGGGGATGCTGGCCCCCAACGCCTTCGTCATCGCCCTGGCCGAGGAGGATCGCAAGCGCTTCGAGTCCTTCGAGGAGGCCCTCATCCGGGAGCTGGCCGACGCCGGGCGCGAGCACGCCCGAACCGAGGGCTACCACTTCGTGGGCCCGATCACCGTCCAGCTGGAGACCGACCCCTCGCTCACGTCGGGCATGTTCCTCCTCAGCGGCACCGTGCAGGAGGGCGAGGGTCCGGTGGGCAGCCTGGTCCTGGCCGACGGAAACCGCGTCGCCGTGGGCGAGGATCCCGTCACCATCGGACGCCTGCCCGAGTGCGACATCGTGCTGGGCGACACCAAGGTCAGCCGCCGCCACGCCGAGGTGCGACGGGACGGGGGCGACGTCGTGGTCGTCGACCTCGGGTCCACCAACGGCACCAAAGTGAACGGAGCGGGCGTGCGGGAGCGCCGCCTGGCCGACGGGGACGAGATCACCGTCGGTACTACTACGCTCCGCTTCGAGGCCTCCTAGGAGAGACCCGGTTGCCCGAATCCCTCCTCACCATCCTCAAGTTCTGCCTCCTCGCCCTGCTGTGGCTCTTCTTCCTGCGCGTGCTGCGGGCGGTCTGGGCCGAGCTCAAGGCGCCGGCGCTCACGGCCGCCAGCGCCACCGTGGCCACGGCCGCTCCCGCCCCCGCGCCGGCCCCCGCCGGCCCGGCCGCTGCCGGTGGCCTGGGCCACCTCAAGATCGTCGACCCGGCCGACCATCGGGGCACCACCTTCACCCTCGGCGAGGAACTCACCCTGGGCCGGGCCGCGGGCTGCCACGTCTCCCTGCCCGACGACACGTACGTCTCGCAGCTCCACGCCCGGCTCTTCCGCCGGGACGGCGGCCTCTTCCTCGAGGACCTGGGCTCCACCAACGGCACCTTCCTCAACCGCAAGCCGGTCAACGGGGCCACCGCCCTGCGCCGGGGCGATCGGATCCAGGTGGGCCGCACCGTCCTGGAGGTCACGAAGTGACCGGCCTGCGCTGGGGCCTGGCCACCGACGTGGGCCGGGTCCGCACCAACAACGAGGACAGCTACCTCGTGGAGGAACCCCTCTTCGCCGTCGCCGACGGCATGGGCGGCCCCGTGGCCGGCGAGGTGGCGTCCGAGATCGCCGTCAGCACCCTGCGGGCCGCCTTCCAGCACGACCACAGCCGGGATTCGCTGGCCGAGGCCGTGCGCACAGCCAACCGGGCCGTGTTCGAGCGGGCCCGGGAGGACCCCGCCCTCCGGGGCATGGGCACCACCCTCACGGCCGTGGCCCTGGTCGACGATGGCGGCGACGACGTGCTCGCCGTGGTCAACGTGGGCGACTCCCGCGCCTACCGCATGCGAGACGGCGAGCTCGAACAGCTCACCGAGGATCACAGCCTGGTGGAGGAGATGGTCCGCACCGGCCGCCTCTCGGCCGACGAGGCCACCAGCCACCCCCAGCGCCACATCATCACCCGGGCCCTGGGCATCGAGCCCGAGGTCGAGGTCGACTGCTTCGCCATCACCCCCTTCGCCGGCGATCGCTACCTGCTCGCCAGCGACGGGCTCACCAACGAGATGGAGGACCGGGAGATCGCGTCGGTGCTCCGGCGCCTCACCGACCCCCAGCAGGCGGCCGAGGAGCTGGTGGGCCACGCTCGCCAGAGCGGTGGGCGGGACAACATCACCGTGGTCGTGATCGACGTGGCGGACGACGACGACCGGGCCGTGAAGGCGTCCGAAGCGGTGGCCGACCTGCCCAAGCGGGCCCCGGCCCCGGCC
>DASRGI010000159.1:0-11797 GCA_035651095.1 Acidimicrobiales bacterium | reverse complement strand
GCGGATGGCCGACAGCAGGTACGGGATGAGGAGGGAGTTGACCACGAATCCGGCCCGGTCCTGCGAGCGGATGACCCGCTTGCCCAGCACGTCGACGGCCACCTGCTCGGCGGTGGCGATGGTCTCCGGGCTGGTGAGCAGCGACGGCACCAGCTCCACCAGCTTGAGCACGGGAACGGGGTTGAAGAAGTGGATGCCGATCACGTTCTCGGGCCGGCGGGTAGCCATGGCCAGCTTCATGATCGGGATGGACGACGTGTTGGACGCCAGCACCGCGCCTGGGTACTCGACCGCCTTGTCGACCATGGCGAACACGTGGCTCTTCTCGGCCTCGTCCTCCACCACGGCCTCGACGACCAGCTGGCGGTCGGCCAGCTCGGCGAACTCGGTGGTGAAGTGCAGGCGACGCAGGGCATCCTGCTCGGCGTCCTCGGACAGCTTGCCGGAGCGCACGGCCCGGGACAGCGACTTGGCGATGCGCTGCTGCCCGGCTTCGCAGGCGGCGGCGTCCACCTCTCGCACCATGACGTCCAGGCCCGCCCGGGCCGAGACCTCGGCGATGCCCGCCCCCATCAAGCCGCAACCCACCACGCCCACACGTTCGATCGTCATGGGTCCAGAATACTCGGGCGTCCAACTATCTGTCATCCGAAAGTTGGCCGCGCTATGGTTGCTGGGGTGAGCACGTCCACCCCGTCGTCGCCGGCGCTGGGCTTCGATCCCATCGCCGAGGCCAAGCGCCAGTGGGACCTGCGGTGGGAGCGGGGATCGGCCATGGCCGCGGCCACGTCCATCATGCGGGCCCAGCAGATCGTGCTGGCCGCAGTGGACGGCGCTTTGCGGCCTTTCGGGCTCACGTTCGCCCGATGGGAGGCATTGGTCCTGCTCTCGTTCACCCGCACGGGGTCGCTCCCGCTGGGGAAGATGGGCGAGCGCCTCATGGTGCACCCGACCAGCGTCACCAACACCATCGACCGCCTGGAGGCGGACGGGCTCGTCGAGCGGGTTCCCCACCCCACCGACCGGCGCGCCACCCTGGCCCAGATCACGGCCAAAGGGCGGCGGCTGGCGCTGCGGGCCACCGCCGCGGTGGAGGCGGTCGACTTCGGCCTGCCCGCCCTGGGCGAGGACCAGCTGGCATCGCTCACCGATGTGCTGCGCCACCTGCGCGCCGCCACCGGCGACTTCCCCGCCCGCTGAAGACGGCCCCAGAAAAACGGCCCCAGAAACGACTTTGGCCGCGCCCCGTCCGGGATACCGGACGAAGCGCGGCCAAAGCGCAGTGGTGGGTGCTAGCCGGTGACGGCGATACCCGTCATCGGAGCGTTCAGCTTCTTCCCGCCCATGGAGCCGTAGTAGTGCTGGGCCGCCGAGCCGAAGGCGAAGATGCCGCCGTCCGACGCCACCAGCCAGTAGCCGTTGCCGTCGGGCATGGCGGCGATGCCCACCAGGACCAAACCACCCATACCGCCCGCTCAGGCGGCAGTGGGGTCCAGCACCCGGCCCAGGAAGAGCACGGTGCCCGTGGGCTGGTCCTCGATGAAGAACAGGAAGGGGCGGTTCACGGAGAACACCGCGATCGACGTGGCCGCCACACCCCCGGCCGTGGCCGCGGCCGCCTTGGTACCGGCTTCGTCGACCTGCAACCAGGTCTGGTGGTCGACGAACGACACGACCAGCGGCGGCCCGCCGGGACCGGTGATGCCGCTGAGGTCGGCCCGCTGCGGGTCGAACATGGTGGGCGCGCCGAGCTTGGACAGAGACCCGTTCAGCCGGGCCTTGGTCCGGAAGCTGAACTTGGGCATCGACAGGCTGAGGTGGTGGGGGCGGCCCAGCCCGGCCCGCACCTGGTCGAGCACGGCCGGCGTGAGTCGGGCCTCGAAGGCGGCCACGTCCTTGGGCACGACCACGACCATGCGCAACTGGTCGCCCTCGTAGGGCAGGGCGACGGCCGTCCAGTCCCCGTTGGGATCGCCGGCGGTGGCGTACTGGCCCGCGTGCGACATGGTGGGGGCGTCGACCGTCGTACCCGCCGCGGTGGTGAACGGCCGCGGCTGGGTGCTGGCCGGGTCGAAGCGGTCGGCCCAGTGCACGTCGAGGTAGGCGGTGCTGACCAGCACCAGCTTGGTCATCGGGTCCAGCGGGTCGGTGAGCATCCGGGGGATGTGGTCGTGCGTCTGCTGGGCGATGCGGGCGTTGATGGCGTCGCGGGCCTGGTCGGGGGCGCCGGCGAAGTCGACCCGCTTGGCGGCCGCGCCCAGCCCGTCCTTGCCGGCGAGCAGTTGCTCGTAGGCCGGCGCCATGCGGAACTGGTTGTCGGCCCACAGGCTGTTGCCCAGCTCGACGCCTTGACGGGACCGCAGGGTGCCCTCGAGCCCGGCCAGGTCACGCACCCGCTGGTCGCCGGTGCTCGTGCCGGTGACGTGCAGGAGGTCGCGCAGCTCGGACTCTGTGCTGCCCTTGGCCCCGGCCAGCAGCATGGCCAGCACGGCGTGCACGCCGTGGGGGCTGAGCATGACGTTCTTGCCCGCCTGCGCCGCCGCTTCAGCCTGGTACAGCCGGAGGCCGAGGGCGAGCTCGGCCTGCGACACGGTGCTGGGAGTGGCGCCGCCGCCCGCCTGGCCCGGCGGCGCCGGCTTGGACCCGCCGCCCTGTCCACACGCCGCCACCAACAACGCCATGACCGCAACTCCCACCAGCGCGCGCACTGTCATGCCGCTTGGACGACCGGCGGGCGGGCGGCGGTTCCCCGCCGGCGATCAGACGTAGTAGCGGTACAGCACCTGGGCCACGCAGGCGGGCTTGTCCTGGCCCTCGACCTCGAAGGTGAGGTCCATGGTGACCTGGGCGCCGCCGGCGATGTCGTCCACGCCCGCCAGGGTGGCACCGACCCGGAGCTTCGACCCCACGGGCACGGGCGACGGGAAGCGCAGCTTGTTGATGCCGTAGTTCACGCCCATGGCGATGCCGTCGACGCGCACGACCTCGGGCAGCAGCCGGGGCGCCAGCGAGATGGTGAGGTAGCCGTGGGCGATGGGGCCGCCGAAGGGGCTCTCCTTCTTGGCCCGCTCGGGGTCGACGTGGATCCACTGGTGGTCGCCCGTGGCCTCGGCGAACTGGTTCACCTGGTCCTGGGTGATCTCCAGCCAGTCGCTGTAGCCCAGGTGCTCGCCGACCTTGGCCTTGAGCCCGTCGATGCCGTCGATGGTGGTGGTCATGCGCTGACCATACGGCTCAACGCAGTTGCTTCGCCACGCCCGCGAAGAGGGTCATGGTCTCGTCGGACGGGTAATCGGAGCACCAGGGGGCGAAGGTGCGGCACCCCATGTCCGCGTACTGCTTGATCTTGGCCGCCACCTGCTCGGGCGTCCCTACCAAGTTGCCCGCCGCCCAGCTGTCGAAGGGCTCCTTCCAGAGGGAGCGGGACCCGGCCGCTCGGACCTCGGCCTCCGTCTCCCGGATGAAGACCTCCGGCGACCACGTCTTCTCGATCTCGTCGTAGTCCCGTCCCACGTCGTTGCAGTGGTCCTTGAGCACCTCGGCCTTGTGGGCCCACTGCTCGGGGTTGCCGCCGAAGTTGGAGCGGTCGGCCAGGCGGGCCACCACCCGCAGGGTGAGCTGCTCGCCCCCACCGCCGATGAGGATGGGCGGGCGCGGCTGCTGCAAGGGCTTGGGATCGCACTGGGCCTGATCGAGGCGGTAGTAGCGGCCGTCATAGGTGGTCTCCGGCTCGGTCCACATGGACCGCACGATCTCCACCGCTTCCTTCATCATCCCGATGCGGACCTTGGCCTCGGGGAAGTCGTAGCCATAGCCCTGGTACTCGTTCTCGTACCAACCGGCGCCGATGCCCCACTCCAGGCGGCCGCCGCTGATGACGTCGATGTTGGACGTGATCTTGGCCAGCAGCGAAGGCTGCCGGTACGAGTTGCAGCCCACCATCTGGCCCAGCCGGATGCGCGACGTGCGCTGCGACAGCGCGGTCAGCGTGGTCCAGCACTCGAACACCGCTTCGTGGGCGGGTCTGGGCACGTTGTGGAAGTGGTCGTAGAACCAGAGGGAATCGAACTCCAGCTCCTCGGCCCGCTGGGCCATCTCCACGACCTTCTCCCACTTCTGGGCGGCGCCGTCGATGGGAGCGAGGTCCATCTTCCAGCCCTGGAGGGCGAACACACCGAAGCGAAGTCCCATGCCGGGGACCCTACCCCCCTCCCCCCTCGGACCGTTCTCGGGGTTGGGGGGTGGGTGAGGTCAGGGGCGTTCGTAACCGGGGGCCAGGGGGAGGTCGTGGCGGGCGGCTCGGGCCACCTCGTCGGTGAGGGGCCACGGGTTGGGCACGCACCCGCGCAACTCGGTGCTCTGCTGGGCCATGACGCGGGCGGGGTGGCCGCGCACCGGGCACGGATCGGGCGGGTGCTTCAGGCCCAGCAGGTGGCCGACCTCGTGGTCGACGAGCATGCGCCGGTAGGCGTCGAGGTCGCCCGTCCACTGCGGGGTGGCGTGGCGCCAGCGCTCGGCGTTGAGGGCCACGACCGGTCCCAGCTGGCACGAGTACGTGCGGAACACGTCGTAGGGGCGGCACAGGGCCTGGACCTCGTCGGGCTCGCCCAGCACGATTCGGTAGGGCGCGCCGGCCGAGTCGTCGCGCACGAACCGGAACCCTGCTCGCCCCCACCCGCGGGCGTCGTGCAGCGTCTCGTCCACGACGGCCTCGAACCCGGCAAGGCCCGCATGGTTCTCCAGGCGGTAGGCGATGGTGACGGCCGCCGGGGCCGGCGCCGTGGTGGTGACGCCGGTCGTCGTCGTGCTCGTGGTGCTCGCCGTGGTGGTCGGCGCCGGTGCGGGCGCGGTTGCGACCGGCGCGCGCGTGCAGGCGGTCGCCACCACCGCCACCAGCAGGGCCGCCCTACAGCGGCAGCGAACCGGTGGCCGCCTTGACGTTGCCGTGGTCCTTCCACGACGCGATGGCGTTGCGGGCGATCGTCATCTGGTGGACCTCGTCGGCGCCGTCGGCAAACCGGCTCCAACGGGCCTGCTTCAACATGTCGGCCAGGGGCGTGTCCGTCGAGTACCCGAGGGCCCCGTGCACCTGGATGGCCCGGTCGACGATGCGCCACAGGCTGTTGGCCACGAAGTGCTTGGCCATCGACACCTCGATCTTGAAGGGCAGGTCGTTCTCGATCCGGTAGGCGGCGTGCAGCACCATGAGCTTGCACTGGTACAGCTCCATGGTGGAGTCGGCGATCATCCACTGGATGCCCTGCTTCTCGGCCAGGTACGAGCCGTGGGCGTACCGGCCCAGGGCCCGGTCGATCATCATCTCCAGGGCGGCCTCGGCCTGGCCGATCCAGCGCATGCAGTGGGCCAGCCGGGCCGGCCCCAGGCGGGCCTGCCCGAGCAGGTGACCCTGACCCCGCTCACCGAGCATCTGGTCCTTGTGCACGCGCAGGTCGGTGATGCGGATCTCACAGTGGTTGTGGGACCCGGACATGGTCTCCACGTCACGCACGATGTCCCACCCAGGCGTGTCCGTCTCCACGATGAAGGCGCTGTTGGCCGCCTGGGGGATGTCCGGGTCGTCCTCGGTACGGGCGATGAGGATGGCGAAGGCCGCGCCCCGAGCCCCGCTGATGAACCACTTGTGCCCGTTGATGACCCACTCGTCGCCGTCCTGGTAGGCACGGGTCTGGATGAGCGTGGGGTCGGAGCCGGCGACCTCGGGCTCGGTCATGGCGAAGCAGCTGCGGGTGACGCCCTCGCACAGCGGGCGGAGGTACTTCTCCTTCTGCTCGTCCGTGGCCCAGTGGAGCAGGGTGTGCATGTTGCCCTCGTCCGGGGCCTGGCAGTTGAGGACGAACGGGCCGATGCCGTGGCGCCCGGCCTCGGCGGACACGGCGGCCATGGCCACCGGTCCCAGCCCCATGCCGCCCCACTCCTTGGGCATGTGGGGCAGCCACAGCTCCCACTCCTTGGCCTTCTGGCGCAACGCCACGATGGCCTCGATCCACTCCTTGCGATCCCCGCCGCCCTCGTGCACCTTGGCCTGGACGGGATCGACCTCGTTCTCCATGAAGTCCTTGACGCGGGCGCGCACGTCGTCGATCGCGGGCGGGAAGCTGAAGTCGATGGCCATGGCCGAATGCTAGGGGTACGGGTTCTACGAGGCGGCCTCGGCGATCGCCCGCGACCACTCCCGCGTGCTGCTCAGTTCGGGCGAGGCGTACAGGACGATGGTGTTGGGGTGGCCCGTCCCCGCCTTGACGACATCGACCGGGCGAGCGTTGGGCCAGTCCACCGTCGCCGCCTGCTTGCGGGTGACGAGGATCTGGGTCACGGGCTTGGGCTCGTCCGCCGGGTCGTCTTCGACCGAGGGCTCCTCGCACACGTCGAAGGACTCGAGGCCGGGCCAGCGGCTGAACACGTCGGGGAGGAACACGCGGCTCACCGTGGCCAGGCCGTCGATGTACTCCGCGGGTGTCTTCTTGCCCACGGGCCGCACGTAGACGGCCAGGTGACGCTTGCCCGGCGCCGCCACGCCGGGCACGTCGTTGTGCTGGACCTCGGAGCGCTGGACCGTCCAACCCAGCGCCTGCAACTGCGGGCCGTACACCTTGATCATGGCCGCGGCGCCGTCGGCCGGGACGTCCGCCCGCTTCTCGGACGACGTGCACGCGGCGGCCAACGACACCACGGCCACACCGACGACGAGCAGCAGGACCCGGGCGCCACGAACGTTCATGGGCCCAGACTGCCTCGGGCCGGCCGGCGGTTCCTAACGGGCGCCGGTGATGGCGATGACGGGAGCGTCGAGGTCCAGGCCGGCGGCCGATCCCAGGAAGGGAGCGTCCCCGAAGGCGAACACGCCGCCGTCGGCCCCGGCCAGCCAGTACCCCTGGCCGGTGACGGTGGCCCGGATGTCCACGATGTCGCCCTGGAGGGCGTCCGGGTTGGTGACCTGGCCGAACTTCACGGCGTTGCCGAAGGCGGTGACCGTGCCGTCCACGGTGGTGAGCCAGTACCCCTTGCCGTCGGCGGTGCGGGCCATCCCCGACACGCCGTCGCCGGCGGGCGAGCCGGCGGCCGAGCCGAAGAAGCCGGCGTCGCCGAACGAGAACACGCCGCCGTCGGCGCTGAACAGCCAGTACCCCGCTCCGGTGGGCGTCGCCACGATCCCCACGATGGGGGCGTTGAGGTTCCGGCCGATCATGGACCCGAGGAAGCGGGCCTGGCCGAAGGCGAACACGCCGCCGTCCATGCCCACCAGCCAGTACCCGTCGCCCTGGGGTCGGGCGGCGATGCCCAGCACCGGCGCCTGGAGGTTGGTGCCGCCCATGCTTCCGAAGTACCCGGCCCGGCCGAAGGCGAAGACGCCACCGTCGAGGCCGGCCTGCCAGTACCCGCCGCGGTCGGGCGTCTCGTCCATGTCGACGACCGGGAAGTCGGGCGGAATGGTATTGGCGCCTCCCAGGTACGGACCGTCGCCGTACGCGAACACGGCGCCGTCCAGCCCCGCGAGCCGGTACCCCGACGGCTTGAACACGTCGTCGTTCAGGAGGGTGGCCTGGCCCTGGGCCCGGGCGATGGCGTAGGGCGAGGCGGGGGACGAGAGGTCGAGGAAGAAGGTCTCGTCCGGCTCGACCTGGATGTCACCGTTCACGGGGACGGACACGGTCACCGTGGTGGCGGCCGGAGCGAAGGTCGCCGTACCCGACGTGGCCACATAGTCAGAGCCGGCAGTGGCCGTGCCGTCGGAGGTGGCGTAGCCGACGGTCGCCGGCCACGACGTCTCCGAGCGGGTGATGGTGAACGTCGCCATGGTCGTGCCGAAGTTGCCCTCGGACATGGTCACGTCGTTGACGCTGAGGGTCGGCTGCGGGTCGTCGTTCTGGATCGTGCCCGTGCCCCGGTTCTTGGTGATGGGCTCGGTGCCCGGGGTGAGGTCGACGAAGAACTCCTCGTCCGGCTCGAACTTCACGTCACCGTTGACCGTGATGCTGATGGTGAGGGGCGTGGACTGGCCCTCGCCGAAGTTCAACGTGCCGCTGTCGGGCACGTAGTCGCCGTCGGCGGCCGTGGCCGTTCCGTCCGTGGTGGTCCATCCCACGCTGTCGGCGTGGAAGTCGCCGGTGCGGCTCACCGTGAAGGTGAACGTGGTCGTCCCCGAGTCCCCTTCGGTCTGGGATACGTCGTCGATCGAAACCGTTCCCGTTGCGGTCACGCCGGCCGCAGCCGGGCGGGCCAGGGTCAAGGGGACGGCCAGCACCGTCGCCAGCACGACGGCCACACGTCGGATGGTCCAGCCCTTCATTGCTTGTCTCCGATCGTCGTATCCGATTGACAACAACGAGCTAACCGGCGCCCGCGATGGCCACGATGGGCGCCTCGAGATCGGCGTCGGCCAGCGATCCGGCGAAGGGGGCGTCGCCGTAGGCGAACACGCCGCCGTCCGAGCCGGCCAACCAGTACCCCTGGCCGCTGGCCGTGGCCCGCATGTCGATGATCGGGCCCTCGAGCTTCGACGGGTCGACGATCTGGCCATGCGACACGGCGTCGCCGAACGTCGTCACCTCACCGTCGAGGTTCGTGAGCCAGTAGCCGCTGCCCGTGGCCGTGCGGGCGATCCCGGTGACGCCCAGGTCGTCGGCCTGGGTGCCTCTG
Organism: Acidimicrobiales bacterium; assembly: GCA_035651095.1. Classification (GTDB taxonomy): domain Bacteria; phylum Actinomycetota; class Acidimicrobiia; order Acidimicrobiales; family JAUTXP01; genus DASRGI01. The sequence goes on along the minus strand of DASRGI010000159.1, from coordinate 3,139 downwards.
GCCGAGCCGAAGAAGCCGGCGTTGCCGAAGGCGAACACACCGCCGTCGGCCCCGAGGAGCCAGTACCCACCGCCGTCGGGCGTGGCCACCATGGCGACGATGGGAGCGTCGAGGGGCTTGCCCTTCATGGAACCGAACGACTTGGCGTTGCCGAAGGCGAACACGCCGCCGTCGAGGGCCACCAGCCAGTAGCCGTCGCCCTGGGGCCGGGCCGCGATGCCGAGGATGGGCGCGTCGATCGGCGTGTCACCCAGGCTGCCGAAGAAGGGGGCATTGAAGGCGAACACGCCGCCGTCGAGCCCCGCCTCCCAGTAGCCGCTGCGGTCGGGCGTCTCGTCGATGTCGACCACCGGGGCCTTGAGGGGCAGCGTGTTGGCGCTCCCCGTGTACGACGACTGGGCGAAGGCGAACACGCCACCATCGAGCCCGGCCAGCCGGTAGCCCCGGGGTACCTGGGTCTCGTGAGGCGCAGCGTCGTCGTTGGTGATGGTGCCCGTGCCCTGGTTGTCGGCAAGGGCACAGATCGCCTCGGGCTGGGTGAGGTTCACGACGAACGTCTCGTCGGGCTCGACGGTGGTGTCGCCGTTCACCACCACGGTGACGTCGTGGGACCGGCCACTCTCGCCGCCCAGGCTCACGCTGCCGGAGGCCGGCTGGTAGTCGGACGGGGCGGTGGCCGTGCCGTCGGCCGTGGCCCAGTTGACGGTGGTGAGGGTGGCCGCGCCCGTCTGGGTGATGGTGAACGTGAAGTCGGTGGAGCCGGCGTTGCCTTCAGCCGCGGTGACGTCGTTGATGGAGACGGAGCACGTCGGGGTGCCTGCCGCAGCTGGGCCGGCGGCGACGGCAGGCGCGCCCGATACCAGCAGGGCAACGGGCAGAACGAACCGCAACAGTCGACCGCGCATGGACCGCCCTCTCTGTCGGGCCGGGACGCTACACCGAAGTGGTCAGCGCGCGTAGGTTCTGCACCACATGAAGGAACGGTTCATCACCACCAACCGCATGCGGCTCTTCGGCATGGACGCGGGCCGGGGCCCGCTCGTCGTGCTCCTCCACGGTTGGCCCGAGTTCTGGTGGTCGTGGCGCCACCAGATTCCCGTCCTGGCCGAGGCCGGCTTCCGCGTCGTGGCCGTCGACCTGCCCGGGTACGGCCGCAGCGACAAGCCCGACACGATCTACGACGAGCACTGGGTCAACCAGTGCATCGCCGGGCTGGTCGAGGAGCTGGGCGCGTCCCGAGCGGTGGTGGCCGGGCACGACTGGGGAGGGCTGCTGGCGTGGCCCTTCGCCCGGCGCTACCCCGAACTCACAGCCGGCGTCATCGGCGTCAACACGCCCGACTTCCCCCGGTCGCCGGAGCCGCCCGTGCAGCTCATGCGCAAGATCTTCGAAACCCCCAACTACATCGTGCAGTTCCAGGAGCGGGGACCGGCCGAGTGGTTCCTCGGCAACGACGTGCGGGCCTGGCTGCAAGCGGTGTTCCGGGGCCCGGCCGCCCACCGCACCGAGGTCTTCACCGACGACGTGATCGACCACTACGTCGAGCAGTTCCTGCCCCTCGGCGCCGTCACCCCGCCCATCGAGTACTACCGGAACATGGACCGCAACTGGGCGGCCCAGGCCGACCTGGCCGAGGTCATCGACGCCCCCGCGCTGATGATCATGGCCGAGCACGATCCCGTGCTCACCCCCGCATCGGCCGAGGGCATGGAAGCGCGGGTCCCGAACGTGCGCAAGGTGCTGGTCCAGGACTGCGGGCACTGGACCCAGCAGGAGCAGCCCGACGCCGTCAACACCGCCATGGTCGAGTTCCTGCAGTCGCTCCCGTCCTGGTAGCGGGGGCCGGCCGGCTCAGCGCACGAGGTCGACGAAGCGGGGGACGAACACGATGGCGGCGATGGCCGTCGCCCCCACCGACGCCACCAGCACGGCCCCGGCGGCCAGGTCCTTGACCACGCCGACCAGCTCGTGGTGGTCGGGCTGGACGAGGTCGAGCACGGCTTCGATGGCGGTGTTGAGCGTCTCGCCCAGGAGCACCAGGACGATGGCGAAGATGAGGGCGGCCCACTGCTCGACGGGGAGGCGGAAGGCGGCCGCCGCGATCAGCACGCCCGTGGCCGCGACCAGGTGGAAGCGCATGTTCGGCTCGTTGCGCACCATCCAACCCACGCCCCGGAAGGCGTAGCGGAACGACAGCAGGCGCAGGCCCTTGCCGTCCTTCATGGCCTGGCCTTCACTGCGATGGCGACCTTTGGAGCGATCGCTCGTACAATGCGAGCGTGGAGTACCGGGTGGAGCAGCTGGCGTCGGTGGCGGGGCTGTCCGTCGACACCGTGCGTTTCTACCAGTCGCGCGGCCTGCTGCCCCCGCCCCGCCGAGACGGGCGGGTGGGTTGGTACACGGACGAGCACCGATCCCGACTCGATCGGATCCGGGCCCTGCAGGCCAAGGGCCTCACCCTGGCCACCATCCGCCGCCTGCTCACGGGCGAGTTGGACGCGGCCGACGAGGCCCTGGTGACGGCGTTGGCCCCGGCTCCGGCCGACGAGCTGCTCACCCTGGAGGACGTGGCCGAGCGCAGCGGCATCCCCCTCCCCCTCCTGCAGGCCGTGGAGCGCGAGGGCCTCCTCACGCCCGACACCCGGGGCGGCTACACCAACGCCGACGTGGCCGTGGCCAAGGCCGGCCTGGCCCTGCTGGAGGAAGGCCTGCCCCTGCCCGAGGTCCTGGCCCTGGCCCAGCGCCACCACGAAGCCATGCTGCTGGTGGCCGACCAGGCCGTCGGGCTGTTCGACGCCTTCGTGCGCCAGCCGTTGCGGGCGTCCGGCTTGCCCGACGAGGAGGCGGCCGCCCGGTTGGTGGCCGCGTTCCGGCGCCTGCTGCCGGCCACCGCCGCCCTGGTGTCGCACCACTTCACCCGCACGCTGCTGGCCGTCGCCCAGGACCACATCGAGAAGGTCGGGGTGGCCGCCGAGCTGGAGGCCGTCCGGGAGGCGTCGCAATGAGCACCGTGAAACCAGCGCTGCCCCAGGGCGACGAGAAGGTGCGAGCCGTGCGGGCCATGTTCGACGCCATCGCGCCGCGCTACGACCTGGTCAACCGGCTCATGACCTTCCGCATGGACGTGGGTTGGCGGGTG
>DASRGI010000158.1:0-6700 GCA_035651095.1 Acidimicrobiales bacterium | reverse complement strand
GAGCGGCCCGGCGCACCCAGTCGAACGGGCTCGACTTCACTGCCGGCGGGTTGACCTTGGATTGGTACACGGTCTCGGGCCGGGTGCCGGCGTCGCTGTTGCCCAGGAACCCGACGATGGTGTCGACCGGCGTGGTGGTCGTCGTGGTCGTCACCGCCGGTCCATTCGACAGCACCGCTTGCGGGGGTGAAGCACTCCTGCCGGATCGAGGGGCGGAGAGCGCACCGGGCGGGGCGATGGGAAGGGGCGGCGTGTCCGGCGGGCAGGTCACGTCGATGGGGATGCACACGCCGTTGGACGGGATCCCGATGGCGTTGAGCAGCAGGGCCAGCGTGGGCGTGGTCTGGTTCCGCAGGTCGAGGTGGTGGAAGGTCGGGTCGTAGGCCGCGGCCAGGCCCTGCTTGCCGTCCAGGTTCTGGCCGGCGACGGTCAGGGGCGTGGCCGTGAGGAACTGGCGGACGCTGTCCAGGTTGGCGTTGACGATCTCGAGCGTGTGGGTGAGGGTCTCGATGTCGGTGTTCAGTTGGGGTGCGTGCTTGCCCACCAGGTCGAGCCCGTCGCTCGACACGCTGGCCAGTCCCTTGATGAGACGCTCGATGGTCTGGCGCTCGTCGGACAGCAGCTTGGTCGCCGCTGCGAACTGGTCCATCACCTTGCCCAGCTGGCCCTCGCGGGTGCGCAAGGTGGCGGTGAACTGGTCGAAGTGCTGCACCAGGCCGACGATCTGCTGGTCCTTGTCGGCCAGCGTGTTGGCGAGGTTGGCCAGCCCGGCCAGGGCATCGTTGAGCTTGGTGCCATTGCCCTGGAGGTCCTGCGCGAGGTTGTGCACCAGCCGACCCGTGGCGTTGGGGTCGAGGGCGTCGAGGAACTTCTTGAGGGCGGCCAGGGCCTGGTCGGGCTCCACCGGGATGGACGTGCGCTCGATGGGGATCACCGAGCCGGGCGGGAGCTGGGGCTCGCCCACCGTCCACGCCGGGAACAGCTGGACGTAGCGCTCGCCGATGAGCGACAGGGGGACGATGGTGGCCTGCACGTCAGCGGGAAGGGGCACGTCCTTGTCGATGGTCATGCGCACGCGCACCTGGGTGCCGACCACGTCGACCGAGTCGATCCGCCCCGACGACAGCCCCAGGATCTTCACCCGGGACTTGGGGTACAGCGAGACCGTCTTGTCGAAGTAGGCGGTGAGCGCGTACCCGCCCCCTCCCCCGCTGCTGCAGGCGGGCAGGGCGGCGAGCGCCAGCGCCACCAGCAGGATCACGGCCAGAGCACGTTTCAGCATCCGGGCACCGGCGTGTGCGGGAGCGGGTTGTTGTTGGAGATGAGGCACACCAGGCTGGGGCCCAGGTCGCGCACGTAGATGTCCTGCCAGGGCCCGTGCGACGTGGCCTTGGCCAGGCCCAGCGTCCCCGGGCCCAGGAAGGCCAGGGCGTTGTTGATGTCGGTCTGGTGGCGGGCCACAACGTCGAGCGTGGGGTGCAGGTCGGCCAGGATGGCGTCGATGTTCGCCTTGTTGGTGTCGATGAGGCGCGACAGCTCGTCCACCGCCGCCGCCCCCTTGCCCAGGGAGTCGGAGATCTGGGCTCGGCGGGTCTGGAGGAACTGGAGGATGCCCTGGCTCTGGTCGATCAGCGACACCAGCGTCTGGTCCTTGCTGGCCAGGACGCCGGACAGCTGGTCGGTCTTGTCGAACAGGTCGCGCAGCTGCTGGTCCCGCTCGTGGAGGGCCTGGGACACCTGGGTGATGCCGTCGAGGAGCTGGCCGATCGACTGCTGCTTGCCTTCGGTGATGTCGGCCAGCTGCTTGATGAACTGGTTGAGCTTGGCCGTGTCCGTCTCCTCGACGGTCCGGGTGCCGATCTTGGTCAGCTCGAACACGTCGAACGGCGTCTTGGTGCGCTCCCGGGGGATGACGGCACCCGAACGCAGGTAGGGCTGCACCACCGTGCCGGACAGGCGCACGAACTTGGTCCCCAGCAAGGTCTGGAGGGCGATCTCGGCGTGCGTGTCCGGCCCCAGCTGCACGCCGTCGTTCACCACCATGTCGACCACGACGTTGCCGGCCCGGCGGTCGGCGACGACCTTGGTGACCCGGCCCGACTTCACGCCCGCCACGCGCACGTCGTCGCCCACCCGGATGCCGGCGGCGTCGCTGAACACGGCTCGCACCGGGTAGGCGCGCTCGAGGATGTGGTCGATGCCCACGAGGAAGGCGGCGGCCGTGGCCACCGCGATCACCGTCACCGACACGAGGCCGATGAGGAACGGGTTCATGTCCCGGAACGACTTCATGGCGACGCCACCGCCATGAGGGACCTGACGGCCGCGGTGCCGCTCGTGGCGTGCGCAGCCGCCGCCGCGGGCGGGGCCGGCGCCCCGTTCTGCGGTGCCCCCGGGAAGGTGCCGATGTCCGGGCAGTTGCTCACGCTCTGGGAGGCCGGGTACCCGATGCGACCACACGGGATGATCTGGTTGAGCCAATCGCCGTAGCGGCTGGCCGTGAACAAGCGCTTGGCCCCCTCCGTGAGCTTGGACAACAGGTCGTCGGCCACCGGCAGCTTGGAATGCACCAGGTTGGTGAGGGTGACCAGGTTGGCGATGAGGCTGTCCACCTGCTCGCGGTTGCGGGACAAGAGGAAGGTGATGTTGTCCGACACGTCGCCCACGTTGGCCACGGCGCGCTCCAGCACGGCGGTGTTCTGGCTGAACGTCTGGGCGATGAGGACGAGGTTGTCGAGCACGGTCTTGATCTGCTGGTCCCGGCTGTTCACCGTGTCGGCCACCGTGTTGAGGTTGCCGATCATGCGCTGGATGGCGTCGTCCCGTTGGGCCAGTCCCTGGGTGAGGGTGGCCAGGTCGTCGATGGCGCCGCGCAGCTTGGCCTCGTTGCCGTCGAGGGCGCCCACCACGGCGTCGAGGAAGGTGTTCACCTTGGCCGGGTCGATGGCCTGCACGATGGGACCGAGGCGGTTGAACAGCTCGCCCAGGTCGACCACGGCGCGGGTCTTGGCGATGCGGTCGTGGGCCTGCAGGACGGTGGAGGCCGTACCCGGGTAGAGGTAGACGTAGCGCTGGCCCAGCAGGTTGCGCCAGCGAATGGCGGCTTCGGTGTCGGCCGGGAGGGCGAGGCCCTTGCGCACGCTGAAGGTCACCTGGGCCCGGCCCTTGACGACCTTGATGCGGCCCACCTTGCCCACCACCACGCCCGCCACCTTCACGTTGTCGTTGGGGAGCAGGCCGGTGACGTCGTCGAAGGTGGCGCTCAGGGAGTAGGTGCCTCGAAAGGGGTGGATGTTCCCGATGGTGAAGGCCAGGTAGGCGGTGAACACCAGGCACACCACCATGAAGGCGGCCAGCTTGACGACGGTGCCCTTCATGGGATGAGGCTCCGGACCAACTGGTCGACGCCCTGCATGCCCGATGCCGGCGCGGGCAGGGCGGTGGGTGTCACGAAGCCGAGCGGGTTGGTGAGGCCGGCCGGGCTCCGGGGCACGACCGGGGTCTTGGCCTTGGCCGCGGCCGTCTTGGCCTTGGCCGCCGTGGGCGCCGTGTCCGTCGTGCCTTGGTTGGAGCCGCAGTTCACCCGGGCTTGGGGGCATTCCTCGCCGATGATGAACTTCACCGCCGCGTACTGGGTCCCGTCCCCCTTGGGGATGTGGTTGGTGACCTCGGCGAGCACCTGGAAGAACTCCCGCAGGCCCCGGAGGAGGGGCCCGATCTGGGGGCGCCGGTCGTACAGCACCTGCACGGGCTTGCCCCCTTCGGTGGCGACCTTGGCGAAGAAGTCATGGTTGGCGTTGAACAGGTCGGCCAGGTCGGTGGAGAGGCGGGTGAGCTGATCGAGGGTGGTGGTGACGTTGTCGCCCCGCTGGTTGAGCGGGGGCAGGGCCACGTTCAGGTCCTTGGCCGCCTGCACCAGATCGTCGGCCCGGTTGGCCAGCGTGTCGGACAGGAGGGCGAGGTCGTCGAGGAACTGGGCCGTGTCGGCGTCGTGGCGGGCCTGGAGATCGGCCAGCGTCGAGAAGTTGGCGAGCTGGCGGTTGATGGCCGGGCCCTCGCCCTCCCCCGCCCCGGCCAGCGTGTGCAACACGGTGTTCAGCTCCTCGGGCTTCACCGACTGAAGGATGGGATAGAGCTCGCTCAGGATCCGCTCGAGCTCGAACCCGCCCACCGTCTCCTTGATCACGCCGTTGTTGCCGAGGAAGGGACCGCTCGTCTCCTTGGCCCCTGGGTCGATGTCCACGAACTTCTCGCCGAACAGCGTCTTGGGACGGATGGTGGCCTTGGCGTCGAGCGGGATGTGCTGGCCCGTGTCGATGTCCATGCGCACGAGGGCCCGGCCGTCGCGCAGGCGGACGTTGCGCACGTGCCCGATGTTGACCCCGTGGATCTTCACGTCGGACTGGGACTGGAGCCCCTGCCCGGCGGCGCTGAACGAGGCGTTCACGTGGTACACGGGGCGTAGGGCGCCGGCGGCGCGGATCTTCACGCCCGCGTACACGCTGCCCACGATCGCGATCAGCGCGATGAGGCCCGCGAGGATGTGTGTGGTCCGCTCACTCACTCGCGTCTGTCACCCCGCGATCTTCACCGTGTTCCCGCCTCCCCAGAAGAGAAGGGACATGAACAGGTTCAGGAGCACGACGGTCACGATGCTCAGGCGGATGGCCCGGCCCACGGCCACGCCCACCCCGGCGGGACCGCCCGACGCGTAGTAGCCGTAGTAGCAGTGGATGAGCGACACCGCGACCGCGAACACGACCGCCTTAGCCGTGGAGTAGAGGACGTCGATGGGCGGCAGGTACAGCCGGAAGTAGTGGTGGTACACGCCCGGTGACAGCCCGAAGAACTTGGTGACCACCAGCTCGGTGGCCAGGAAGCTGGCGTAGAGCGAGAACAGGTAGAGCGGGATGATGCAGAGGACGGCCGCCACCACCCGGGTGCAGACCAGGTACACGAAGGTGGGGACGGACATGACCTCGAGAGCGTCGATCTCGTCCGAGATGCGCATGGCGCCCAACTCGGCGGTGAAGCCGGCGCCCACCTGGGCGGCGAAGGCCACGCCGGCGATGAGCGGCGTCACCTCCCGGGTGTTGGCGAAGCTGCCCACCAGCCCGGTGAAGGCCTCGGCGCCGATCTGCTGCAGGCCCTTGAACCCCTGGAGGCCGACCTCGGTGCCGGTGAAGAACGACATCGAGAAGATGACGAACACCATGCCGCCGCCCACGATCAGCGCCCCGGCGCCGATGGTGATGTCGGACACCAAGGCGAACAGCATGGACGTGTAGCCCCGGAGAAAGATCTTGGGGGTGTCGAGCAGGATGCGGACGTAGAACGAGATCTGGCGGCCGACTTCCTCCAGGGCGTTGCCCACACCCACGACCACGCCGCGGCCCCGCCGTCCCACCGCCGCAAGGCCGACCGCCATTACGCCCCCCTCCCGGGCGTTCTCGTAACGCTGGCGCCCACTATGGCGGCCTGGGCGTTACGAGAATGGGTGGGAGTGCGTGCGAAGGCCATTCAGAACTTCTGGGGGACGAGGGCGAAGTACAGCGTCGTCATGATGAAGTTGGCGAAGAAGATGAGGATGAAGGTGACGACCACCGCCTGGTTCACGGCGTCCCCCACGCCCTTGGGGCCGCCCTTGGCGTACAGGCCCTTGTAGCAGGCGACCATGGCGGCGATGAACCCGAACACCCACGCTTTGAACAGGGCGGAGAACAGGTCGGGCAGCTGGACGAGCGCGGTGAAGCCGGAGAAGTAGGCGCCGGCCGTGGTGCCCTGCACGAGGACGTTGAACACGAAGCCGCCCGCCAGCCCGGCCACGCTCACCAGCGAGACCAGGGCCAGGCTCACCGTGCTGGCGGCCCACAGCCGCGGCGTCACCAGCCGGTGCACGGGGTTGACGGCCATGACCTCCATGGCCGAGATCTCGTCCCTGATCTTGCGGGACCCGAGGTCGGCGGTCATGGCCGACCCGCCGGCACCGGCGATGAGCAGCGCCGTGGCGACCGGGGCGGCCTCCCGCACGATGGCCAGCACCATGGCCGCCCCCGTGGCCGCCTCGGCGCCCAACTGGCGGTTGAACGACCCCACGTGCAGGGCGATCACCATCCCGAATGGGATGGAGATCAGGATGACGGGGAGGCTGGTGACCTTGGCGATGAACCAGCACTGGCCGATGTACTCGGCGAACCACTCCGAGATGCGGGGCGTGGCCCGCAGCCCCTCCAGGCAGACGGCGAACATGTTCCCCGTCTCTCGCAGCAGCGCCTGCGGCTTGGAAGCGAAGGTCGAAGCCACGCCTAGAGAAGCCTTCCAGCGCGGAGGCCGGTCCGGCTTGGCCGGTCGGCCGGAGCAGCGCTGAGCTCGCCCGAGCGGACCGAAGCGAGCGAGGGCGACGACGTCATACCGTCATGATCTCGGCGTCGTCGTCGTCATCGAACTGGTGGTGCTCCTCGTCCGCGGTGCCTTCGGCGGCCATCTCGTCCATCCCGATGGGCCCCCGGGCCCGGCCCGACAGGAACTGGCGGATGATGGGGTTGTCGCTCGTGCGCATGTCGTCCTTGCTGGCGAAGCGCACGAGCCCGGACCGGAACAGCACGCCCATGTACTCGGCCGTGCGCATCACCGACGGGATGTTGTGGGTGATGATGAAGAACGTGGCCGACGTCTCCCGCTGGACGTTGACCACCAGCTC
>DASRGI010000157.1:0-12230 GCA_035651095.1 Acidimicrobiales bacterium | reverse complement strand
GCCTTTGAGCGCCTTGCCCCCCGCCCCCCGCTTGCCGGCGCGTCGACGAACGGCCCCCGTGCGCCAGCGTCCCGAGAACGCTCACATCGGAGGTTGGGCAAACGTTGGGATGCGGTTGCGGGCCAGGTGACCTGTCCCATCGACACTGGCGTGGACAGGGTCGAGGGAGGTCCGTCGGATGCCCAAGTACAAGTTCACCGCCCTGGCGCCAGACGGGACCACGGTCAGTGGCACAGAAGAAGCGCTCACTGCGACCTTGGCCCGGGCGAGCCTGGCCGGTCGCCAGCTCGAACCGGTCGAGCTCCAGGAGCGCAAGAGCGTCCTGCAGTTCGAGATCACCAAGAAGCGGGTCTCCCGCAAGGACCTCATGCACTTCAGCCGCCAGCTCGCCGTCTTCCTGCGCGCCGGCATCCCCATCCTCGACGCTTTGGAGGTCATCGCCGAGGAGAGCGCCGACAAGCTCTTCAAGCAGTCGCTGCGCGACATGGCCGACGCCCTGCGGGCCGGCGACACGTTCGCCGGGGCAGCCATGGCCCACCCCGAGGCCTTTCCCGAGTCGTACCTCGGCATCCTGCGGTCGGCCGAGCTGACCGGCAACCTGGACACGGTTCTCGACCAGCTGGCCGAGTACATCGACCGCGACCTCGAGGCCCGGCGCCGGATCACCTCCGCCCTCGTGTACCCCGGCGTGGTCCTCGCCATGTCGATCGTGACGGTGCTCATCCTCACGGTGTTCGTGCTGCCTCGCTTCAAGACGTTCTTCCGCAACCTCGACGCCCAGTTGCCCCTCGCCACCCGCATCCTCCTGAACATCACCGACTTCCTCAGCACCTGGTGGTTCGTGTTCGCCGGGCTGGCCGGCGCACTGGTCGTGTTCCTGGCTGTCGGACTGCGCACGGCGCGCGGCAAGCGGGTGCGGGACGTGGTCGTGCTGCACCTGCCCGTGCTGGGGGACCTGGTGCGCCACGCCGTCCTCGAACGCTTCTGCCGGATCCTCAGCTCCATGGTGCAGGCCGGCGTCCCCCTCCCCGAGGCCTTGGCCGTGACCGGGGACGGCACCAACAACGCCGTGTTCAAGAAGGGTCTGGCCGACGCCCGCGAGCGCATGCTGCGGGGCGAGGGCCTGGCCGTGCCGCTGTCCGACACCGGCCTGTTCCCGGCCGCCGCCCGCCAGATGTTCCGGGTGGGGGAGGACACGGGCACCCTCGACCAGCAGCTCCACACTGCGGCCGTCTACTTCGACCGTGAGCTGGACTACAAGATCAAGCGCTTCACCAACCTGTTCGAACCCGCCGTGATCCTGATCATGGGCCTGGTCGTGGGGTTCGTGGCCATCGCCCTGGTGTCGGCCATGTACGGCATCTTCCGCCAGGTGAAGACGTGACCGCGCCGAGCGCGCCGAGCGACGAGGGCTTCACGCTCATCGAGGTGCTCGTGGCCGTGGCCCTCATGGGCATCACCGTCACCGCCATCCTCGGCGGGATGGGCATCGGGCTGGTGGTGTCCAGCGTGCACCGCAGCCAGGCCAACGCCAACACCGTGGTGGTCAGCGCCGTCGAGAAGGTCAAGTCGTCGGGTACCGCCTACCAGCCGTGCGCCACCAGCACCAACGCGGTCTACCTGGCCGCGGCCCGCAGTGCACCCCTGCCCAGCGGGTGGGTGGCCAACAGCGCCATCACCATCCCGGCCGGCGGGGTCCAGTACTGGGACGGTGCATCGTTCAGCCCCTCGCACGTGTGCAACGACGCGCTGGCCGGGTTCTTCAAGATCCAACTCGTCACCGTGCAGGTCACCAGCCCCGACGGCAAGGCGGTCGAGTCCCTGTCGTTCGTCAAGCGGGGCTAGCAGCGTGGATCGCCGTTCCGACGCCGGCTTCACCCTCATCGAGCTGTTGATCGCGGGCGCCATCAGCGTCGTGATCGTCGGCGTGATCGGCACCGCCTTCCTCGTCGGCCTCACCACCGCGGACAGCACGACCAGCCGGCTGGCCGAGTCGCACGACGCCCAGCTGCTCGCGTCCTACCTCCCCAGCGACCTGCTCAGCGTGGGCCCGTCGGGCGTGGACACGGCGAGCGGCACGATCACCGGCTGCAACGACACCGCCCACCTCGCCGAAGCCAACGTGCTCCGCCTCCAGTGGCTGCAGACGATCGCCGGCACCACCACCAACTCCTCGGCGTCCTATCGCACGGCGTACGACGGGTCGGAGTGGCGGCTGGTCCGCTACTTCTGCACTGGCACCGTGCTCGCCTCGGTGGCCCCGTCGGTCGTCACCGTGGCCCACAACCTGCAAGCCCCCCTGGCCGGCCCGACACCTGCCTGCCCCGTGCACTTCGCCCTGGCCGGTTGCGCCACCGTGGCCGGCTCGTCGCCGGACACCACCGCGTTGACCCTGACCGACGTGTCGGGCTTCTCGTACACGGTGTCGGGCAGCCGCCGGACACCGGTGACGTCGTCCACCACCAGCTCCAGCACGCCGTCCAGCACGACCACGTCGACGTCCTCGACCACCACGACCACGGCACCGCCGCCCGTCACCTTGACCACGCTCGCCATGACGGATACCAACGCCAACGGCAAGGTCGACCACGTCAACGCCGTCTTCTCCGCCGCCCTGGGCGCCTCGTGCAACACGGGCTGGTCGGTGACGGGCGGCCCCTCGGGGGCCACGCTGTCCTCCGCCGCCGTGTCCGGCACCAGCGCCACGCTCACGTTGACCGAGGGCGGGGGCGCGGCCAGCACGGCTGTGGGTTCGTTCAGGGTCTCGTTTGCGCCAGCGGGAGGGTGCACGGCCACCGGGTTCGCCAGTACGGCTCCGGCCGACGCCGCCCCGCCCGTGGTGATGGCTGTCAGCGCCACCGACGAGGACGGGAAGCTGGAGCAGGGCGACACGCTGGTGATCACCTTCAGCGAACCGGTGACGGGGGTGCCTTCCTCGGTGACGATCACCGAGACCGACCCGCCCAGCGGCAACGACACGCTCGCCATTCCCGGTATCACCAGCGCGGCCCTGGACATGGGCACCGGCGGCTACGTCACCAAGAACAAGGACAGCTTCACCTTCCCGGGCGTGGCCGGCGTGTCCGGCTCCCAGGTCACGGTCACCGTGGGCGGGCCCTGTACGGGCGACTGCGCCAGCGCGGGCGCGGGCGGTCCCGCCCTGTTCGTCCTCGATCCGGCGGCCACCCTCGTGGACGGCGCGGGCAATGCCGCGGTCAAGCTCAACACCAACCCGGCCCCCGGCGCCGGCTTCAGGATCTTCTGATGCGGGTCGTGGACCGGGCCAAGCGTGACGAAGAGGGCGCTGTCCTCGTCATCGTCCTCGTCGTCGTGCTGGTGATCGGGCTGCTGGTGTCGGCCACCCTCACCATGGGCAACGCCAGCATCTCCAACACGTTGGTGGTGCGGGCCCAGCAGGCCAAGGTCTACGCGGCCGACGCGGGCGTCGAGTACGCCATGTCCGCCCTCAAGCGCGACAACACCATCTGCCCCGAGGCGGGCAGCTCGGCCGACCTGCCCACCCAGGTCTTCAACGGCCAGGCCGTTACCGTCCACTGCACCACGCTGAGCGGTTCGGCCAACGGCGTGGCCGGCTACGCGGTCATCGTCCTCGACCCCACGGACCAGAGCCTCACGACCCAGGGCGGCGGAACCAAATCCATCGAAGGCCCCCTGTGGGCGGCCCGGCTGCCCGGCAGCGTGGACGTGACCATGAAGAGCGGCGACGTGTACGAACACAGCGGCCGCTGCACGCTCCCGCAAAGCGATGCCCAGCAGCCCAACTCGCTGGTCTTCAACCCGGCGGTGGGCTTCGACTGGCACTGCGTGGGCACGCCCGCACCGGTTGTGGCCCACACCCTGCCCGCAGCCGTTCCCCCGGCTGCGCCCGCTCCGACCACCGTGGGCTCGTGCAAGGTCTTCTACCCCGGCACCTACACCACGCCCATCGCCTTGGCCGGCGAGACCTACTTCGTGAGTGGCGTCTACTACCTGGTGAACACGTCGCTCTCAGCCGGGAGCGAGAACGTGGTGGGCGGCATGCCCGGGCCGGACATGCCCATCAACCCGGCGGCCTGTACCAACGACGCGGCTGCCGGGGCGGGCAGTGGTACCGGGGTCAAGTTCATCCTGGGCGGGACGTCCACCATCTCCGCCGGCAACCCCCACGGCGCCATCGAGTTGTTCTCCCGCCGGGGCGGTGACCCTGCGGTCGAGGGGACCCAGCGCATCAGCGTGATGACGGTGCCGGCCGGGTCACCCGCTCCCTGGGTGGCCAGCACGCTGGGCGTGACCGACGCCGCCCTCCAGGTGGGGAACGGCAACAACCCGGCCCTGGTCGTGCACGGCATGGTCCACGTGCCCAACGCCTTCATCGACTTCAGCGCCACCAACTCCTCCGAGGCCCAGCTGCGGGGCGGCCTGGTGGCCGCTCGCCTCAAGCTCCAGAACAGCGCCAGCGCCAGCGGCCTCGTGGTGTCGGTCGACACCGGCGCCAACCAGCGCCAGATCGTCGTCACGTCCACGGCCCACGGGACCGGCAGCGGCGAGCGGGACATCGTCGCCACGGCGGTGATCGACATCGCCAGCAACCCCAGCCGGGACGTTGCCGTCGAGAGCTGGAACACCACCTGATCGCCTCAGCATCACCAACCCAACAACAAAGGAAGACCAACCATGAACCGGAAGCTCCGCAGGGAACGGACCGACGAGGGGTTCACCCTCATCGAGCTCCTGATCGTCGTCATCATCCTCGGCATTCTCGCCTCGATCGTCGTCTTCGCCGTGGGTGCCACGCGCAAAGACTCAGTGGCCAGTTCGTGCAAGACGGACGCCAAGTCCATCGAGCTGTCCATCGAAGCCGTCCATACCAAGACCGGTGCCTACCCGGCCGCCCAGGCGGGGGTCATCGCGCCCAGCAGCGGCGCCTTGCTCAAGACGTGGCCCAGCAGCACTGACTACACGTTCGCCTACGCCAGCACGGGCGCGAGCAACTACACGGTCACCATCGCCGGGCCCAACGTGGTGGGTGGGTCGTTCACCGAGACCAGCAACACTGGGATCGCCGCGGCCTGCGCCGGGACCTGACCGGCCACCGCATCTCTGGGCGGGCCGGCCTCACTCCCTCGAGGCCGGTCCGCCCAGCAGCGCGCCAGTGGCCGTGCCGGCTTGGCCCACGACCGCAGCCCGGCGCGAGGGCCCCGGCCGGGCACGCAAGAGTGGGCGGCGCCTGGCGCCGGACGATGTCTCGGGCAACGCCGGTGTCAGTACAGGATCTCCATGCGCAGGCCCTCGTCGTCCCACTCGGGGTCATCGGGCAGGCGCACCACGGCCCGGGCCGCGATCCGCCGGGCCGTCCACAGGTCCGCGGCAGCGTCGATCAGCTGGCGGGGCCGTGTGCCCCGGGGCACGTCGTCGAGCACGGGCCCGATGCCCTCGACCTTCTCCTCGAGCAACTGGCGCCGCTGCTTCAGGCCCTGGGCCGTGCGCTTGGAGTCCGGCAGGGCCACATCGTCGTTGAGGCGCAGGAAGGCCAGCTCGGGGTGGACCTCGAACACCGTTCGTTGCCAGTAGGGCTGCAGCTCCTGGGCCGCCTCCCGGACGTGGGGCATCGTCAGCCACGTGGCCGCGCTCAGCGTGCCCCCGTTGGCTGTTCGTGCCCGCTCGTAGTTGGTCTCGGCCAGTGCCGCCCGTGTGGGCGCGGGCACGATGGCGCCGCCCCGGGGCCAGCCCATCAGGGAGCGGGCGACCACGTCACACCCCCGCGGCCGGCCCGGCGAGGACAGCAGGCCCACGGGCACGTGCAGGGCGATGACGCTGAACGCGGGCTTGTAGTCGAGCACGTCGATGAAGCGCGCGAGCACCTCGGCATGCTGGGGGAACAGGTTGACCCCGTGGAGCTTGCCGGGGACCACCAGCCACCCGCCCGAGCACGGTTCCACGCCGGCCAGCAGGGAGTAGGGCAGGGGCGCCCCCCGGGGCGGGCCTGGAGCCATGGAGCGCTATCGCCCGGGCGAAGCGGGCGAGGCGGGCGGGGCAGGCCGCTTGATCTCTTTGGGATAGAGGCTGGCGCCGCACGCAACGTCGTAGTCGACGACGCCCTGGGCCACCAACGTGTTGAGCGATGCCTCCAGCGTCCGCATGCCCTCGAGCTGGTGGGTCGAGACCACGTTGCGCAACTGCCTGCTCTTTCCTTCACGCACGAGGTTGCGCACGGCGCTGTTGGCGATCATCAGTTCAAAGGCCGCCACCAGGCCGCCACCGATACGGGGCAGCAGGCGCTGGTAGATCACGCCGGCCAGGCAGGCGGCGAGCTGGACCTGGATCTGGGGGCGGCGGTCGCCGGGGAAGACGTCGACGATGCGGTCGATGGCCTGGGCCGTGTCGTTGGTGTGGAGCGTGGCCAGCACCAGATGGCCGGTCTCGGCGATGGTGAGCGTGGTCTGGATGCTCTCCAGGTCGCGCATCTCGCCTACCAGCAGCACGTCCGGGTCCTCCCGCAGGGCTGACCGCAGGGCCCGCTCGAACGACTCCGTGTCGTCGCCCACCTCGCGCTGGTTGACCGCCGAGCGCTTGTGGTGGTGGAGGTACTCGATGGGGTCCTCGATGGTGAGGATGTGGCAGGCCGCCCGCTCGTTGATGTAGTCGATCATGCTGGCCTGGGTGGTCGACTTGCCCGCGCCCGTCGGACCGGTCACGAGGATGAGGCCGCTCGGTTGGGTGACGAGGCGTTCGACGCCGGCGGGAAGGCCCAGCTCCTCGAACGACGGGATGGCGAACGGGATCAGGCGGAGGGCGAGAGCCACCGACGTGCGCTGGTGGAAGGCGTTGCCGCGGAAGCGGGCCTTCTCCTGCCAGTTGAACGAGAAGTCGACCTCGCGCCGGGCCTTGAGCTCGGCCGCCGCGGCCTTGCTGAGGGTGCCGGTGACCAGGCGCTCGACGTCCGCTGGGCGCAGGACTGGTGCACCCTCGATGGCACGGATCTCTTCGTCCACGCGCAACAGTGGTGGTGACCCGGCGGTGAGGAGAAGGTCGGTCCCCTTGGCGTCCCACAGCTCGTTCAGGTACTCGTCGATCGCAAGCACGGTGACCACGGTTCGAGGGTAAACCCGGACGGCCTTTCGCGGCCCGGGCCGGAGCCAGAGTTGTGCGAACGTTGATCGCGCCCGCCCCCGCGGGCGCGGCCCGCCCGAACCCATGATCGTCTGAACTACACTTCAGATGTGCCCGTGACTCGAAGGCGGCGAAAGGCCGTGGCCGACACAGTGGCCGTGGCCGAGACAGTGGCCGTGGCCGAGCGAGGGGCAGTTGCCACCGCCATCGACGAGAGACTCGGCCCGGTCGATCCCCAGCGGGTAGCGGCGGTGAAGTCCCGCACGCCCGCCCCCGAGGACGTCCAGGAGCTGGCCGACATCTTCTCGCTGCTGGCCGACGCCAGCCGGGTCCGGTTGCTCGTGTGCCTGCTCGAGGGCGGCGAGCTGTGCGTGTCCGACCTGGCGGCCGCCGCAGGGATGGGCGAGTCTGCCGCCTCGCACGCCCTACGCCTCCTGCGGGCGCACCGGGTGGTTCGCGTCCGCCGGACCGGGCGCATGGCCTACTACTCCCTGCGGGACGGGCACGTGCGCACGCTGCTCGACGTGGCCCTCGCTCACGTCGGCCACGAGGACGGTTGATGGCGCGGCCATGACCGAGTCCATCAGCCGGATGGCGCAACGCCGGGCCCTGTGGCTGGCCCTGGCCGCCAACGGCGGGTTCCTCGTGGTCGAGGCGGCCGGCGGCGTGGCCTTCCACTCCCTCGCGCTGCTGGCCGACGCCGCCCACATGCTCACCGACGTGGCCGGTCTCGTCGTCGCCCTCGTGGCCCAGCGCCTGGTGGACCGCCCGGCCACGAGCCGCCACACCTTCGGGCTCCAGCGGGCCGAGGTGCTCGGCGCCCAGGCCAATGGCCTCGCCCTCATCGCCGCGGCCGGGCTGATCATCTTCGAAGCCGCCCGCCGCGTCGGCTCGCCCGGCCACGTCAACGGCGGCGGGCTGCTGCTGGTGGCCGCCGCCGGCCTGGTCGTCAACGTCGCCAGCGCCGCGGTCCTGGCCCGAGCGGCCGGGCGCAGCCTCAACATGCGGGGTGCCTTCCTCCACATGGCGCTCGACGCGGCCGGGTCGGTCGGCGCCATGGCTGCCGGTGTCGCCGTCGTCGGGTGGAACGCGGCGTGGTTCGACCCCGCCGTGTCCGTGCTCATCGGCCTCCTCGTCGTGTGGTCGGCGTGGGGCCTGCTGCGCGACACCGCCCACGTGCTGCTGGAGGGGACGCCCAAGGGCATCCGGCCCGAGCAGGTGGAAGCGTCGCTGGCGGCCGACCCGGCCGTC
Organism: Acidimicrobiales bacterium; assembly: GCA_035651095.1. Taxonomy (GTDB): domain Bacteria; phylum Actinomycetota; class Acidimicrobiia; order Acidimicrobiales; family JAUTXP01; genus DASRGI01. The sequence continues at coordinate 3,869 of DASRGI010000157.1, read as the reverse complement.
GAGGCCGTCCATCACCTGCACATGTGGAACCTGGCCAGCGACGTGCCCGCCCTGTCCGCCCACGTCATCCTCAATGGCGAGCGAACGTTGCACGACGCCCAGGCCACCGGTGAGCGGCTGAAGGCCACGCTCGCCGAGAGCTTCGGCATCACCCACGCCACCCTGGAACTGGAGTGCCACCCGTGTGACGGGGACCACCCCAGCGCGGTCACGTTGTAGCCGGCGGTTCTGTGTGCAGCTGTCGAGAACGACTCGCCACTCCTGCACGACGACGAACGCAGGAGCAACCCGCCCGTCACAGGGCGGCGGCGATGGCCAGCCCGATGGCGGCCGCCACCGTGCCGGCGGCCACGCTGCCGGCCACGTTGCGGGAGGCGTCGGTCACGGCACCCTCTTCGAGCAGCCGGATGGTCTCGTACGTGAAGGTCGAGAAGGTGGTGTAGGCCCCGCAGAAGCCGGTGCCCAGCCAGATCTTCGGTGTCTTGGCGAAGCCGTGGTACAGCGCTGCGCCGGTGACGAGCCCGAGCAGGAACGAGCCGCTCACGTTGATGGCGAAGGTGCCCCAGGGGAAGGCGCCTTCCGTGCGGTCCTCGATGATCCCGTCGAGCAGGTACCGGGCGGGTGCCCCGATGGCTCCGGCCACAGCCAGGCCCAGCACGATCGAGAGCGTCACGAAGGTGCCCGGCCCACGTACTTCACGACCTCGACGTCGTCGAGGATCACCAGGCCTTCGGTGATCAGTTCGTCCAGCGTGGGCAAGAACGCCTCGATGGCTGCCGGTGAGTCGACGATGATCACCGCCATGGGCAGATCGTCCGACAGCGACAGGATGCGTGTCGTATGGATGTGGTTCGACGCGCCGTAACCCTCCACACCGCGAAACACGCTCACGCCCGCCAAGCCGGCGGCGTGGGCCCGCTGCACGATCTCGGTGGCAAGTGGCGTGTGGCCGACACGGTCGGACTCCCCGACGAACACGGTGAGCCGCTTCTGCGACCCTTCGAGCTTCATGGCGCTCCCTTCCGCATGCGAGCCAACAGGATGCCCGCCCACGCCGCGACCAGGCCGGCGACCACGCTGGTCAGCGCGTACACCACACCGGCCACGGCGTGGCCATCCTTGACCAGCAGGTCGACCTCCACCGTGAACGTCGAGAACGTGGTGAACGCCCCCAGGAACCCGGTGGCGAAGAACGGGCGCACATACCGCGTGGGCGGGAACCGCTCGATCACCAGGACGAGCAGGAAGCCGAGGGCGAAGCTCCCCGACACGTTGGTCCAGAACGTGGCCCACGGGAAGCCGCCCTTGGCCACGTGCACGACCTGGGCGACTGCGTAGCGGGCCGGCGCACCCAACGCCCCGCCGGCGGCAACGGCGGCCAGCACGTCGAGCTGGGCCCGGCTCGTTCTCCGGCGCGCGCGGGCCGATCGGCTCGACGTCATGGCGAGGTTTCGCCGCCGTCGATCCCTCGCGCCCCCGACCACACGGACGCGACCAGGGCCCGGGCCGCCGGGTTCACGGGTCCGGCCTCCGTCGTGAGGAGTGACACCTCCCAGACCGGCGCCTCGCCCTCGATGGGGATGAAGTGCAGCTTCCGGTGGTCGGGGAGCATGGGGCGGGGCACGACGGCGATGCCGAGCCCGTGGGCGACGAGGTCCAACAGCGTCGAGGTGTCGTTCACCTCGCACACGATGTGTCGCTGGAGGTCGTGGGCGGCGAATACCCGGTCGACGGTGGTGCGGCTCGTCCATTCGGGGGCGCCTTCGATGAAGTCCTCCTCGGCGAGCCGGTGGAGCGGCACCTGCTCGAGAGCGGCGACCGGGTGATCGGCCCGGCACACCACCATGAACGGTTCCCGCAGCAGGGGCGACCGGACCAGTCCCGGGGGGAGGCGGCCCACGAGCGACACGAAGGCGAGGTCGAGCGAGCCGGCGTGGACGAGATCGGCGAGGACATCCGACGTGGCCTGGCGGAGGTGGAGCTCGATGGCCGGGTGCTCGCTGTGGAACCGGCCGAGGATCGCGGGCAGGTCGAGGGCGCCGTGCGACTGCATGATGCCGACCGACAGCCGGCCCCTTTCGAGGCCCTCCACGGCCGCGACCGCTTCGCGCACCTCGGTCAGCGTGGACAGGGCCCGGCGCACCTGGGCGAGGACGGCGCGCCCGGCCTCCGTCAGCTCGACCCGGCGCGTCGTGCGGTCGAACAGGGTCGTGCCCAGTTCCGTCTCGAGCGCTCGGATCGAGGCCGACAGCCCTGACTGCACGATGTGCACGCGCTTGGCCGCTCGGGTGAAGTGCCGCTCCTCGGCCAACGCAACGAAGTGCTCGAGTTGGCGGAGCTCCATGGCCACTTATCTATCACAGCGCTGGATTCCATCCCCATCGTCTGTTGGACAGCAGAAAAGCCCGAGCGCACACTCGGAACGGGGACCGGGGGGTGTCGATCGTCCGGCCGCCGAGTGCAGCCCGTGTCTCCGAGGGGGCAGGACCGCGCGTCGCCGAGACGCCGGCACCTGCGTGCCCTCCGACTGGTGCGAAAGGTTGGCCATGACAGTTGTCGAGCGAACAGGCGGTCTTCGACTCGATCCGTTGACCTTCGAGATCATCCGGCATCGGCTCTGGTACATCAACGACGAGGGGGCGTTGACGATCAGCCGTGTGTCCGGCTCGCCGGTAGCGACCGAGGTGTTCGACATGAACGCCGGGCTGATGACGAGCACCGGTGAGCTCGTGTACATCGACAACTTCATCTGCGCCCAGGCGACCGTGCTCTCCCCCCTCGTGCGCTACCTCCTCGAGGAGTACGCGGAGAACCCCGGCTTCGGCCCCGACGACATCTTCCTGTGCAACGACCCGTACGTCTCCGTGTGCCACCAGAACTGCGTGCAGGTCGCCGGCCCGATCTTCTGGGAGGGCGAGTTGGTGGCATGGGCAGGTGCGTCGTTGCACGCCATCGACGTGGGCGGTCCGATGGCCGGGCAGGTGCAGGTCGATGCGGCCGACATCTTCGGCGAGCAGCCCACGATCGGCCCGATCAAGATCGTGGAGTCGGGTCGCGTGCGCAAGGACATCGAGGCGACGTACCTCCGCAACTCGCGACTGCCCGAGATGCTCGGGCTCGACCTCCGGGCCAAGATCGCCGCCGTCAACGTCATCCGGGCCCGCCTCCTCGACACCATCCGGGAGTTCGGCGTCAAGACCGTTACCTCGGCCATGGAGGACGTCATCGACTACACCGAACGGCGCATGCGGGCGCGGTTGCGCGAGCTGCCCGACGGGCGGTGGGAGCACCGGGGCTTCATCGAGTTCCGGGATGACATCTACGACTGCCACGTGGTGATGACGAAGGAGGACGACCACCTCACGTTCGACTTCACCGACACCGCTGACCAGGCGCCCGCGGTCATCAACTGCACGGTGCACGGCCTGGTGGGCAGCGTCCTGGCGTCGGTGATGGTCTACCTGTGCTGGGACATCCCGTGGTCGCCCGGTGGCGTGTCGCGGGTGCTCACCATCGACTCCCGCCCGGGCACGGTGGTGCACGCGGCTCCGCCCGCAGGTGTCTCCAAGGCCACGACGACCGCGATCTGGGAGGTGAGGAACATCGCGAGCATCGCCATCGGCAAGATGCTCGCGGCCAGCGATGCCCACCGCGATCACGCCATGGCCGGCTGGCAGGGCGTGAAGGCGGTGGAGGAGATCTTCGGGCGCGATGGCAACGGCGACCCCTTCGGCGGGCCGTTGCTCGACGGCATGGCCGGCGGCGGGGGAGCGCTGCCCCTGCAGGACGGCATCGACACAGGCGGCCACACCAGCTCGCTGCGCTCGACCATCGCCGACGTGGAGAGCTACGAGTTGCGCTACCCGTTG
>DASRGI010000156.1:0-5886 GCA_035651095.1 Acidimicrobiales bacterium | reverse complement strand
GAACCAACCCATCCTGTATTCGGTCGGCCTCCACAGTGCCACCGACCACAGCCTTCTCGACTACATCCGCCACTTGGTGCTGCCCGTGCTCACCCTCTCCGTGCAGTTGGTGGCCGGGTGGAGCCGGTACGAGCGCTCCTCCATGCTCGACGTGATGTCGTCTGACTACATCCGCACGGCCCGGGCCAAGGGCGTGCGCCGGTCCCGGGTCCTCCTGAAGCACGGGTTGCGCAACGCGTTGATCCCGCTCACCACCGTGATGGCGGTCGACATCGGCGGGCTGTTCGGCGGTCTCATCATCACCGAGACGATCTTCGGCTGGCCGGGGATGGGCCGGCTGTTCTTCGACGCGCTCCTCAGCGGCGACACCAACATCCTCTTGCCGTGGCTCATGGTGACGGCGGTCTTCATCATCGGGTTCAACCTGCTGGCGGACGTGCTGTACGGCGTCCTCGATCCGCGCATCCGGGTTTCGTAGCGAGCGAGGCGGTTTTCCATTGGCGATAAGCGACCGAGACGGTCTCGAAGCGGCCAGGGCGGCGGCCACCGTCGGGAGCGGTGCCCAGGCACTCGTGGCCGAACAGACGGCCGAGCGTTATGCCAAGTCGCTCGAGGTGGACCTGGGCGGCGGCCCGGCCGGCCCGGGTGGTCGGGACCGCGAGCCGGCGGCCCGCAGCCAGTGGCAGCTGTTCTGGCGCCGGTTCTTCAAGCACAAGCTGGCCGTGGCCGCCGGCGCCGTCTTGATCCTGCTCTACCTGCTGGCGATCTTCGCCCCCCAGATAGCGCCCTACAAGCTCAACCCCAACCTCGACGCCAAGACCCTGCTCGACGCCCGCCACGGGCCGTCGATGAAGCACTGGTTCGGCACCGACGAATTGGGCCGCGACCAACTCACCCGCGTGCTCTACGCCGGCCGCATCTCCCTGCTGGTCGGGCTGTGCGTGGCCCTGGTGTCGACCTTGCTGGGGACAGCCGTCGGGGCGGTGGCCGGTTACTTCGGCGGGTGGGTCGACCAGATCCTCATGCGCTTCACCGACTTGTTCCTGGTGGTGCCCGCCCTGGCCGTCCTGATGATGGCGCAGAAGGGGTTGGCCGGGAAGCCCATCCTCGGCCACCGGCTCAGTTCCACCAACCTCATCATCCTGATCCTGTCGTTCCTCTTCTGGCAGACGATCGCGCGCGTGGTCAGAGGGGTGTTCCTGTCGTTGAAGGAGAAGGAGTTCGTGGAGGCGGCCCGCGCCTCGGGCGCGTCCAGCTTCCGCATCATCACCCGGCACATGCTGCCCAACACCGTCGGCCCCATCGCCGTCAACACCACGCTGGTGGTGGGCCTGGCCATCCTCACCGAGTCGACGCTGTCGTTCCTCGGCTTCGGCGTGCAGCCGCCCACGGTGTCGTGGGGGAACATGCTGGCGCAGTCCGAGGGTGCGGTGGGCACCAACCTGGCCTACCTCGTGTATTTCCCCGGCCTCGCCATACTTGTCACCGTGCTTGCCGTCAACTTCCTCGGGGACGGCATGCGCGATGCCTTTGATCCCCAGTCCACTCACTGACGGAGGCCTGTGACCACCGACGCTCGACTCCTGCCGCCTGAAGGCAGGGCGCCTGACAGCTCAGCCGTGCTCTCCGTGCGCGATCTGCACGTGTCCTTCCCCACCGACGACGGAATGGTGAAGGCCGTCGACGGCGTCTCCTACGACGTGTTCGAGAACGAGGTGCTCGGCATCGTCGGCGAGTCGGGCTCGGGCAAGAGCGTGTCTTCCCTGGCCATCCTGGGCCTCCTGCCCAAGTCGGCCCACATCACCGGCGAGATCCTCTACCGGGGCCAGGACTTGCTGGCCATGCGGGAGAAGGAGAAGTTGCGGCTGCGGGGGTCGAGGCTGGCCATGGTGTTCCAGGACGCGCTGGCCGCGCTCAACCCCGTCTTCACCGTGGGCAGCCAGATCGCCGAGGCCATCGAGATCCACAACCCCGACATGTCCGACAAGGACGTGCGCCAGCGCACCATCGACCTGCTCGACCTGGTGGGCATCCCCAACCCGTCGGCTCGGGTGGACAGCTATCCCCACGAGTTCTCGGGCGGCATGCGCCAGCGGACCATGATCGCCATGGCCATCTCCAACGACCCCGACGTGCTCATCGCCGACGAGCCCACCACCGCCCTGGACGTCACCATCCAGGCCCAGGTGCTCGAGGTCATCGAGCGGGTACAGGACCGCACCAACTCGGCCATCGTCCTCATCACCCACGATCTCGGAGTGGTGGCGGGCGTGGCCGACCGGGTGATGGTGATGTACGCCGGCCGCCCCGCCGAGATCGGCACCGTGGACGAGATCTTCTACGAGACCCGCCACCCGTACACGCTGGGCCTCATGGCCGCCCTGCCCCGCCTGGACGAGAACGCCGACGGCATGCGCCTGCACCGCATCAAGGGTCAACCGCCGTCGCTGATCTTCGTGCCGCCCGGGTGCCCGTTCCACCCCCGCTGCGAGTTCGCCCGCCTGCCCGAGCCGTGCGCCACCGCCATTCCCGAGTTCCGGGGGATGGAGCGCCCCGGTCACAAGGCGGCCTGCCACTTCGCCGAGGAGCTGGCGGACAAGAACCCCGATGACCTCCGGCCGGTGGTGGGCTCGTGAACGACACGATCGGCATCACCGACGCCGACGTCGCCCGCAACCCGCAGGCGGGGGGCGTGCTCAGTCGCCCAAGGGCGGAACCCATCCTCGAGGTGCGCGACCTGGTCAAGCACTTCGCTGTGCGGGCCGGCCTGTTCCGCCGTGTGGTCAACCAGGTTCACGCCGTGTGCGGCATCAGCTTCGACCTGGGCAAGGGCGAGACGCTTGGCCTGGTGGGGGAGTCGGGCTGCGGCAAGTCCACCACCGGGCGGGTGCTGCTGAAGCTCCTCCCGTCCACGTCGGGATCGGTGAAGTTCAAGGGACGCGAGGTGCTCACCACCGGCGCGTCCGAGATGCGGGCCCTGCGCGAAGAGCTCCAGATCGTGTTCCAGGACCCGTACGCGTCGCTCAACCCGCGCATGACGGTGAACGCCATCATCTCCGAGCCGCTGCGCGTGCACGGCAAGTGGCAGCGGGACGGCGGCAAGGAGAGGGTGCGCGAGCTCATGCGCATCGTGGGACTGAACCCCGAGCACGTGAACCGCTACCCGCACGAGTTCTCGGGTGGGCAGCGCCAGCGCATCGGCATCGCCCGGGCCATCGCCCTCGACCCCGACGTGCTCGTGCTCGACGAGCCCGTGAGCGCGCTGGACGTGTCCATCCAGGCCGGCGTCATCAACCTCCTCGAGGACCTGCAGGACCAGCTCGGGCTGGCCTACCTCTTCATCGCCCACGACCTGTCGGTGGTGCGCCACATCTCCGACCGGGTGGCGGTCATGTACCTGGGCAAGATCGTGGAGGTCGGCACCCGCGACGAGATCTACGAGCGGCCCGCCCACCCGTACACGCAGGCGTTGTTGTCGGCCGTGCCCATCCCCGATCCCCGGCGGGAGCGCCAGCGCCAGCGCATCGTCCTCACCGGCGACGTGCCCAGCCCGGCCGACCCGCCCACCGGTTGCCGGTTCCGCACCCGGTGCTGGAAGGCGCAGGACATCTGCGCCCAGGAGGAGCCCGCCCTGATCGACCGGGGCCAGGGCCATCCGGTGGCCTGCCACTTCGCCGAAGTCCAACAGGTCGTCTAACGCGGTGCGGGTGCGGGCGCTGGCCGGCGCGTCCGTGGTGCTGCTGGTGCTCGCCGTGCTGTCGGCTGCGTTCGTGCGCAACCGGTTGCGTTCGTCTTCGAGCTCCTCGCCCACCGCCGCCGTATCCAACGCCGGCGGCACGCCGCGGGCCGGTGGCGAGCTGCGCGTCGGTGTCACGCGCGTCGGCTCGCTCGACCCGGCCCAGGCTCGCACCGTCGAGCAGTTGTTGGTGGCCGACCAGCTGTTCGACACGCTGACCACACCCAACCCGGTCACGCTCGAACCGCAGCCCGACCTGGCGTCGCGCTGGCAGCCGTCGGCCGACATGAAGCAGTGGGACTTCACCCTGCGGTCGGGCGCCACGTTCGCCAACGGCCGGCCCATCACCGGCGACGACGTGAAGTACACGCTCGAGCGCATCGCCCGGCCCGACATCGCCTCGCCCGCCGCCGACCTCCTCGCGCCCATCACTGGCGAGGCCGCTTTCGTCCAGGGCAAGGCCCCCGGCATCGCCGGGATCACGGTGCCTGCGCCCGACGCCGTGCGCATCACGTTGGACACGCCGATGTCGGTGTTGCCCGCCCTGCTGTCCAGCCCGGTGTTCGGTGTGGTGCCTCGCGAGGCGGTGGAGGCGGCCCCGCCGGCACCGTCCTTCGGCCAGGCCCCGGTGGGCAGCGGGCCGTTCACCTTCAGCCAGACCGTGGGAGACACCATCGAGCTGGTCCCGTCCAAGGGCCACGACTCGTTCCTGGCCAAGCTGCTCTTCCGCCAGTTCGACGACGTGAGTGCGTCGTACCAGGCGTTCCAGCGGGGTGAGCTGGACTGGTCGCGCGTGCCGCCCGAGCAAGTGGCCGACGCGTCCCGCCGCTACGGGCCCAAGGCGTTCCGGCCCTACCTGGCCGAGCTGTTCTACGGCTTCAACCTGAAGAACCCGAAGTTCGCCGACCCCCGCTTCCGCGAGGCCATCGTGCACGCCATCGACCGGCGGGCCATCGACACCGCCGTGTACGCGTCGACGGTCCTGCCCCTCGACGGCCTGGTGGTGGCGGGCGTCCCCGGTCACCAGGACGACGCCTGCGGCGACCGCTGCGTCCACGACGTGGCTCGGGCCAAGGCCCTGCTGGCCCAGGCCTTCCCGCCGGGCACCTCGCCGCCGGAGATCTTCATCGACTACGACGAGGACGAGACGCAGGCGGCCGTGGCCAAGGCCATCCAGGCCGGGTTGGCGGAGGCGGGCATCAAGGCCACGCTGCGGGCCAAGGGGCTGCAGGAGTACCAGTCCTTCGCGGTGAGCGGGCAACAGGAGCTGTTCCGGTTGGGATGGATCGGCGCCTACCCGTCGCCCGATGCCTTCCTGCCGCCGCTGGTGTCCTCGGGGTCGGCCAGCAACCTCACCGGCTTCTCGTCGCCGACCGTCGATCAGGGCCTGGCCGCGGCCCGGGCCGAAGCCGACCCGGCCAAGCGGGTGAGCTTGTACCAAACGGCCGAGCGGGAGGTGATGGCCCAGCTGCCCGTGATCCCCATCGCCCAGTTCCAGCTCCACTCGGTGGAGTCGAGCCGCGTGCGCGGCCTGTCGCCCACCACCATGGGTACGTTCGACGCATCGGTCGTGTGGCTCGCCGGCGGCGGCTGATCCGGACGCTCGCCGTCACTGCCGCCATGGCGGTCGGGGCGGCGTGTACGCACGGGAAAGGGGCACGGCCGTCGCCGGGTGCGACGCCGTCGACCACCGCGGCGGCCGCCCTCACCGACGCCGCCCCACCCCTCATCGCCCCCGGGGCCCGGCACCACACCACCGGCGGGTCGGCGCGCGTCGGCGTGTGGGGTGAGCCCGACCCGGCCGCGCCCACGTTGGCCGGTGCCGCCGTGCGAGCCCTGGTGCTCCCCCAACTTTTCGTGGCCGGGGTCGACGGCCGGTGGCGGTCGGCGCTGGTCGATCCGGGTTCGGATCACGTCGCCCCCGACCTGCGCTCGGCCACGTTCAAGCTGCGGCCCCGGGCCGTGTGGTCGAATGGGTCGCCCATCACGGCCGACGACCTGCGCCGCTCGGCCGACGCCCGCTTCGTCGCTGGTGTCGATGGGCCGGCGGGCGATGGCACCATCACCGTGCGCTTCACCCAACGCCTGCCCGGATGGCGGCGGTTGTGGTCGGGCACGTCGTCGGTCAGCTCGCCCGCGCCCGGGGTGTG
>DASRGI010000155.1:0-8008 GCA_035651095.1 Acidimicrobiales bacterium | reverse complement strand
CTCGCCGTCGGGCTGGGCGAAGTCGGGGATGCGGGGGCGGCTGCCGGTGGACAGGAGCACGGCGTCGGCCTCCAGGCCGATGACGCCCTCGTCGGTCTCGGCTGCCACCTCGTGCGAACCCTTCAGGCGCCCGGTGCCCCGCAACACCCGCACGCCCTGGCTCTCCAGCAGCCCGGTGACCGACGCGCTGAGGCCCCGCTCGATCTGCTGGATGCGCTGGCGCAGGGCCTCGAAGTCGAGCTCGGCGTCGAGGTGAGCCAAGCCCATGTGCGACGCCCGCCGGGTGAGCGACATCACGCCGCCCGTGGCGATCATGGCCTTGGACGGGATGCAGTCCCAGAGGTTGGCCGCGCCCCCCACCACGTCCCTCTCGACGAGGGTGACGCTGGCGCCCAGCCGGGCGGCGTAGCTGGCGGCCTGCACGCCCGCGGGCCCGCCCCCGATGATCACGAAGCGCACGGCCATACAACGAGTCTACGGTTGCGCTTCGATGGCACTAGACCCGGATGTGCTGGACGAGTTGCGACGCACCAAGGCCCAGATCGACGAGTTGCAGGCGAAGCTCAAGGAGTTGGTGGGCGTGCTCCAAGCCGAAGGAGCCACGGCCCAGGAGATCGCCGAGGCCCTGCGGGGCTGAGGTGGCTGCGGTGGCCGGGTACTCGGGCACGCCCCTCCAAAAGAAGCTGGGCTTCGAGGAGGGCTGGACGGTGGCCGTGCTGGGCGACGCCCCCGAGGGCTTCGCCGATCAGTTCACCGGCCTCGACATCCGCCGTTCCTTGCCCGCCGCCGGCCGCCCACCCGCATCCGCCGCCCTCGCGTTCGTCCGATCAGGATCCGAACTTCAAAGAGTGGTAGTTGGTCGTGTCCTGCCCGCCCTTCCTGACGACGGGATGGTGTGGGTGGCCTGGCCCAAGAAGGCCTCGGGCGTGCCCACCGACCTGACCGAGAACGTGGTGCGCGACGTCATCCTCCCCACCGGCTGGGTCGACGTGAAGGTGTGCGCCATCGACGACACGTGGAGCGGGCTGAAGTTCGTGAAGCGCCTGAAAGAGAGGCGGCGCCCCAGCTAGCGAGGGCACCGATCAGCTCGGCGCCGAAGGTTCCCTGCGGCGGCGAAGCTACCGAGCGGGCTGGTACACCCCGAACTCGCCCCGCAGCACGTCGCTGACCTCGCCCAGGGTGGCCTTGGCCCGCAACGCCTCCTTCATGGGGACGAGCACGTTCTGCGTGCCCCGGGCGGCGGCGGCCACGTCGTCCAGGGCATGGCGCACGGCGTCCTGGTCCCGGTTGGCCTTGAGAGCCCGCACCCGGTCGGCCTGCTGGCGCTGCGACTCGGGGTCGATGGGGAAGACCTCGGCGGGCTCGGCCACGTCGTCCACGTACTTGTTCACGCCGACGATGACCTTCTCGCCCGCGTCGATGGCCTTGGTGTACGCGTACGAGGCTTCCTCGATCTCGTCCTGCAGGTAGCCCTGCTCGATGGCCGACACGGCGCCGCCCATGCCGTCGATCTTGTCGATGTAGGCCCAGGCCGCCTCCTCCACCGCGTCGGTGAGCGACTCGACGAAGTACGAACCGGCCAGCGGGTCCACGGTGTCGACCACGCCGGACTCGTTGGCGATGATCTGCTGCGTGCGCAGAGCCAGCTTGGCGGCGCGGGCCGTGGGCAGCCCCACCGCTTCGTCGAAGCCGTTGGTGTGCAGGCTCTGCGTGCCCCCCAACACCGACGCCAGCGCCTGCACGGTGACGCGCATGATGTTGTTCTCGGGCTGCTGGGCGGTGAGGGTCGACCCGCCCGTCTGGGTGTGGAAACGCAGGAGCTTGGACTTTTCGTCCTTGGCCCCGAAGCGCTCGGTCATGATGCGCGCCCACATGCGCCGGGCGGCCCGGAACTTGGCCACCTCCTCGAAGAAGTTGTTGTGGCCGTTCCAGAAGAAGCTGAGGCGGGGAGCGAACTCGTCCACGTCGAGGCCGGCTTCGACCGCGGCCTGCACGTAGGCGATGCCGTTGGAGAGGGTGAAGGCGATCTCCTGCACGGCCGTGGAGCCGGCCTCACGGATGTGGTAGCCGGAGATGGAGATGGTGTTCCACGACGGGATGTCGGCCTGGCAGTAGGCGAAGATGTCGGTGATCAGCCGCATGGACGGCCGGGGCGGGTAGATGTACGTGCCCCGAGCCACGTACTCCTTGAGGATGTCGTTCTGGATGGTGCCGTTGAGCTTGGTGGCATCGACGCCGTTCTCCTCGGCCACCAACTGGTAGAGCAGCAGCAGGATGGCGGCCGTGGCGTTGATGGTCATCGACGTGCTGATCTGATCGAGCGGCAGGTCGGCCAGCAGGAGGCGCATGTCCTCGATGGAGTCGATGGCCACGCCGACCTTGCCCACCTCGCCCTCGGCGCGCGGGTGGTCCGAGTCGTACCCCATCTGGGTGGGCAGGTCGAAGGCGCAGGAGAGGCCCGTCGAGCCGGCGGCCAGGAGCATCTTCCAGCGCTCGTTGGTGGCCTCGGCCGTGCCGAAGCCCGAGTACTGCCGCATGGTCCAGGGCCGGCCCCGGTACATGGTGGGGTACACGCCCCGGGTGTAGGGCGGGTGCCCGGGCACGCCCAGCTTGGCATCAGGGTCCCAGCCCTCGAGGTCGCGCTTGTCATAGACGGGCTTGATCTCGATGCCCGAGTCGGTGCGGCGCTCGTCGGAAGCCATGGCCCTCAGGTTAGGTGTGCGCGTGGGGCATGCAGAGCTCGTCGTACTCGGCGATGACGATCTCCCCGGCATCGGGACCGCACGCCGGGCACTGGGGGTCGCGGTGCACCTTGAACGTGCGGAACGACTCCTCCAGCGCGTCGTAGGCGAGCAGGCGGCCGACCAGCGGGTCGCCCAGACCCAGGATGAGCTTGATGGCCTCCATGGCCTGGATGGACCCGATGATGCCGGGCAGCACGCCGAGGACGCCGGCCTCGGCGCACGACGGCGCCATCTCGGCGGGGGGCGGCTCGGGGATCATGCATCGGTAGCAGGGGCCCACGTAGGGGTGGAAGACCGTGGCCTGGCCCTCGAAGCGGAAGATCGACCCGTGGACCACGGGGATGCGCTTCAGCAGCGACGCGTCGTTGACCAGGTAGCGGGTGGGGAAGTTGTCGGTGCCGTCGACGATGACGTCGTAGCCGTCGATGATGTCGAGGACGTTGTCGGCGCCCAGGCGGGTGTCGTAGGTGACGACGTCGACGTCGGGGTTCAGGAGGGTGAGCGTCTTCTTGGCCGAGTCGACCTTGCGGTCCCCCACCCGGTCCAGGTTGTGCAGGATCTGGCGCTGGAGGTTGGACTCGTCGACCACGTCCATGTCGATGATGCCGATGGTGCCCACGCCGGCGGCGCCCAGGTACAGGCCGGCCGGGGAGCCCAGGCCGCCGGCGCCCAGGAGCAGCACCTTGCTGTCGAGCAGTTTCTGCTGGCCGGCCACGTCGACCTCGGGCAGCAGCAGGTGGCGCTGGTAGCGGTTGCGCTGCTCGGCCGTGAGGGTGCGGGGCGTCTTCCAGGGACGGCCCTCGTCCTTCCACTTGTTGAAGCCCCCGGCCAGGTTGGTGACGTCGGTGTAGCCCAGGTCCTGCAGGGTCTTGGTGGCGAAGGCGGAGCGGAAGCCGCTGGCGCAGTTCACGATGATCGAGGTGGCGTGATCGGGAATCTTGCCCTCGACCTGGCTCTCCAGGAAGCCCCGGGGGATGTGGAGCGCACCGGGGATGGCGCCCTGCTCGTACTCGTCCGCCTCCCGCACGTCGAGGAACGTGGCGGTGGCCTGGTCGAGGCGCTCCTGGGCGGTGGCGCCGTCGATCTCGGTGATGTGGGCCTTGACTTGGGCGAGCAATTCACGGGAAGTGGGCACGGCGTTCTCCGGGCAGGTCTCGATGGGTGCTACGTAAAACCTTACCTGCATGGTCGACATTCCCGCTCGTGGGTACAGGTCCGGCGTGCAGACCCTCGCCCCCGGCAACGTCGCCACCCGGACCCGCCGCCTGGTCGCCCTCGACGCGGCCCGGGGCATCACCATCGTCGGCATGATCCTGGTGAACAACCAGGGCAGCGGGGCCCACGCCTTCTGGGGGCTGTCCCACGCCGCGTGGAACGGCTGGTCGCCCGCCGACCTGGTGTTCCCGTCCTTCTTGTTCATCGTGGGCGCGTCGATGGCGCTGTCCTTCGCCCACGGGGCCGACCGGGCGCGGGTGGTCCGCCGGGCCGTGCTCCTGGTGGGGATGGGCGTGGCCCTCAACTTCTTCCCGAACACACCCCTCGACGACCTGCGGGTGATGGGCGTCCTCCAGCGCATCGGCCTCGCCTACCTGCTGGCGGCCCTGCTCGTCCTCCACACGCCGGTGGCCAAGCAGGTGCGGGTGGCGGGCGTCGCCCTCCTGGCCTACTGGGCCATGCTGCGGCTGCCCATCCCCGGGGCCGGCCACCTGCTGGCCCACATGACGCCCGACCTGAACGTCCCCGGACAGGTCGACCGGGTCGTGCTCGGGGCCCGCCACGTCTACAAGAACGGCGGGTACGACCCCGAGGGCCTGCTGAGCACAATCCCCGCCGTGGTCAGCGTGCTGGCCGGGTACTGGGCCCTGCTGTGGCTGCGGGCCCAGCACGTGGTGTCGTCGCGGGTGAGCAGGCGGCTGGCGTTGGTGGGCGTGTCGTGCGTGGTCGCCGGGCAGCTGTGGGGGTTCGTGCTCCCCGTGAACAAACGGCTCTGGACCAGTTCGTTCGTGGTGCTGACGACCGGCTTCTCCCTGCTGTTGCTGGCGCTCTGCTACGAGTTGCTCGAGGTGCGGGGCCGGCGATGGTCGAGGCTGGGGTGGCCGTTCGTGGTGTTCGGGTGCAACGCCCTGGTGGTCTTCATCGCATCCGAGGAGCTGACGGGAGCTATGGAGCGCTTCGGCTGGCGGCCCTGGCTGTACGACCACGTGTTCTCGCTGGCGTCCTTCCGGCTGGGCTCGCTCCTGTACGCGCTGGCCTTCGTCGGCGCGTGGTGGTTGGTGTGCCTGGCGCTGTGGCGGCGGCGCATCTTCGTCAAGGTGTAGGCGGTTTCGCTGCCGTCGTAGCGTCTGGCGGCATGGAGTTCCAGGAGGTCGTGCGGCGGCGGCGGATGGTGCGGGCGTATGCCGATCGGCCGCTGCCCGAGGGCATGCTCGACCGCATGCTCGACAACGCCCTGCACGCCCCGTCGGCCGGCTTCACGCAGGGGTGGGCGTTCCTCGTGCTGGAGGGGCGGGAGCAGACCGAGGCGTTCTGGTCGGCCACGTTCCCGTCGGCCGAGGCCCGGGACGAGTTCGGCCGGCCCGAGCTGTTCGACGCCCCCGCCATCATCGTGGCCCTGTCCCACAAGCAAGCCTACCTCGACCGCTACGCCGAGCCGGACAAGGGTGTGTTCGACAAGTCCGAGGCGTTCTGGACCGCTCCCTACTGGGACATCGACACCGGCTTCGCCGCCCTGCTCATGCTCCTCACGGCGGTTGACGAGGGACTGGGTGCGCTGTTCTTCGGCCTGCCGGTGGAGCGGGTGGATGCGTTCCGTTCGGCGTTCGGGGTGCCCGATGCGTACACGCCCATCGGCGCCATCACCGTGGGGTGGCCGGCTCCCGACCGGCCCTCGCCGTCGTTGGCCCGGGGGCGGCGGGGCCCGTCAGACGTCGTGCACCGGGGCCGCTGGTGAGCCGCCGCCGTCGGCCAGCAGCGCGGGCAGGACGTCGGCGATGGGCGCGTTGACCACGGCGTCGGCCAACCCATCGAACGGGGTGGGCTCGGCGTTGACGATCACCACCCGGGCGCCCGACTGCTTGGCCAGGGGCACCAGGCCGGCGGCCGGGTAGACGGTCAGGCTGGAGCCCACGGCCAGCAGCACGTCACACGCGGTGGCCGCCGCCTCGGCCCGCATGAGGTCGGCCTGGTTCAGGTTCTGGCCGAAGCTGATGGTGGCCGACTTGAGGATGCCGCCGCAGGTGCGGCAGGCCGGGTCCTCCTCGCCCGCCCGCACCCGTTCGAGGGCCTTCTCCATGGGGGCGCGCTCGCCGCACGACCAGCACACGACGTGGCGCATGGTTCCGTGGATCTCGATCACCCGGGCCGGATCCGAGCCGGCGATCTGGTGCAACTCGTCGATGTTCTGGGTGACGAGGGCGTGCAGCTTCCCCCGCTGCTCCAGGTGGACCAGGGCTCGGTGGCCGGCGTTGGGCTGGGCCGTCCAGGCCGGCGAGTGGAGCCGGTTCTGCCAGGCCTGCTTTCGCACCTCGGGATCGCTGAGGTAGTGCTGGAGGGTGGCCGTCTTCTCCGCGGCCGGATTCTTGGTCCACACGCCCTGGGGGCCGCGGAAGTCGGGGATGCCCGAGTCGGTGGAGATGCCGGCGCCGGTGAGGACCGTGACCCGCTCGGCCTGGTCGATCCACGCCCGCACGGCGCTGAGGTCGGAGCCCATGCGGTCAAGCTTCGCGCTGGTCGGGGGCGCGGCTTGACAAGGGTTGTAATAGCATGAAATAGTCTGAAACGCACCGCCGGTTGGGTGCGCCCGCGCTTTCGCCGTTTTGCCGTCGCCGTTTTGCCGTCGCCGTTTTGCCGTCGGCGCAGTCACTCGCCGCCGTCTTGTCGCCGCCGCTCGCCGTCTCTGGGCCGCCGGGTTCGCCCGCGCAGCCCTGCATCGCCGCTTCCCCGCTGCCCGCCCCTCGCTGTCCGCGGAGGCTTTCGATGTCTGCCGTCCCCACACTCGTCCACGACTCACTCGCCGTCCTGCCCTGGCCGGACCCGATCATCGACACCCTCGGGTACAAACCCCACTCCGCCTACGTGGAGACGTATTGGCTCGGCATTCTCGGGCCCAGCACCACCTGGTTGCTTCGCCGGTTGGTCGCCGGCCTCGACACGTCGCCCGACGGGTTCGAGCTCCCGCTGAGCGAGACCGCCCGTTGCCTGGGTTTGGGCGACAAGGGCGGGCGTCACTCGCCCTTCATCCGCTCCATCGGCCGCCTCGTCCAGTTCGACCTGGCCACGTCCCATGGCGAGGGGGAGCTCGCCGTGCGCCGCCGGGTCCCGCCGCTCAATCGGCGGCAGCTCCTGCGGCTGCCGCCCTCGTTGCAGGAATCGCACCGTGCCTTGGTCGAGACCGAGTTGCGGCGCCCGCCGTTCGAGCAGCAGCGCCAACGCAGCCGACAACTGGCGCTGTCACTCCTCGAGTTGGGCGAGGACCTCCAGGCCGCCGAGCACCAGCTCTTGCGGTGGGGGTTCCAACCAGGCCTGGCCAGCGAGTCGGCCGAGTGGGCGTGGGAGCGCCACCACGCCCTGGCCGACGGCGAAGGAGGTGATGGGCCCTAGCGAGCGAAGCCGGACGAATGCCGCTCGGTGGACGTGCGCGCTCGGGCTGCCCGGCCCGAGTGCGCGGCCACCCGCGCCCAGAACGACTGGCGGGTGCCGTGCCCGGCCAAATGCCGGCCCACACGCTCGACCAGCCGGTCGAACAGCGCGTCCGAGTGGAGGTTGTCAGCCTTCGACATGCGCCGGTTCGGCTGTCTTCCGGGCCGCGGCTGCCGTGGCCGCTGCGGCGGCGGCACTGGCAGTGGCAGCAGCCGACTGGGCCATCTGCAAGACGTGCCCCACCAGCCCCGTCGGGGGCGTCGTCAACCGCGCCGGTGCGACCATGGCCGCCGGCTCTGGCGCCCGTTCCGGCGCCGCTTCGCGCGCCGGTTCCGGCTCTGGTGCGGGTGCGCGGGCGGCTGCGGCGGCCGGTTGCACGGGCTCCGGGGTGGCGGCCGCCGTCGGAGCCGGCTGCGACGGGGACGGCGGTTCGTGTTCGTCGGTCGCGCCCGCGTCCGCGCCCGTGTCGGCGCCGGCGCCGGCGCTGGCCGTGGCAGCAACGCTGGGCTCGGGAGCGACACGCATCCCCCCCAGCGGCGGAGGAGGCGGGGGCGGCGGGGAAATGGAGAAGTGTGCCGGTCGGGGCGGCGGGGCGATGGGCGCCGTCGGGGCGGCCGCGGGCGGCC
>DASRGI010000154.1:0-14545 GCA_035651095.1 Acidimicrobiales bacterium | reverse complement strand
ATGCGCTCGGGATCGACATCGCCCCGCTCGGCCAGCCAGGCGGCGGCGTGCACGCAGTCGTCCACGTCGAACACGCCCCAGTTCCCTTGGAGGCGCTGGCGGTACTCGCGCCCGTAGCCGCTGCTGCCCCGATAGTCGACGTCCACCACGGCGATGCCCCGGCTCGTCCACCACTGGATGGTGAGGGCCAAGGTGGACGAGGCCTGGGACGTCGGACCGCCGTGGCTGGTGACCAAGAGCGGCGGGCGCTCGCCGGCCGGCCCCGTCCAGTCGCCATTGCGGGGCGGGTAGTACAACGCCCGAGCGGTGTCGCCTTCGGTGGTGGGGAACTCGATGGATTCGGGCACCGACAGGACGGCGGGATCGAGGTCGATGGGGCGGGACCGGGCCAGCACCTCCACAGCACCGCCGGGGACGCTGATGCGCACGACGGCGGGCGACGTCGTGGGCGACGCGGCCACGGCCACGACGGCGTCGCCGTGTGTGTGCAGCGACGCCAGTTCGGTGAAGGGTTGGTCGATCTCCTGGATCGAGCCCGTGGCCCGGTCGACCAGGCCCAGCCGCATGCCACCGGGCGCGTGCCAGGCGGCCACCAGCCGGCCGTCGTCCAGGAACGTGTAGGTGGACCGGCCGAACTCCCAGTCGGGGCGGCTGAAGTCCGCCTCCATGGCGACCATGGGCAGGTTCCACCAACCGCTGCGGTCGCTGACCCAGCACAGCTCGCCGTCCGGGCTCCACCGGGGCTGCGACACGGACTCGCCGGGGCCACCCGCCACGAGCCGGCCGTCGACCCGCAGCTCGGTGCTGTCCCACGGCATGTCCGGGTGGTTCCACGACAGCCACGCCAACTGGCGCCCGTCGGGCGACAGCCGGGGGGCGGCCACGAAGTCGGGGCCGGACACCAGCACTTCGGGCTCAGTGCTGCCGTCGGCGGGCACCCGCACGATCTCGTTCCGCACCTCGGTGGCGTTGGCGCCGGCGTGGGTCTCGCGCACGCAGTACACCCACTGCCCGTCGGGAGAGACGTCGGGGTCGGCGAATCGCCAGCCGCGGTCGGCTGCGGTGATGGGCGTTGCCGTGCGGCCGGGATCGATGCGCCAGAGCCGCTGGTCGGCGAAGTTCGAGGCGAACACCACGCCGTCATGCACGGCCACGCACCGCCCGCCGTATTCGTGGACCAGGGTGCGCGCCGAGAAGTCGGGCGGGGTCACGTCCTGCCCTGATCGCACGAGTGCTTGGCGACCTCGTTCGGACGGGCGTCCCTCCACCCAGTACACGTCGTCGCCGTCGATCACCACGTCGTCCAGGTGCACGGCCCGTTCCACCAACAGGTCGGGGGTGATGGGCGATGGCCATGAGCCGTACGGGGCGACGGGCACGGCGCGGGATGGTACCGGCGTGGGAAACTCCCGCGCACCCGTGGAGTACGACCCGTTCTCGCCCGCCGTCCAGGCCGACCCCTATCCGGTGTACCGGCGGCTGCGCGACGACGCGCCCGTCCACCACAACGCCGAGCGTGACCTGTGGTCGCTGTCGCGGTACGACGACGTGTCCCGGGCCTCGCGGGACTGGCGCACGTTCTCCACGGCCGAGGGCAGCGACCCCGACTACGTGGGCAAGGTGCTCGGCCTCAACGGCTTCTTGGACCTCGACCCGCCTCGCCACGACGAGTTGCGCAAGCTGGTGTTCGACGTCTTCGCTCCCGCCGCCATCGCCGCCCTGGAGCCGGAGGTCACCCGGCAGGCCGACGCCCTGATCGACGCGCTGGCCGAGCGAGACGAGGCGGACCTGGCCCGCCAGTTCGCGGCGATCTTCCCGCTGGGCGTGGTGTCTCACGTGCTGGGCGTGCCCCACGCCGACGGGCCCGACCTCATGCGCCTCGTCTTTCGCTGCTACGAGCCCTCGCCGTTCGAGCTCACCGACAGCGTGAACGAGGCGCGCCTGGCCTTGCGCGCGTACTTCAGCGATGCCCTCGACGACCGCCGCCAGGGGCCGAGGAACGATGTGCTCACCCGCCTGGCCGCGGCCCGCACCAGCGCCGACGCCGACCTCGAGGAGGTGCTCGACATCTGTCTCCTCCTCTTCACGGCCGGGTACGTGACCACCGCCGGGTTGCTGGGCACGGCGCTGCACGAGCTGGCGCTGCACCCCACGGACCGGTCGGCCCTCCGGGCCCAGCCCGGGCGCTGGCCCCAGGCCGTCGAGGAGTTCCTGCGCTTCGATGCGCCCGTACAACTGCTGGCCCGCACGGTGAGGACCGACGTGACCCTGCACGGCACCACCATCCCCGCCGGGGCGCGGGTGTTGCTTCTGTACGCGTCGGCCAATCACGACGAGCGCCAGTTCCCCGACCCCGAGCGGCTCGACCTCACCCGGCCGGACAACCGCCACCTGTCCTTCGGCGAGGGCATCCACCGGTGCCTGGGTTCCACGTTGGCGCGGCTGGAAGGACGGGTGGGGTTGCGGCGGGTGGTGGAGCGCCTGCCCGACTACGAGTTGGCCGGACCGGTGAGCCGCACCATGTCGGCTGTGAGCCGGGAGATCGTGTCGCTGCCCGTGGCCTTCGAACGTCGTTCGTAACGGCGGTGGCGCATGGCCCACGTGCGCTCCCACTCCTCCTGGGCCAGGCGCCGGCTGTCCGCCAGAACCTCGGCCCGGTCGACACCCGGGCGGCGGAGGAGGGCGGCGGTGGCGAGTACGGCGTCGAAGGGGCGGAGCGCTTCGCGCGGCTGGCGCCGCTGGAGGAAGGTGTCCCAGAAGCGCTGGCGTCCCGCGGGCGTGGCGCCCAGGCGCCGGAGGACTTCGAGGGACACGGGCGAGACCTTGCCGGGCAGGGCGATGTCGCTGGCCCACCAGTGGCGCTGGGCCGACACCGCGTCCCGCCAGCGCCAGTAGCCGTGCAGGCGGCCGTCGAGCGCACGGCGGCCGTCGCCGAACCCACCGGTGATGGCCCGGGCCAGGTGCTCGGCCTGGTGCAGGGCGTCGGCGATGCCCTGGCCCGGGGTGGGGTCCTTGAAGTGGCCGGCGTCGCCCACGAGCACCCAGCCGGGGCCCGTGGCCTCGCGGAAGTAGGCGGTGGCCTTCACCACCCCCTTGGGTTCCGTGACGCGCGTGGC
Source organism: Acidimicrobiales bacterium (assembly GCA_035651095.1). Classification (GTDB taxonomy): domain Bacteria; phylum Actinomycetota; class Acidimicrobiia; order Acidimicrobiales; family JAUTXP01; genus DASRGI01. Next base: position 11,429 of record DASRGI010000154.1, on the reverse strand, counting down.
CCCGGCGACCAGGTCCCTGATGTCGTCCATCTTGGCCACCTCGGCGTCGAAGCCCCGGCCGGGGTCGCGCCGCCACGCCGGGAGGTCGGCGAGGTGGGGGCCGACGGTGATGATCACCAGGTCCTCGTTGGTGGGGCAGGCGAAGCCCAACTCGTAGCGGCGGCGGTGGAAGACGATGGGCGCCTGCTCGGGGATGCGGGCGTTGGCGTAGTAGGCGTATTGGTAGAAGCGGGCGTTGTGGATGAGGTTGTAGCGGCGGGCTCCCGCCAGGGCGCCGACGGTCGACGAGACGCCGTCCGCCCCCACCACCAACCGCGCTCGTACGTCGACGGCCCGGTTGCCGGGGCCCTCGGCCTGCACGCCCACCACCCGGCCGTCGTCGTCCCGGATGAGGCCACGCACCTTGGTCGACGTGCGCACCTCGGCTCCTGCCGCGCGGGCGGCCTCGACCAAGACGGGATCGAGCAGGATGCGGCGGACACACATGCCCATCTCCAGCTCGTCGGCCGCCCCCGCGAAGTCGATGCCGAGGTCGACGCCGTCGTCCATGTGGGCGATGGCCCGGCTGATGCGCGGCGCGCCGGTGGCTCGCACCTGATCGAGCACGCCGAGCCGTCGGAGCGCCTCGACGGCGCCCCGTTGGAAGACGTGGGTGGAGATGACGTCGCTCGGGAACCGAGCGCGATCGAGCACGGCGACGGACAGGCCGGCCCGGGAGAGGTGGGTGGCCAACGGTGAGCCCGCGCACCGTCCACCCACGATGACAACGTCGTAGCTGCCCCCCACGGCCACGACAGCAGCGTAGCGACGGCGGTAGAGTGACGCCCTCGGTTCTGGGGAGGATGCCGGGTGGGGAGCGACTGGGTGGGGAGCAGATCGTTGCTGGCCTTCAGCTTCGCGGGCCAGGGCGCGCAGACCCCGGGGATGGGCCGGGGCTGGCAGGGCGAGGACGGTTGGGAGCTGGTCGAGCAGGCGTCGGCCGTGTCCGGCCGGGACGTGGCCCGCCTGCTCACGTCGGCCGGGGCGGACGAGCTGCGCCTCACGCGCAACGCCCAGTTGGCCATCCTCACCATGGGCCTGGTGATGGACGCCGCCCTGCGGCGCGTCGGCCTGCCGCCCGCCGTCTGCGTGGGCCACAGCGTCGGTGAGTACGCGGCGCTGATCTCGGCGGGAGCGCTCACCTTCGAAGACGGCATCCGCCTGGTGGTGGAGCGGGCCGAGGCCATGCAGGCGGCAGACGAGGAGAACCCCGGCACCATGAGCGCGCTCGTCGGTCTCGACGACGACGATGCCCAAGGTGCGTGCGGGCGGGCCGACGGGGACGTGTGGGTGGCCAACTACAACGCTCCCGGGCGCACGGTGGTGGCCGGGGCGGTGGGCGCCGTGCGGGCGGCCGAAGGGGCCGCTGTGGAACTGGGCGCGGCGCGGGTGGTGCCGCTGGAGGTGGGTGGTGCCTACCACACCCGCTTCATGGCTCCGGCCCGCCCGCGCCTGCGCGACGCGCTGGCCCGCACGCCGTTCCACACCTTGCAGGTTCCTGTCGTTGCCAACGTCGACGCCCGCTCGCATTGGTCAGCTCCCGAGTGGCCCGCGCTCCTGTCCGCCCAGCTCTGCAGCCCGGTGCGCTGGTCGCAATCCATCCGCCGGCTGGTGTCGATGGACGTCGACACCATCGTGCAGCTGGGCCCCAGTGTGGCCCTGGGCCGGTTGGTCAAGCGCAGCGCCCCGGGCGTCCGGGTGCTCACCGTGCGGGAACCGGCGGACATCGACGTGGTGCTGGCCCTGGCCCTCGGCGGCCTGGAGGAGCTGGACGCTCTGGGCGAGTTGAGCGAGCGCCTGCACATGACCGAGCGGCTCGTGGTGAGCCCGACCACCGGTGTCTACCGGGCCACCCCGGCTTCGGGTGTGTTCACCACGGGCGGGGAGATCCTGGCCGAGGGCGACGTGGTGGGGATGGTGGGCGACGAGCCGGTGGCGTCACCGTTCGCCGGGTGGCTGATGGGCCTGTTGGCCAGCGAGGGCCAGCGGGTGCGCAAAGGACAGCCCATCGCCTGGCTGCGGCTGCTCTGAGGCGGTGCCCGTTCAGCTGCCGGGTTGGTCCATGGCCTCGCGCACGGAACGCGGGCGCATGTCGGTCCACACTTCCTCGATGTGGTCGAGGCAGGCCTGCTTGGGGCCGCGCACGCCGACATCTCGCCATCCCGCCGGCAGCTCGCGACCGACCGGCCAGATGGAGTACTGCTCCTCGTCGTTGATGACGACTACGTACTCGTCGCTCATCGGCATCCCCCCTCGGACGCACTGTATCGTGACCGCACGCCGGTCCCGCTGGGGGAGACGGAGGGAGGCATGCAGTGGGGAAGCACGCATTTCTGAGCGATGAGTGGGTGGCCGCAGCCCGGGCCATCCAGGACGAGTTCCGGGGCAAGGGGGAGCCGAGCGAACACCCCATCCGCATGAACCAGGTCATCGTGGACATCCCGTTCCCGCCCCATCGCTTGGAGTCCTACCTCAACACCGCGGATGGGGACTTCGACCTGGACATGGGCCACCTGGAGAACCCGGACGTCACGCTCACCATGCCCTACGAGGTGGCCAAGGCGGTGATGATCGACGGCGACCAGCAAGTGGGAATGCAGGCATTCCTCGAGGGCCGCATCCAGATCGACGGGGACATGACCAAGCTCATGGTGCTGCAGGCCGGAGCGCTGGACCCGATCATGATCGAGGCCCAGCTCCGCATCCGCGAGATCACCGAGTAGTTCCTGGCGGCCAGCGCACCTGGCCGTCCCGGCTTTGACCGCGCCCTTGGCCAGCTACCGCACGGAGCGCGCTCGGACTGCCCGGCGGGCGCGGGTGTGGGGCTCGGATCAGCAGGGCCAGCAGCGCCAGTGGTGCCGTGCGGCGCGGTCGACGGTGAACGGCGCGGGGCGGTGCCACTGGCGCCTGCCGCCATGGACGCCAGTCAGTGCGACAGGAGCAGTTCCCGCAGGCCGCGCACGACCTGGGTCTCGCGGTACTCGGGCTCGTCGGTCACCAGCCGGAGGCGGGGAAAGCGCTGCACCAACTGGCTGAAGGCGGCGGCGCCCTCGCTGCGGGCCAGGGCCGCGCCCAGGCAGTAGTGGCCGCCCTGGGAGAAGGCCAGGTGGCGGTTGGCGTTGGCCCGGGTGATGTCCAACCGGTCGGGGTCGGCGAACACCTCGGGGTCGCGGTTGGCCGCGCCCAGGGCGCACACCACCGACTCACCCGGGGGGATGGCCGTGCCGGAGATCTCCACCCGTTCCGTGGGGATGCGCACGGTGACGTGGATGGGGGAGTCGAAGCGCAATAGCTCTTCGATGGCGTTCTTGGCGAGGGACGGGTCGGACCGCAACAGCTCCAGCTGTTCGGGGTTGCGCAACAGGGCCAGCATGCCGTTGCCGATGAGGTTGGCCGTGGTCTCGAACCCGGCCACGAACAGGAACGTGGTGGTCACCCGCAGCTCGGCCCCGCTCAGCTTCTCGCCCTCCTCCTCGGCGTTGACCAGGGCGGTGAGGAGGTCGTCCTGGGGCTCGGCCCGGCGGGCGTCGTACAGCTTGTTGAAGTACTGGATGAGGCGGGCCGACGCGGCCAGCCCGTCCACCATGTCGTTCAGCCCCAGGTTGCCGTCGAGCAGCCGGGCCATGGGCGGCGACCACTCCCGGAACTGCTCCTGGTCCTCGAAGGGCACACCCAGCAGGTCGCAGATGACGCGCACGGGGAGGGGGAAACCGAAGTCGGCCAGCAGGTCGAAGGTGCCGCCACGCGCCGCCACCTGGTCGAGCAGGTCGGTGACGGTGGCCTGCACCTGCGACTCCAGTTGCTCCACCCGCCGGGGGGTGAACGCCTGGTTGACCAGCGAGCGGATGCGCGTGTGGTCGGGTGGGTCCCGGAACAGCAGCACCGTGGTGGTGGCGTCCTGGCGCATGATGCTGCCCCGGTCGGGCCGGCGCCCCCGCCGGTTGCGGCGGTTGAGGTTGGCGGCGTCGCTGCTGAAGCGGGGGTCGCGCAGCACGTCCTGCACGTCGTGGTAGCGGGTGAGGAGCCAGGCGCCCGTCGGTGTGCGCAGCACCGGGTTCGAGTCGCGCACCGTGGCGTAGTACCGGTAGGGGTCGTTGCGGACCTCGGGGTTGGAGAGGTCGAGCGACGACGGCAGCGACGACGGCGGGCTCACCGGTGGACTCGCCCGCGCCTCACAGGCAGAGCTCGGCCATCAGTTCGATGGCCGGCACGTCGGCGTTCACGAGCATCATGGTGGTGACCGACGAGCGTTTCCACGCATCGAGCTGCTCGGCGATGCGCTCCTTCGGTCCGCACAGGGCGATCTCGTCGACCATCTCGTCGGGCACGGCCGCGGCGGCCTCGCCCCACTTGGCCTTCTGGAACAGGTCGGCCACCCGGCGGGCCGGCTCCTCCCACCCGTACCGGACGGCGAGGTCGTAGTAGAAGCTGTAGCCCTTCACGCCGCTGCCCAGGTAGAAGGCGACGCCGGACTTCAGCTTCTTCCGGCACACGTCCACGTCCTTCCCCACGGAGATCGGAACCATGGGCACGACGTCGAAGGTGTCCATGCCCAGGCGGGTGCGGGCCTCGACGATGCCGGCCAGCTCCGAGCTGATCTCGCCCAGCAGGGCGGCCTCGCGGGCGGGGCTGAAGATGGGGGGCATGAGGCCGTCGGCCACCTGCATGGCCAGGCGCACGTTCTTCGGTCCCATGGCCGCCAGGTAGATGGGGATACGCCGGCGCTTGGGCCGGAACATGAGCTTCATGGGCGCGGCCATCCCGGTGGCGCCCTCACCGGTGTAGGGCATGTCGTAGATCTCGCCGTGGAAGTCGACCGGCTTGTCGCGATCGAGGATCTTGCGGACGATCTCCACGTACTCCCGCGTGCGCTGCAGCGGCTGGCGGAAGGCGACGTTGTGCCATGCCTCCACGATCATGGGCGACGACACGCCCAGGCCCATGATGAAGCGACCGTTGGACGCGCTGTCGAGGGTGGCCGCGGTCATGGCGGCGGCGGCCGGCGTGCGGGCCGCCATCTGCATGATGCCCGTACCCAGCTTGATCTTCTCGGTGTGGGCGGCGATGTACGCGAGCGGCACGATGCAGTCCGTGCCCAGCGCCTCGGCCGTCCAGACCGAGTCGTACCCCAGGGCTTCGGCTCGCTTGATGACCTCGAGGTTGGCCTTGGGCCCAGCGCCCCAAGGTCCCCAACTTCCACCCGACCGCATGACGCTCAGACCGAGGCGCACGGTGGTTCCTCCCCCCAACTCGTTGCCCGGCGATGATGAGGCTCGGTGCGCCTGCTGTCAACTTTGCGGCCGGCCCACCGCCAGTGCCACCGCCATCCCGTCGCCGTGGCTGATGGACAGTTCGACGCCGGCCACGTGCAGTCGAGCGGCGGTGGCGGCGGCCGAGCCCGACAACCGCACGACGGGCCGGTGCCCGAGCGCGCAGAGGTGGGGTAGGGCCTCTCCCTCGTGTGGGCCGGGAATGACTTCCACTTCGCGGAGGGGAGCGGCCCGGTCGCCGAGCGAGGCGAGCACGGCCCGCTTGGCCGCCAGCCGGCCGGCCCACCGTTCCAGCGATGGGCGCGCCGCGCAGTGGCGGCGCTCGGCCTCGGTGAACACCTCGGCCGCGGTGAGCGGCGCGACCAGGTCCTCCACCGAATCCACGCCTTCGTAGGGCACGAACGCCAGTTCCACGGCGCCACGGTACCGGGGTCGACAGCACCCCCTCCCGGGCTCCATCCTGGACCGGTGCGTCGGCTGGGGAGCATGGTCGCGGTGGTGGCGTTGCTCGGCGCGGGCGCATGCGCCAAGGGCGGCGCGCGCAGTGCGCGTGTCGCGGGCTCGGCCGCGGGCGCGGCCCCATCGACGTCGACCACGGCGCCGGCGGTGGGCACCACCGCCACGACGGACGCCACCGGAGGCCGCAGCGGCACCACCGTCGTGGGCAAGGGAGCGGGCACCACTGCCCCCGGGCACAGCAGCCCGACGGTGGCGCCGGCCAGTGTCCCGCCCGTCCGACCGCCTGATCCGGGCACCTACCGCTACACCACATCCGGAACGTACACGTACGGTGGCCGCGACCACGCCCTGCCGCCGCACACCACGCTGGTGGTCGACCCGCCCAGCGGTCCCTCGCAGCACGCCGCTCGCAACCTGCGGGACGTGGACGGAAACGGCCCGGTGGTCGAGACGATCCTGCGATACGAGGCGGACGGGCTGTACCTCGACCAGCTCAGCGAGACCAACCGCATCGACGGCGTCGACGACACCCGGCAGTACCGCCCGTCGCCGCCCGTCCTCGTCGCTCCCCGCACCGCCGACGTGGGCTACGCCGCCCATTTCGATGCGGCCGACGGCGGCACCACCGTCCACGTCGACTCGACCATCGAACGGCGCGACACCGTGACCGTCGACGGTCAGCCGGTCGACTGCTACCTCGTCCACGCGGTGACCACGTTCCACGGCACCATCGAGGGCACGGGCGACGCCACCTCGTGCGTGTCCATCGCCTACCGCCTCGTGCTCACCGAGACCGTGTCCACCCACTTCACCATCGGCCCCAGCGATGTGCGGGGCGCGTACCACGCCGTGCTCGAGCACCTCACGCCGAGCGCGACCTGAGGAGGACCGAACCGTGCCGCTTCCCGCTGATGCCGTCGGCCGCACCGCCGGCCCCATCACCTCGGAGGTCGACCCCGATCGGGTGAAGGCCTACGCGGCCGCCACCAACGACGACCACGTCGAATGCCAGTCAGGCCAAGCGGTGCCGCCCGTGTTCGGGGTGACGCCCAGCTGGGACCTGGTGATGGACCTGGTCCAGGGCGTGGTGCCCCTCGACCTCCAAGTGATGATCGTGCACGGCTGGCAGGACATGCACTTCGCCCGAGCTCTGCGACCCGGTGAGGTGCTCAGCAGCCGGGCCGAGGTGCACAGCATCAGGGCCAACCGACTGGGCACCGAACTGGTGGTACGGGCCACGAGCAGCGACAGCGCCGGCGTGCCGGTGGTCGACATCTACACGACGACGGTCGTCCGGGGCCTGGTGGACGACGCGGACACGGGCCCGGGCCGCCCCGTCCACGTGCTGGCCCGGGAGGAGCGGGGCGCCAAGCTCGCGGACGTGGTGCGCGACGTCGACGTCGACCAGACCTACCGCTACCGCGACGCGTCGGGCGACACCATGCCCATCCACGTGGACGCCGAGCTGGCTCGGCGCGTGGGTCTGCCTGGCATCATCATCCACGGCCTCTGCACCATGGCCATGTGCGGGCAGGCGGTGCTCCAGGCCGCGGGCGGCGCCCACCCGAGCGAGGTGCGACGGCTGGCCGTACGCTTCACCCGGCCGGTGCTGCCGGCCAGCCAGTTGGTGGTGAGTGTGTTCGAACCAGTGCCCGTGGACGGCACAGGCCGGCGTTTCGCCTTCGAGGCCAAGAGCCGGGCCAAGGTCGTGGTCAAGGACGGGCTCGCTGTCCTCGGCCCGCCCCGCGGCGAGTGGTGAGTGATGGGGGATCAGGCGGTCGGGCCGGCGTCGAGGTTGAACCAGGCGGCCAACTCCTGCACCAGCTGGAGGTCACCTGACACGCGGAGGCGCCCGGTCATGAATGCCTCGGTGGTGTCGAGCTGGCCGATCATCAGCCGCATGAAATCGGTGATCGAGCAACCGACCTGCAACTCGGGCGGCTGGGCCGCCCCCGACGCCCAGCCCAGACCGGACGCCGCCGCGATCATCTGGTAGGTGATCACCGCGTCCTGGGTGGCCAGATCCCATTGGACGACGACCTCCCGGGGCCCGGCCCGCTCGGGCAGGAATCGCCGTTGCATCTCCAGAAAGACTCCCTGAACCGCCATGTCAACACCGATGGTCTGCATCAGCGCGAGCACCTGGTCGTCGGTGAGACGGGCGATCGCGTCGGCCAATTGCGCCCTCGGGTCCCTCGGCGTGGTCGTCATCGCTCCCCCTTCGTCACGACCGGCTTTCGCACTCTAATGACCCTGGGGCCGGCCATCCCGAGGGCCACGGGGGACTGGTCGGTGGCCCTGGGATCACTCGACATCGAGCACCCGGAGCCGCTCGACCTCACCACGCGCGGCCACGTTCCATCGGAACTGCTCGGAGGCACGCTGTACCTCGGGGGCCCGGCCGGCCACGACGTACACGGGTCGCGGGGCGCGTCCTGGCTCGACGGCGATGGCATGGTCCACGCCGTTCGCCTCGGTTCGGGCCGCTCCGCTCCGGGCGGGGCGACGTACCAGAGCCGCTTCGTCGCCACCAAGAAGAAGGGCAAGGAAGACAGGGCCGGCCGCCGCCTGTACGCCACCCTGGGCGCTCCGGCGCCGGGGGGTGCCGTGGCCCGCCTGTGGCGGTCCCGTCCCCAGAGCCCAGCCAACGCCGGCGTGGTGGCCCACGACGGCCGCCTGTTCGCCCTGTGGGACGGCGCCCCGCCGTACGAGCTGGATCCGGAAACCCTTGCCACACGAGGGCAATACGATCTCGACGGCCTGTTGCGTGCCCGTGACGGCTTCGCGTCCGCACCTGTGGTGGACCCCGAGAGCGGCGATCTCTGGAACCTGGGCGGCCGGCCCGGGCGCCGCCTGCGCATCGGCCTGTACCACTGGCCGCGAGGCGGGCGCCCTCGCCTGGTCGCCAGCGCCCGCCTTCCCTACCGCACGGTGGTGCGCTCGTTCGCCCTGACGCCGACCAAGGCCGTGTTCGTGCTCTCGCCTCTTGTCGCCCGCCTGTCCCCGGCCGTGGCCGTGGGCCAGCGGCCGCTCACGCAGATGCTGCGATGGCGGCCGGAGCTGGGCAGCCCCGTCGGCATCATCGACCGGGTTACGGGAGCGTGCCGGTGGGTGCCCGTGCCGCCCCTCGTGGTGTCGGCCGTGGCCCAGGCCTACGACGACGCCGACACCGGCGAGCTGGTGGTCGACGTGTCCACCTACCCGGACGCGGGGATGATCGGCGCCACCACCGACATGATGCAGGGGAGCCTCACGGCCAAGGGCTACGCCACCCTCGAGCGCCTGCGCATCGGCCCTCGGGGCTTGGTCGAGCGGTCGCTGCTCCCGCCCCTCGACTGGCCGGCCGTCGCCACCCCGCACACCCCTGGTCCCGACGCCCGCATCTACGGCATCAACCTCAACCCCATGGCCGGGTTCCCGGGGACGCTCGCCGCTGTCCACATGGGCACGGCCAAGGTCGACTGGGTGCCGCCCCTGGCCCACGAGGTGGCCAGCCCGCCGGTGGCCGTGCACCGGGGGCGGCCGTGGGTGTTCACGGTGGTGACCGACCTGGCCGCCCGCACGTCGGAGGTGCGGGTGCTGGACGGCGACCGGGTGGGCGGGTCGGCCCTGTTCGCCGCCGAGCTTCCCTGCGTCGTGCCCTTCGGCGCCCGGGGGTGTTGGGTCGATCAGCGGAAATGACGGCGGCGCCGACCGGGGCGTACGCTCGCATCGGCTCGCGGGATTGGGAGGATCGCCGTGCCAGTTGGGGTGGACGTGGTCGCGGTCCAACGGATCCGCGATGACGTCAGACGTTGGGGGAAGACGTTCCTCGATCGGGTGCTGACACCCGCGGAAGCGCAGTGGTGCGCGGCCGCCGACGATCCGGAGACGAGCGTCGCCGCCTGCATCGCCGGCAAGGAATCGGTCATCAAAGTGGTGGGCGGAAGACCGAGAGGTTTCGCCTGGCGCGACGTCGAACTTTTTCCCGATGCGGGGGCGTTGCTGGGGCCAGAAAACCAGATGCTGGTCGTGGGTCGATGGCTGTGCGACTGGCGCGGCACCCGCGTCCGGGTGGCGGCCGTGAGCAGGGGCCCTCACGTCGTGGCCCTGGCGCAGGCGGTGTGAGGTGCGCGCCTTCCTGTTCCCCGGCCAGGGCACGCAGCGCGTGGGCATGGGCCAACAGCTGTGCCACGTGTACCCGGCGGCGGCCGAGGTGTTCGACCGGGCGGGCGACGTGCTCGGCTTCGACATCGGGCGCATCTGCCGCGAGGGCCCGGCCGAGCAGCTGACCAACACGCGCTACGCCCAGCCGGCGGTGTTCACGTGCAGCGCGGCGACGCTGGCGGCCGTGGCCGAACGGGGCATCGAGCCCGATCTGGTGGCCGGGCACAGCGTGGGCGAGTTCACCGCGCTCATGGCCGCCGGCGCCCTGTCCTTCGAAGACGCCCTGCTGGCCGTGCAGCAGCGGGCCGAGCTCATGGCCGAGGTCACGCGGCCGGGCACCATGACGGCCGTCGTCGGCCTCGATCCTGCCGTCGTCGAGGGCCTCTGCGTCGACCTCAGCACCGGCGACACCGGCGCCGGTCGCGTCGTCATCGGACTGCACAACGGCGACCGTTACGTCGTGCTGTCGGGGGACGTCGACGCCGTGCGGCTGGCCGAGACCGCGGCCAGGGCCGCGGGCGCGCTCAAGATCCTGCCTCTCGCCGTCAGCCACGCCTTTCACTCGCCCCTCATGGCCGAGGTGGCCGGCCGGTGGGCGCAGTGCGCGCGGGCCCTCGACCTGCGCACGCCGGATGTCCCTGTCGCCCTCAACACGACGGGCCACCTCTCCACCGACGTGGACGAGATCAGGCAGGCCGTCGTCGACCAGGTGACGTCGCCCGTGCAGTGGGTGTCGTGCGTGCGGGCCCTGCTGGCCCGGGGCATGACCGAAGCGATCGAGGTGGGCGACAGCAAGGTGCTCGCCACCATCGGCCGCAACGTCGATCGCACCGTGCCCCACCTCTCGCTCGCCGGGCCGCGCGCCATCGACCAGTTGGTGAGCGGCGGCCGCCGGGCCGCATGGGCCTCCAGTGCCCAGGAGGTGGCCGATGCTGTTCGATAAGGAGACGGTCGCCCTCGTCACTGGTGGGGCCAAGGGCATCGGCCGGGCGATCGCCACCGACCTCGCCCGTGAGGGCTGTCATGTCGTCGTCAACTACAACGCCAGCGCGGCGGCGGCCGAGGAAACGGTCGAGGGCATTCAGACCGAAGGCGGCTCGGCCGAGGCGTGGCAGTGCGACCTGAGCGACGAGCGCCAGGTGAAGGCCATGTTCCGCCGGGTGCGCTCCGACCTGGGACGCCTCGACGTACTGGTCAACAACGCCGGCGTCATCAACGACGGCTTCGTGATGATGATGAGCGCGGAGAAGTTCGAGGGCGTGCTGCGCACCAACCTCACGGCCACGTTCTTCACATGCCGGGACGCGCTCAAGCTGATGTCGCGCCAGCAGTCGGGTGCCATCGTCAACATCTCGTCCGTGGCCGGTATCGCCGGAGCCGAGGGCCAGCTCAACTACGCGGCGGCCAAGGGTGGTGTCATCGCCTTCACGAAGGGCCTGGCCCGGGAGGCGGCGCCCCAGGGGGTGCGGGCCAACGTGGTCGCCCCCGGTCTGGTCGACACCGACATGATCAAGC
>DASRGI010000153.1:0-4183 GCA_035651095.1 Acidimicrobiales bacterium | reverse complement strand
CGCCCCGCACGATGTCGGCGATGAGGTGGATGTTGGTGACGCGGGGCTCGCCCGGGAGGTGGCGGGTGGTGAAGGTGGAGACCTGCTCCTTGATGCCGAGCGAGTCGGCCGCGGCCTGGGTGAGCTGGGGGTCGATGGCCTTCAGCGGCAGGTTGGGCGGCGTCGACGGCCGATCGCGCAGGGCCCGGTCGATGAGGCTGCCGGCGCTGGTGGCGCAGCAGGCAGTGCCGGGCTTGCCGGGCACGACCTGGGGAGTGCCGTTGACCACGTTGAACGTGGACTCGACCGGCGCCACCCCCACCTTGGGCAGCAGCTTGCCCAGGTCGTCACTGGCCGACGCGTTGTTGACGGCCAGGTCGAGGCGGCCGTCGTCGGTGGGCTGGGCCCGCACCCACGAGCGCAGCATCTTGACCGAGACCGTCGCCTGCTGGCCCGCGGCCGAGACCACCAACGGCTTGGCGGTGAGGCGTTCACCCAGGGACGCGACCTCCTCGGCGTCCGACGTGGAGAAGCGCGGGTGCACGGTGCCCCGGTGCACGGACACGACGATGGGCAGCCCGTGGCGGGCGGCGTCGGGCAGCTTGCCGATCACCTCGGCCGGGTCGATGCCCTTGCCCAGCACGCCGACGACGGCGACCAGCTTGTCGCCCTCCAGCTTGATGTTGGGCTCGATGGGGTTGGTGCGGGGCCCGCTGTCGAGCTTGGGCACGACCTTGTAGACGGCGTTGGCGTCGACGCTCACCTCCACCGGGGCGGGCCGGTTCGACACGAACGAGTCGATCCAACTCCACACCCGCCCGGCGATCGAACCGCTGCGTCCGACCGCCAGGGTGCCGGTGATCGTGGGTGTCTGCCGCACGACGACGCCGAGCGCGGTGGTGTCGGTGACGAACGAGCCGTTGGGCGCAGTGACCACCACACGGGTGGCCTTGTAGTCGTCGGTGACCCGCTGCACGACCGCAGTGAGGGCGGCCCGGGACAGTCCGCCCACCGGCCGGCCGGCCAGGGTGACGTTGCGAGCCACGCGCGTGTGGGCTCCCCGCGTGTCGATCGTCCAGGCCGCCACGATCGCCCCGAGGAGCCCGGCCGCGACGGCCAAGCCGATGAGGAAGAACTTGAGAATCCGCCGCATGTCGGTCCCCACGATTTCACGCGCCGGGGGGATATAGGTTGCACCCCATGCGCACTCGGCTCACGGAACTGTTGGGGATCGAGCATCCGGTGATGCTGGCGGGGATGGGGGGCGTGTCGTACTCCCGCCTGGTATCGGCCGTTTCCGAGGCGGGGGGTTTCGGCTGCCTGGGCGCGTCCACCATGCAGCCGGACCAGATGGTGGAAGAGATCCGGGCCGTCCGGGCGGCCACCGAGAAGCCCTTCGGGGTCGACCTCCTGACCGCCGCCGGCGACCTCCTGCCCCAGGTGCGCATGCTGATCGACGAGGGGGCCAAGGTCTTCGTGGCCGGCCTGGGCGTGCCCCGAGACGTGGTCGAGCTGTGCCACAAGCACGGCGTGATCGTGGTCAACATGTGCGGCAAGGTGCGGCACGCCACCGCCGCGGTGGCGGCCGGGTGCGACATCGTTGTGGCCCAGGGCACGGAGGCGGGCGGGCACACCGGGCAGGTGGCCACCATGCCCCTCGTCCCCCAGATCGTCGATGCCGTGGGCGAGCGGGTGCCGGTGGTGGCGGCCGGCGGGATCTTCGACGGCCGGGGCCTGGCCGCGGCGCTGGCCCTGGGCGCCGAAGGCGTGTGGGTGGGCACGCGGTTCATCGCCACTCCCGAGGCCCGGGCCGTCACCGGGTACAAGGACACGCTGCTCACCATCGCCGAGGACGGCACCACGGTGAGCCGGGCCTACACGGGCAAGACGTGCCGGGTGGTGCGCAACTCGTACACGCAGTACTTCGAGGAGCACCCGGCCGAGCTGCAGCCCTTCCCAGCCCAGGTCGGGCGGGCGGCCAAGGACGGGAACTTCCACCTGGGCTGGGACGAGTCGTACCAGGCCGACCCGGATGGCGAGTTCTTCCCGGCCGGCCAGGGCGCAGGCGCCATCCACGAGCTGGTGCCGGCCGGCGACCTGGTGCGCCAGTTCGTGGCCGACGCCGAGGCCGCGCTGGACCGCATGGTCGCCACCCGCACCCCGGCCTGACGCCAAAGCCGCGGCGTTTGCCGGCGCTCACGCCGCGATGGCGCGGTCAGCGCGGCCGAAGTGATCAGGCTCGGGCCACGGCCCGGCGGACGAACTCGGCGAACGCCTCGGGATGGCTGGCGTGCCCGCCGTGCCCGGCGCCCTCGATCTCGAACAGCTCCGCGTCGGGCATGACGCCCAGCAGCCAGTGGGTGTTCTCCCGCTGGTGCTGGCTGGTCTCCGTACCCCGCCCCAGCACCACGGGCACGGGCACGGCGGCCGGGTCGAGCGGCGGGGGGTCGGCCCGGAGGGAGTACATGTCGCCCACCAGGGCCGGGCCCTCCAGGCGCCGGTCCTGCCGGGCCCGCACGGGCATCGTCCCCCACGTCTCCTCGCCCAGCATGCGCCGGAGGAACACGTCGACGGCCGTGCGCTCGTCGCCGTTCTCCAAGGCCGCCCGCAGGGCCTCGCCCCCGGCCGACGCGTCGGGCCAGCTGGGCAGCCAGGGCATGGGCGGCTCGAAGGCGCCCACCGACCGCACCAGGTCGGGGCGCCGGCACGCGGCGGCCAGGGCCACGTCACCGCCGTAGCTGTGGCCCACGACGGTGGCGGGGCGACCCTCGAGCAGGTCGAGCAGGTCGTCCACGTGGGCGCTCACGGAGCGGGCCGCGCCCGCATGGCGGGACCGGGCGTAGCCCCGGCGGTCGTACGTCAGCACCGAGAAGCCGTCGAGCAGGCGCATGGCCCGCAAGAAGCTGCCACTGCGGTCCATGGTCCCGTGCACCAGCACCACCAGCGGGGCGCCGGGCGGTCCGGGATGGTCGACGACATGCAGAACGGTCTCGGGCACGGCCAACTCTGACACGGTGCCCGTCTGGTGTCGTAGTACCAGGCAGCGGAGGCGCGGCACGACCTATACAGGAGGACACGTGCAACGCTCGTTCAGACGCGCCACCGCGCTCGCCGCGGTAGCGCTGGCGGTGGCCTGCGCGCCACCACCCGCCGGAGCCGCGCCCAGCGCGGCGGCGTCGGCGGTGACCGGAAGCGGGACCGCATCACCGGGGTTGGGCACCACGCCCCAACCCCAGAACTTCACGGGAAGCTGCAGCATCACCGGTGTGTTCGTGGCCGGGACCAAGCCTGTCCCGGGTACGACAGGGTGTTCGTTCACCGGTAGCGGCTCGGCGTCCGTGGCCGAGGGCGTGTTCAGCGGCACGCTCGTCGCCACCGGCCCGGCCACCCTCAACGCCACCATCAACGTGGCGTTCGTGGGTACCCTCGCCGTTCTCAGCGGGACGGCGACCATCTGCAGTGGCGTGTGCGGTGACCCCACGCCGTTCGTGGGCGTGTTCGTGCTGGTGCCCACCAGCGTGAACCCGACGACGTCGTTCAGCTTCGCCGGCGCCATCTGAGCGCTCTGGGGGCCGTCCAGCGGCGGCCCCCGAGCACTCGCTACACCTCGACGTCGTCGCCGGTGCGCCGCTGCGGCAGCCGCAGCGTCGCCAGGGCGCCACCGCCCGGTCGGTCTGCCACCGACACGTCGCCGCCCAGCGAGTGCGCCAGCCGGCGCACCAGGTACAGGCCCAGCTGCCCGGTGCGGCCGTCCTTGCCCGCCGACATCCCGCCGAACAGTGTCTCCGGGTCGACGCCGGCCAGGCCCGGACCGCGGTCCGACACCTGGACGAGCACGTCACCCACGGCCATGACCTCGGCCCGCAGCTCGATGGGCTCGGCGCCGTGGCGCAGGGCATTGTCGACCAGGGCGTTGATCATGGCGACCAAGCGGGTGGACGACGTGGCCACCACCAGGCCAGGGGGCACGTCGGCGTGGACCACGCCACCGCCCCGCAGCAGGGCCAGGGCCTTGCCCACCACCTCCCGCAGGTTCACGGGCTGGAGCCGGATGCGGTCCAGGTTCACCGGCGCCACCTCGGGCGGGGCGAGCAGTTGCTCGATCGTCTCGGCCAGGTGTGATCCCCGAGCCACGGCGTCGCCGACCAAGTCGGCGAACTGGTCCGTGGGCTCGGCCGCCTCGAGCACCTTGAGGGACCGCAGC
>DASRGI010000152.1:0-13521 GCA_035651095.1 Acidimicrobiales bacterium | reverse complement strand
CGGGGCGGCGGTCAGTCGTAGCCGGCGGCGGGGGTGCCCGGGGGCTTCATGTCCTCGGGCCGGGCGTGCGGGTTGTGCAGGCACACCTCGCCCTCCAGCCCGTCCGGGTCCCGGAAGAACACGCTGATAGCGCCGCCGAAGTCGGTGACGAAGCCGTCCGTCGCCCCGCAGGCGATCAGGCGCTCCCTGATGGTGTCGAACGCCTCCTTGGACGCCGCCTCCAGTCCGAGGTGGTCGATGCGGCCCCGCCCGAACATGGGCGTCTGGCGCTGGGCCTCGGTGTTATCCACCACCTCGAACACGTTGAGCTGGGTGGCCGGCCCGATGTCCACGAACGACAGGCGCACGCCCTCGGCCTCCGTCCGGTCGTGGAACACGGTGGCGTCGAACACGTCCCGGTAGAAGGCGTGGAGCCGGTCCGTGTCGCTGGTGAGCACGGCCACGTGGTTGACGCCGTTCAGGAGCATGCCCCGAGCGTAGGACCGTGCCGCGCCTGCAGCGGCAGTGCAAAAAAGGCCCCCAACGCCCGAAATCCCCGAGAAGGACCAATTTCCACTGGAGCCGGCGCCCGTTCGCGCCGAATTCGAAGTATGTCTCTGTGGTCGGGGCTGCGGCGACGGGCGGCGGATGTCCTTCCGAAGGGAGCACCGCTCGCCGAGGACGAGTGGGCACGCCGGCACTACTGGATCCTCCTGCTCCTGTACGTGCACGTCCCCGCCCTGGTCCTCTTCGGGGCCCTGAACCACCGCAGCCTGGTCCACTGCACGATGGAAACCCTGCCAGTCGTCATCTGCGCCTACGTGGCGAGCCAGCGGGTGGCCAGCCGCCAGGTGCGCTCGGTGCTCGCCGCCCTGGGCCTGATGCTGTGCTCGGCCATCCTCGTGCACCTGTCCGGCGGCGTCACCGAGATGCACTTCCACTTCTTCGTGATGCTGGGCGTGATCAGCTTGTACCAGGACTGGCGGCCGTTCCTCGTCGCCATCGGCTTCGTCACCCTCCACCACGGCGTCATGGGAATCCTCCGCCCCCGCGACGTCTTCGACCACGCGTCGGCATGGCACTCGCCGGTGAAGTGGGCGGTGATCCACGGCGGCTTCGTGCTGGCCGCGTCGGCCGTGTCGGTCGTGGCCTGGCGCATCATCGAGGACGACCACCGGCGGTCCCAGGAAAAGCTGGCCGAGCGGGAGCGCCGGTTCCGCGCCCTCATCGAGCACTCCAGCGACATGATCGCCCTGATGGACGCCACCGGCACGCTGGTCTACTCCAGCCCGTCCACCATCAAGGTCCTCGGCTACACCCCCGAGGAAGCCGTGGGCCGCCCCGCCACCGACTTCGACCACCCCGATGATGCCGATCGCGCCCGCCCCGTCCTCGAGCGGGTGCTCAGCCGCCCTGGCTCCAGCGGCGAGATGGACCTCCGGCTGCGACACAAGGACGGCGGCTACCGCTGGGTGCACATGGTGATCACCAACCTGCTCGACGAGCCCGGCGTGAACGCCGTCGTCAGCAACGCCCGTGACATCAACGAACAGCGGGCCCTCCAGGACCAACTGTCGCACCAGGCCTTCCACGACCCCCTCACCGGCCTGCCCAACCGGGCCCTGCTGGCCGACCGCGTCGACCACGCCCTGACGGCTCGCCGCAACCTCACCACCCACCTCGCCGTCCTCTACATCGACCTGGACGACTTCAAGGAGATCAACGACACCCTCGGGCACCAGGCCGGCGACGTGCTGCTACAGGCGTCGGGCGAGCGCATCGTGTCCTGCCTGCGCCCGGGCGACACCGCCTCCCGGCTGGGTGGCGACGAGTTCGCCGTACTCCTCGAAGAGCTGCCCACGCCGGGCGCGGCCTACGAGATCGGCGCCCGCATCCTGGAGATGCTGCGGGAGCCGTTCGAGATCGAGGACACGCTGGTGACGGTCAACGCCAGCATCGGCATCGCCGTGAGCAGCGGCCGGGAAGAGGCCACCGAGCTGGTGCGCAACGCCGATCTGGCCATGTACCGGGCCAAGAACGGGGGCAAGGGCCGCTTCGAGATCTACGAGACAGGCATGCACGCGGCCGTGGTCGCCCGCATGGACCTCAAGGCCGACCTGCGCCGGGCCGTGGACGCGGACGAGTTCCACCCCCACTACCAGCCCATCGTCGACCTGGCCGACAACCGCGTCATTGGCGTCGAGGCGCTGGTGCGCTGGCACCACCCCGAGCGCGGCATCGTGCTCCCCGGTTCGTTCATCCCGTTGGCCGAGGACACCGGCCTCATCGTCCGCATCGGCCAGAAGATGCTGCGGGAGGCGTGCGCCGACCTGGCCCGGTGGCAGGCCGAACTGGGTGACGGCGCGCCCGCCACCGTCTCGGTCAACATCTCGGCCCGGGAGCTGCAGAACCCCACGCTGCTCGACGACGTGAAACACGCCCTGGCCGACAGCGGACTGCCCGGCAGCGCCCTCGTGATCGAGGTGACCGAGAGCATGCTGATGGAGGACACCCACGCCGCCACTCGGGTGCTGCGCGACCTCAAGGAACTCGGCCTGTCGGTGGCCCTCGATGATTTCGGCACCGGCTACTCGTCGCTCAGCTACCTGGACCGCTTCCCCGTCGACATCGTGAAGATCGACAAGTCGTTCATCGACATGCTGCCGCCCCGGGCCGGGGCCACCTCCGGGTCGACGATCGCCGGGGCCATCATCAGCTTGGGCGCGACCCTCGGGGTCAACGTGACGGCCGAGGGCATCGAGGACCGTCCCCAGCTGGCGCTGTTGCGCAAGATGGGCTGCGCGTCCGGCCAGGGCTACCTGTTCGCCAAGCCCATGCCGGGCGACGAGCTGGCTGCGCAGCTGCGCAGCACGGCGGCCGGCGACGCACCCCGGGTTGCCGTTCCCATCCGACCCTGATGGGGTAGGTGGCCATCATGGCCACGACAGTGCGGAACAACGGCGAACGCTCCCGCTACGAGATCTACCTCGACGACCGCTTGGCCGGCGTAGCTGACTACGAGGCCCACGGGCCGGTCGTCACGTTCCCCCACACCGAGATCGAGCCCGACCTACGGGGCCGCGGGCTGGCCGCCGAGCTGGTGCGGGCCGCCCTCGACGACGTGCGTGGCACCGGCCGCGCGGTGGTGCCCCACTGCTGGTATGTGGCCCGGTTCATCGACGAGCACCCCGAGTACCAGGACCTCCTCGCCGCCTGAGCCCGCAGGCCGGCTACCCGGCGGTCGGGCCCAGCACCACACCGAGCTGATCGGCCATGGCCACCGCCACCAACCGGCGTTCCAGCGACACGCCCGCGCCGGGCGTCGGGCTCAGCACGAACCGGCCCATCACGTGACCACCCGACGACACGGGCAGTTCCACGTCCTCGCGCGGCAGCTCGAAGCCGCCGCGGCCAAGGCGGTACTCGTGGGTGGCGAACGTCCCGTTCGATTCGAGGCGGACCAGTTCGCCCGTGAACGGGGGCCGTTCGAACGAGCACGAGCGCAGGTGCAACACGTCGATGAGCTCGGCCGTGATGGTCGACACCAGGTCCTCCAGCGGCTCGCCCGACGCCGCCAGCTCGGCCACGCGATGCACGCGCTTCAGCTCGCTGCGCTGGTCACGCAGGACGGTGCGGATGCGGTCGCCGTTGGCCGCCACCTCGCCCACGGCGATGCCCACCACGACCAGCAGCACGGTGGTCTGGATGTCGGTGCCCTGGCTGATCTTCAGCGAGCCGTAGGGCTTGGTGTGGAAGAAGTCGAAGGCGACACCCGCAGCCATGGCCGAGACGATGCCTGCCCACCGGCCGCCCACCACCGCCCCGAGCACGACGAACAGTACGAGGACGAGGGCTACGTTGACCGGGGCGAAATGACCCCGCACGCCGACGAGCAGGGCGGCGGCTCCAATGGAGCCCAGCGCGCCGACGGCCGCTCCCAACAAGCCTCTGCCGTCGTCGTCCACACCTCTGTTGTACGCCCGCGGTCTGGCCCCGTCCGCCGGCTTCACGCCTTCTTAGCGCCGGGTCAGGGAGTCTTGATGGCTTCCTTACGCCAGCGGTGCAGGGCGACACCCGCCCAGATGGCTTCGACCACGCCGAAGGGCCAGGCCCCGGCCAGGAAGCCGTAGGTGCTCGACAGCAGGCAGCCCAGCGCGAAGCCGAGGACGAAGCGCCGGTGGCGCCGCTCCAGCGCGTACATGGCCATCATGAAGCTGAGGGCGACGACGCCGTAGGCGGTGAGGGCCATCGGGCCAGTTGATCACGGCCCGAGCGCTAAGGGTGCGCTAAGAACCGGCCCGTTCGCGTCGAAAGGGCGTCAAGACCCTGTCGCCCCGCCGACCGGTCGTCATACAACGACGGCGATGCAACACACGCTCGCACTGGCGGCGGGAGGGGCCGGGCCTTTGGTCGTGGGCGCTGCCCACGCACGGAAGGAGCAACGTGGCTGACGCCATCTTTCTCGCCATCATCGTCGCCTTCTTCGCGTTGGCCGCGCTCTTCGTGGCCGCCTGCGATCACATCATCGGGCGGGACGACGCGTGAGCAGCGCGGACAACATCGTCGGGCTGGTCGTCGCCGTGTTCATCGCCGCCTACCTCGTATACACGCTGCTGTTCCCGGAGCGCTTGTAGATGACCAGCGCGGCCTGGCTCCAACTGCTGTTCCTCGTCGCCCTGCTGGCGGTATCGACACCGCTGCTCGGGTCGTACATGGCCAAGGTGTACGGCGGGGCCTCGGCTCCCGGCGATCGCCTGTTCCTCCCCGTCGAGCGAGGCATCTACCGAGTCTGCCGGGTCGACCCCGAGCGGGAGCAGCGCTGGAACGTCTACGCCCTCTCGCTCCTCGCCTTCAGCCTCGTGTCGGGACTCGTGCTCTACGTGCAGTTGCGGCTGCAGGGACACCTCCCGCTCAACCCCGACCACATGAAGGCAGTGCCGCCGGCCCTGTCCTTCAACACGGCGATGAGCTTCCTCACCAACACCAACTGGCAGAACTACTCGGGCGAGTCGACCATGGCCCACCTCACCCAGATGGCGGGCCTGGCCGTACACAACTTCGTGTCGGCAGCGGTGGGTGCGACCGTGGCCGTGGCCCTCATCCGCGGCCTCGTCCGCCGCCAGTCCGACACCCTGGGCAACTTCTGGGTGGACCTCACCCGCACGACCACACGGCTGCTGCTGCCCATCGCCTTCGTGGGCGCCGGGCTGTTGCTCAGCCAGGGCGCCGTCCAGAACTTCCACGCCACGCGCGTGGTCACCACCGTGGAGGGGGCCAAGCAGTCGATCCCGGGCGGGCCCATCGCCAGCCAGGAGGCGATCAAGAACGCCGGGCAGAACGGCGGCGGGCCCTACAACGCCAACGCGTCCCACCCCTACGAGAACCCCAACCCGATCACCAATCTGCTGATCCTCTGGCTCATCCTCGCCCTCCCGTTCGCCTTTCCGTGGACGTTCGGCAAGCTGGCCAAGGACCGCAAGCAGGGGTTGGTGGTGCTGGCCGCCATGTTCTCCCTGTGGTTGGTCGGCGCCCTCCTCGTCATGCCGTTGGAGACACGCGGCAATCCCAAGCTGGCCGCCGTCGGAGCCAACCAGCAGGTCACCACCGCGCAATCGGGCGGCAACATGGAGGGCAAGGAGACCCGATTCGGCGCGGCCGGCTGCGGGCTCTTCGCCGACAGCACGACGGGCACGTCCACCGGGTCGATCAACTGCGCCCACGACAGCATGACGCCGTTGGGCGGCGCCGTCCCCCTGGTGAACATCATGCTGGGCGAGGTCAACCCGGGGGGCACCGGCTCGGGCCTCTACGGCATGTTGATCTTCGCCCTCACGAGCGTGTTCATCGCCGGGCTCATGGTGGGCCGCACGCCGGAGTACCTGGGCAAGAAGATCCAAGCCGCAGAGATGAAGTTGGTGGTGCTCTACCTGCTGGCCGTGCCCCTCGCCATCCTCAGCTTCGCCGGCGCGTCGGTGTTGCTGAAGCCGGCGCTGAACTCGCTCGCCAACCCCGGCCCCCACGGGCTCACGGAGATGACGTACGCGTTCGCGTCGGGCTCCAACAACAACGGGTCCGCCTTCGCCGGGCTCAACGGCAACACGCCCTGGTTCAACACCACGCTCGGCATCTGCTTCTTGATCGGCCGCTTCTTCCTGATGGTGCCTGCCCTCGCCATCGCCGGCTCACTGGGGCGCAAGCAGCCGGTGCCCCCGTCGGCAGGGACGTTCCCCACGGGCACGCCGTTGTTCGGTTTCCTGCTCGTCGGGGTGGTGGTCATCGTGGTGGGCCTCACCTACTTCCCCGTCCTCGCCCTCGGTCCCATCGTCGAGCACCTCGCCGGGAGGTTCTGAGCCGTGCCAGCCGCCAAGGCCACGTTCGACGCCGCCATCGTGCGGCGAGCGGTGAGCGACTCGTTCCGCAAGCTCGACCCCCGGCAGATGGTCCGCAGCCCGGTGATGTTCGTGGTCGAGGTGGGCAGCGTCCTCACCACCATCCTGTTCTTCCGGGACACCACGTTGTTCACCGGACTGGTGACGGTGTGGTTGTGGTTCACCGTCCTGTTCGCCAACTTCGCCGAAGCGGTGGCCGAGGGACGGGGCAAGGCGCAGGCCGACGCCCTGCGCAAGACGCGGTCCGAGACGATCGCCTTCGTCCGCCAGCCCGACGGCACCATGCGAGAGGTCCCGTCCAGCCAGCTCCAGTTGGGCGACGAGTGCGTGGTCACTGCCGGCCAGGTGATCCCCGGCGACGGCGAGGTGATCGAGGGCATCGCCTCGGTGGACGAGTCGGCCATCACCGGCGAGTCCGCGCCCGTCATCCGGGAGTCGGGAGGCGACCGCAGCTCGGTCACGGGCGGCACGCGCGTGCTGTCCGACGAGATCGTGGTGCGCATCTCGTCCCGGCCGGGCGAGAGCTTCCTCGACCGCATGATCGCCTTGGTCGAAGGGGCCAGCAGGCAGAAGACGCCCAACGAGATCGCCCTCAACATCCTCCTGGCCGGCCTCACGATCATCTTCCTGCTGGCCACGGTCACGTTGCAGCCGTTCGCCATCTACTCGCACAGCGAGCAGTCGCTCACCGTCCTCGTCGCCCTGCTGGTGTGCCTCATCCCGACGACCATCGGCGCGCTGCTGTCGGCCATCGGCATCGCCGGCATGGACCGGTTGGTGCAGCGCAACGTGCTGGCCATGTCTGGCCGGGCCGTGGAAGCGGCCGGTGACTGCTCCACGCTGCTGCTGGACAAGACCGGCACCATCACACTGGGCAACCGGCAGGCGGCCGAGTTCATCCCCCTTCCGGGCGTGGACGAGACCGCCCTGGCCGACGCCGCCCAGCTGTCGTCGCTGGCCGACGAGACGCCGGAAGGCCGGTCCATCGTGGTGCTGGCCAAGGAGCGCTATGGCCTGCGCGAGCGCCACCTGGTGGGGGCCACGCTGGTGCCGTTCACGGCGCAGACCCGCATGTCCGGTGTCGACTTCGAGGGCCGCCGCGTCCGCAAGGGAGCCACCGAATCGGTACGCCGGTGGGTGGAGGAGCTCGGGGGCCAGGCGCCCACCGAACTGGCCCCCGTCGTCGAGTCCATCTCCAAGAGCGGGGGAACGCCCCTGGCCGTGGCTGACGGCGCCCGCGTGCTGGGCGTCATCCACCTGAAGGACGTGGTGAAGGAGGGCATCGCCGAGCGCTTCGCCGAGCTGCGACGCATGGGCATCCGCACGGTGATGATCACGGGCGACAACCCGCTCACGGCCGCCGCGATCGCCGCTGAAGCGGGCGTCGACGACTTCATGGCCGAGGCCACGCCCGAGGACAAGATGGCCCTCATCAAGATGGAGCAGGGGGGCGGATCCCTGGTGGCCATGACCGGCGACGGCACCAACGACGCCCCCGCCCTGGCCCAGGCGGACGTAGGCGTGGCCATGAACACCGGGACCCAGGCGGCCAAGGAAGCCGGGAACATGGTGGACCTCGACTCCAACCCCACGAAGCTCATCGAGATCGTGGAGATCGGCAAGCAGCTGTTGATCACCCGGGGCTCGCTCACCACGTTCTCCATCGCCAACGACGTGGCCAAGTACTTCGCCATCATCCCGGCCATGTTCCAGGGCGTGTTCCCCGAGCTGCGGTCGATCAACGTCATGAAGCTCGACAACCCCCACTCGGCCATCCTCTCGGCCGTCATCTTCAACGCCCTGATCATCGTGCTGCTCATCCCGCTCGCCCTTCGGGGCGTGAAGTTCCGGGCCATGGGCGCAGGCGCCGTCCTCCGCCGCAACCTCTTGATCTACGGCGTCGGTGGCCTGGTCGCCCCCTTCATCGGGATCAAGGCCATCGACGTCGCCCTCGCCGCTCTGGGGGTGCACTGACCATGCTGGCCATGCGACGCCAACTCGTACCCGCCTTCCTGATGACGGTGGTGCTCACCCTTCTCACGGGGGTCGCCTACCCACTCGCCGTCACCGCCCTTGCGCAGCTCGGCTTCAAGCACCAGGCCAACGGCTCGCTGGTCAGCCAACAGGGCCGCGTGGTCGGCTCCGCGCTCATCGGCCAGGGCTTCACCGACCCGAAGTACTTCCAGCCCCGGCCGTCGGCCGCAGGCAAGGACGGCTACGACGGATCGGCGTCGGGCGCGTCCAACCTGGGGCCCACCAACCCGGCCCTCATCAGCGCGGTGTCCGACCGGGTGGCCGCCTACCGGAAGCTCAACGGGCTCGGGCCAGACGAGCAGGTGCCGATCGATGCGGTCACCGCGTCGGCATCGGGCCTCGACCCCGGCATCTCGGTGGCCAACGCCGACATCCAGGCCCGGCGGGTGGCCGAGGTACGGGGCCTGCCCACGACCGACGTGCTGGCACTGGTCCGGCGCCACACCCAGGACCGGCAACTGGGTGTCCTGGGTGAGAAGGTGGTGAACGTGTTGGAGCTGAACCTCGACCTCGATCGCCGGCAGGGCTAGGAGCAGCGGTGGCCCGGGGCGTCCTGCGCGTCTACATCGGGGCGGCGCCCGGCGTGGGCAAGACGTTCGCCATGCTCGACGAGGGCTGGCGGCGCAAGGAGCGCGGCACCGACGTCGTCGTCGGCTGGGTGGAGACGCACAACCGGCCGAAGACCATCAACCAGATCCGCGACCTCGAAGTCGTCCCCCGCAAGGAGATCGAGTACCGGGGCCGGCACTTCGAGGAGATGGACGTCGACGCCGTCCTCACCCGCAAGCCCGAGGTCGCCCTGGTCGACGAGCTGGCCCACACCAACGTGCCCGGCTCTCGCAACGCCAAGCGGTGGCAGGACGTCGAGGAGCTGCTCGACGCGGGCATCAGCGTGATCTCGACGGTCAATATCCAGCACCTCGAATCGCTGAACGACGTGGTCGAGCAGATCACCGGCGTCAGCCAGCGGGAGACCATCCCCGACCCCGTGGTGCGCCGGGCCGACCAGGTCGAGTTGGTGGACATGACGCCCGAGGCCATCCGCCGGCGCATGGCCCACGGCAACATCTACGCCCCCGAGAAGGTCGACACGGCGCTGGGCCACTACTTCCGCGTCGGCAACCTGGCCGCCCTGCGGGAGCTGGCCCTCCTGTGGGTGGCCGACCGCGTCGAGGAGGGCCTGCACGACTACCGCGAGCGCCATGGCATCGCCAGCACGTGGGAGACCAAGGAGCGGGTGGTCGTCGCCCTCACCGGCGCACCAGGGGGCGAGGACCTCATCCGCCGGGCCGCTCGGATGGCCATGCGCACGCACGGCGAGCTGGTCGGTGTGCACGTGCAGTCGGGCGACGGCCTGAGCGGGCGTACCACCGATGCGCTCGTACACCACCGCGCCCTGCTCGAGGAGATGGGCGGTCGGTACCACGAGGTCTCCGGGGCGGACGTGGCCACGGCCCTCGTCCAGGCGGCCAGAGCCGAGAACGCCACCCAACTGGTGCTCGGTGCCAGCAACCGCTCGCGCTGGGCCGAGCTCACGCACGGTTCGGTCATCAACCGCGTGATGCGCCAGGCCGGGCAGGCCCTCGACGTCCACGTCATCTCCACGGCGACGTCCGACGACGAAACCGATGCGCCGTCGTTGTTCACCCCGCCCCGGTTGCGGCTCGCCGCCCTGCCACGGCGGCGCTGGGTGAGCGGGTTCGTGCTCGCGCTCGTGGGGCTGCCGGTGCTGACGTTCGCACTGGCCCAGGTGCGCGACTCGCTCGGCCTGCAGAACGCGCTGCTCTGCTACCTGCTGCTCGTGGTGGCCGTGGCCACCATTGGCGGGCTGTGGCCAGGGCTGGTGGCGTCCGTCGTCGGCTTCGTCCTCCTCAACTGGTTCTTCACCCCGCCCATCCACACGTTCAGCATCGCCAACGGGCGCGACATCCTCGCCCTCCTCGCGTTCGTGGTGGTCGCGGCAGTGATCAGCGCGCTGGTCGACCTCGCCGCTCGCCGCCAGAGCGACGCCTACCGGGCCCGCACGGAGGCGGCTGCCCTGGCCCGCATGGCGGCCATGGTGCTACGAGAGGCAGACCCGCTGCCCGAGCTGGTCGCCGACCTGGTGGCCACCTTCCGCCTGGAGGGTGCGTCCGTGCTCCGGCCGGGCAAGGACGGGTGGGAGGTCGAGGCCGCAGCCGGCACCCGGCCGCCCACGTCGCCGGTCGATGGATCGCTGGTCCTGCCCCTCACCGAGTCGGCCACCCTCGTCCTGCAGGGCGCGTCCCTGCGGGCCGAGGACCGCCAGGTCGTCAACGCCTTCGCCACCCAGCTGGGCATCGCCCTCGAAGCCCGCCGCCTGCAGGCCGAGGCGGCCAACGCCACCGCCCTGGCCAAGGCCAACGAGATGCGCAACTCGCTGCTGGCGGCCGTGAGCCACGACCTGCGTACACCGCTGGCGTCGATCAAGGCGGCCGCCACCAGCCTGCTGTCGGAGGACGTGGCCTTCGACGCCGGGGCCACCCGCGAGCTCCTCGACACCATCGACAAGGAGTCCGACCGGCTCAACGCGCTGGTGGGCAACCTGCTCGACATGAGCCGGGTGCGGGCCGGCGCGCTGCTGGTGCAGCCGCGGCCGGTCGGGCTGGAGGAGGTGGTGGCGCTGGCCCTGGCCGGGCTCCCGTCGGCCGAGCGGCCCGCTGTCGACATTGACGTCGACGTGCCCGAGACGCTGCCGCGCGTGGCCGTGGACCCCGCGCTCGTCGAGCGGGCGATCGCCAACCTGATCGACAACGCCGTGGCCTTCTCCCCCGCGGGCGCGCCGGTGCGGGTGCGGGCAGGGACGGTGGACGGCCAGGTGGAGCTGCGCATCGCCGACCGGGGCCCGGGCATCGCCGTGGCCGACCGGGAGCGGGTGTTCCAGCCGTTCCAGCGGTTGGGCGACAACCCCAACGGCGCCGGTGTGGGCCTGGGCCTGGCCGTGGCCAAGGGTTTCATCGAGGCCATGGGTGGCGAGCTGGGCGTGGAGGACACGCCAGGCGGCGGTTGCACGATGGTGGTCACCCTGCCCGAGGCCGCTCCGTGACCGAGACTGCCGCGTGACCGAGACTGGCCCGTGACCAAGCTGCTGGTGATCGACGACGAAGCGCCCTTCCTGCGGGCGTTGGGGATCAGCCTGCGGGCGCGGGGGTACGACGTGGAGACGGCCACCACGGGCGAGGCCGGGTTGGAGGTGGCCGCCCGCACCCACCCGGACGTGGTCGTGCTCGACCTGGGGTTGCCGGGCCTGAGCGGGATCGAAGTGCTCCGGGCCCTGCGGGCGTGGACGAGCGTGCCCGTCATCGTGCTGTCCGCCCGCCATGCCGAGCTCACCAAGGTGGAGGCCCTCGACGCCGGCGCCGATGACTACGTCACCAAGCCCTTCGGCATGGACGAGCTGCTGGCCCGGCTGCGGGCCACCGTGCGCCGGGCCATTCCCGGCCAGGACCAGCCGGTGATCGAGACGGAGCACTTCACCCTCGACCTGGCGGCCAAGCGGGCATCGGCAAGCGACGGGAACGACATGCGCCTCACGCCCACCGAATGGGCCATCGTGGAGCTGCTCGTGCGCAACAGGGGCAAGCTGGTCAGCCAGCGCCAGTTGCTGCACGAGGTGTGGGGGCCCATGTACGAGAAGGAGACGCCGTACCTGCGCGTCTACATGGCCGCCATCCGCCGCAAGCTCGAGCCCGACTCCGCCCGGCCCCGGTACTTCATCACCGAGCCGGGCATGGGCTACCGCTTCGAGGGCTGACCCGCCGCGAGCCAAACACTGGCAGGAACCCCCACTCCAGGGTGGGAGGTTCGGAGCCGAAGAGTCTTACGACCGATATCGGCCCGGCAATCGCCGCGAGGGAGTGTCATGCCGGTTGCATCACGATCCACGGCGGGCGAACAGAGAACGAGCCTGCTGGTCCGATTCGGGATCATCTCGGCCGTCGTCATCGTGGCCACGGGCTTCCTGCTCGGGCGCGGCCTCACGTCGGTGGCCCAGCGCCGGAGCCTGGCCGACGCCCGGACCGAGGCCGAGCTGCTGGCCCACGTCGGCATCCAGCCCCTGCTGGAGAACGACGACCTCAACGACGGGCTGACGCCCGAGCACATCCGGGCCCTGGACGCGGCGCTGCTGTCGGCCAACGCCCGGGCCGAGATCGCCCGGATGAAGATCTGGAACCGCAAAGGCGTGGTCGTCTACTCGGACGCCAAGGAGCTCATCGGCCAGTCGTTCCCGCCGTCCGACGAACTGGAGGCGGCGATGGCCGGGCACGACGCCTACGAGGTGGCCGACCTGTCCAAGAGCGAGAACGGGCTCGACCGCAACCTGGGCAAGCTCCTCGAGGTGTACACGCCTCTTCGTTACTCCAACGATAGCCCGCCCGAGGGCGTATTCGAGATCTACCGGCCCTACGCGCCCGTGGCCAAGGCCACGGCCGCCGACGCCAGGCGCCTCGGGCTCGAGCTCATCGCCGGCCTCTTCGTGCTGTGGGCCGCGCTGTTCCGCATCGTGGCCGGGGCATCACGCCGGCTCCGGGCCCAGGCCGAGGAGAACCGCCACCAGGCTCTGACCGACGAGCTCACCGGCCTCCCCAACCGCACGCAGTTCCAATACCGGGTGGCCGAGGCAGTGGCGGCCACCGAGCGAGCGGGCCGCAGTTGCGCGGTCATGCTGGCCGACCTCGACCGCTTCAAGGAGATCAACGACACGCTCGGGCACCACATCGGCGACCAGCTCCTCGCCGAGGTCGGCGCCCGCCTGGAGGGCGTGCTCCGCGGCACCGACCTGGTGGCGCGGCTCGGGGGCGACGAGTTCGCCGTGCTGCTGCCCGACGTGGCTGACGCCGATGCCGCCGTGGCCGTGGCCGAGAAGCTGCTCGCCGTGCTCGACGAGCCCGTCAAGGTGGGCGAGATCACGCTCGTGGTGCGGGCCAGCCTGGGCATCGCCATCGGGTGCTGCGGGGCTGTCGACGCCGAGACCTTGCTCCAGCAGGCCGACGTGGCCATGTACGTGGCCAAGGAGCGGCACCAGGGCGCGGTCGTGTACCGCCAGGAGCTGGACCACTACAGCGCCGAGCGCCTGTCGCTCGTGGCTGAGCTGCGGCAC
>DASRGI010000151.1:0-8102 GCA_035651095.1 Acidimicrobiales bacterium | reverse complement strand
TCGGTGGCCGAGCTGGTCGCCATCGGCCATCTCATGCTCACGGAACAGCGCTACGAGCTCAGCCCCGCGGCCGAGCAGGCGTTCTGCACCTACGTGGAGCGGCGGCAGGGCCAGCCGGACTTCGCCAACGCCCGCAGCATCCGCAACGCCATCGAGCGGGCCCGCCTGCGCCAGGCCGCCCGGCTGGTGGCGGCCGGGGCGCCCGTGGGCGCCGAGGAGCTGGTACGCATCGAGGCCGAGGACCTGCTGATGAGCCGGGTCTTCGGCCATTGCACGACCGTGTGACGGCCACGCAACACGAGGCGCGATGGTTGTTTCGTGACGAAACTGGCTTCGTGCGGATGCTGGTACGAAATGCGGTACCCCAATCACCACGAGCGCATGCTCCAGCTGGAGAGCGATGGCATCTATGGCGTCACCGAACTGATCGAGCTGGCCCTCACCTGGGACGAGCTGGACTACTCGGACACGCCGGTCATCCCTCCCGACGAGTGGGATGCCTTCGTGGCCGGCCATCAGTGGCGGGACCCCACCGCGGTGGCCGAGGTGGTCGTGGTGGCGCTCGACTGCCTGCGCCGGGGGCGTGCGTCTATCGGCGTTTGACCACGATCGCGGGGTTGCGGGCGAACGTGTTGGAGACGTAGCAGACGGCACGCGCCCGCTCGATCAGCTCGTCGGCCCGTTCGTGGTCGAGGCTCACCTCGAGCGTCAGGTCGCTGAACGACGGCCCCGCGTACGTGCCCACCGCCCGCACGTCCACGCCCGCCAGCTCGATGCCCCGCTTCTTGGCCACGTGGGCGATGGCCAGGGCGAAGCAGGACGCCAGCGAGGCCAGGAGGAGCTCCGTCGGCTGGGGCCCGGTGTCGTCCCCGCCCGCATCGGCGGGCTCGTCCACCCGGATCACGTGGTCGCCGGCCACGACGTCGCAGCGGTACCCGCCCAACCAGTGGGCGTCCACGGCGCGGGTGCGCGGCGGTTCCGCGGTCACTCGGCCTCAGTCGTGGTCGTGGTCGTGTGCGTGCCCGTGGTCGTGCCCGGCCGGGCGCGACAGGTACTGGGCCACCCGGGCCCGGAGCTGGGCTCCCTCCACCACGCCCAACCGGTCGAGCAGGCGTTCGAGGGCCTCCAGCCAGCACTGGTAGTACTCGAAGCAGGCGCCCGGTTCGTGGTTGGCCTCCCACGTCCGGATCGACTCGATGAGCTCGGCCTGGAATGCCGACCACTCGAAGTGGCCCGCCTCGAACAACGAGAGGGTCACGCCGAAGACCCGGCTCTCCCAGGGCGCTGCGAACACCAGCTCGCCGTTTGCTCGAGGTGGGGCGGCTGGGCCGTCGACGGCCAGCTGGGTGGGGAGGACGCTCATCGGCCCATCAGGCGGGGTTCGCCACCCGGCCCACGCCCACCATGGCGTCCCGGGTGATCAGGGGGATCAGCTCCTCCTCGGACAGGCCGTCGGTCCCCGCCGGCCGTTCGGGCAACACGAAGTAGCGCACCTCGGAGCTGCTGTCCCACACCCGGATCTCGACGTCGTCACCCAGGTCCAGGCCCATCTCGCCGAGGAGCTTCCTGGGCTCGCGCACCACCCGTGACCGGTAGGCGGGGTCCTTGTACCAGGCCGGGGGCAGCCCGAGCAGCGGCCACGGGTAGCAGGAGCACAGGGTGCAGACGACCACGTTGTGCACGCTGGGGGAGTTCTCGATCACCTCGATGTGCTCGCCCTGCGGGCCCTTGAACCCGAACTCGCCGACCGCCGCGGTGCCGTCGGCGAGGAGGCGCTCCTTGTACTCCGGATCGGTCCAGGCCCGGGCCACCACCTTGGCTCCGTTGAGGGGGCCGACGTCGTGCTCGTAGGTGCGGATGAGCCCGTCGATGACCTTGGGGTCGATGAGGCCCTGCTCCAGTAGCAGCGACTCCAGCGCCTCGGCCCGGAGGGCGGCGTCCGGCCGGTTGGGGGCGTGGGGGATCGCGGTCATGGCGCCGTCTCCAGGTAGTCGTCGTAGAGGTCGATGGTCAGCGCGAACGGCTCGGCCCCCTCGCCCCACAACTCGTCCGAGTCGAACTTCACGGCGAACACGTGCTGGGCGTTCTCGCCCTTGAAGTGGGCGTGGGTGTCGGGCAACACCTGGGCGGGTTGGACAGCCACGACCGTGCCCTCGTGGCCCCGCACGTACCGGGGCAGGCGGGTGTGGCCCGAGGGGGCGTGCTCCTTGGCCCGCACCCGGTCGCCCACGCCGAATCGGGGCGGGGTGTCGACGGCGCGGAGGGAGCCGGGCCCGGTGGGTTGGTAGTCGGGCTTGTGGGGTGTGGGCGTGGGCGGCTCCGTCACGTCCTCGCCCCGCAGCTTGCGGGCCCGCGCCTCGACGGCGCCGGGGGCCAGCACGCCGCTGTCGACCAGCAGCGTCTCCACGCATCCGAGCCAACGGCCGTAGTACCCGTCGACCAGGTAGTCGTACGGGTGCTGGCGGTCGATGGCGTGACGCATGGCGTCCAGGTTCGTGCCCGACAGGCGGGCCGACAGGGCGCCGAAGGCGAACGCCTTCGCCTCCCACGGTTCGTAGAACACGGGTTCGTCGGGGTCGATCGAGACCGTGCCCCAGCCCTCGGTTCCGCCCATGTCGTGGATGCCGTCCACCCGCACCTCCCCTTGGCCGATGCGCCCTGATTCTCGGTTGGCCCGGGCGCCTTGTCAACGATAGTGATCGATTTATGTCGGAAAGTAGCTGCCGGCTCCGCTGGCGAGGGCGCTGCGCTCGCCCACCAGGGCGACGAGGTCCACCAGCCGGTTGGCGTACCCCCACTCGTTGTCATACCAGCCCAGGACCTTGACGTGGTCTCGGCCCACCAAGGTGTCGACGGACGAGAACACGCACGAGTGCGGGTTGCCGAGGATGTCGCCGCTCACCAGCGGGCGCTCGGCGTACTCGACGATGCCGGGCAGGGCCAGGGCCGCGGCGGCGAAGGCCTCGTTGACCTCCCGCCGCGTGGGCATGCTCTCGAGGGTGCACACCAGGTCGGTGATGGAGCCGTCCGGCACCGGCACGCGCAGGGCCAGGCCGTCCAGGCGTCCGGCCAGGTGGGGGAGCACCAGGCCGATGGCCCGGGCCGCGCCGGTGCTCGCCGGCACGATGTTGAGGGCCGCTGCTCGGGCCCGGCGCAGGTCGGCGTGGGGGAGGTCGAGCAGGTTCTGGTCGTTCGTGTAGGCGTGCACGGTCGTGACCATCCCGGCCAGCAGCCCGAAGGCGTCGTCCAGCACCATGGCCATGGGCGCCAGGCAGTTGGTCGTGCACGACGCGTTGGAGATGACGGCGTGGGTGGCCGGGTCGAAGGCCCCGTCGTTCACGCCCACGCAGACCGTCACGTCCGCCCCTGCCGCCGGCGCCGAGATCACCACCCGCGCCGCGCCCGCCTCCAGGTGGCGCCGGGCGTCCTCCCTCGCGGTGAACCGCCCGGTGCACTCGATCACGATGTCCACGCCCAGGTCGCCCCACGGCAGGCGGTCGGGCTCGGGCTCGGCCAACACCCGGATCACCGTCGAGCCCACCAGCAGGCAGTTCCCGTTGGCCCGCACCGGCACCGGGAAGCGGCGATGCACGGAGTCGAACTCGAGCAGGTGGGCGAGGGTGTCGATGCTCCCCCGGTCGTTCACCGCCACCAGCTCCACGGGCTCGTCGCGCCCGGCCAGGGCCCGCACCACATTCCGCCCAATGCGGCCGAACCCGTTGATGGCGATGCGCGTCGAAGCGGTCACGAAGGGGACGGTACGGGGGACCGGCGCGCGACCCCCTCCCCCGGAGGTAGGAGCGGGTGGGGGAGCGGCTATCCCTGGAAACCAGCCTTGACGCCGACCCCCATGTCCTATAGGACATACCACGACCACTATACGAGATGGTGGCGGAAAGCGAGAAGCGCAACCATGCCGCCGATCACCGTCGTCTTCATCGCGACCGGCCTGGCCGTTTGGCTCAACGCCCTGTACTTCCTGGGGATCGGGGCGAAGCAGGAGCCCGGCGGGACCAACCCGCTCACCACCATCGGGTGGGTGAGCCTGACCGCCGGCCTGCTCGACCTCGTGCAGGCTGCATACATCATCGGAGTCCGTCCCGCGCCCTTGAAGGACAACGCCGTCCCGCTGGCCGGGCTGATCGTGTTCTACGGGCTGTTCTTCGTGGCCCTCGGTGCGGCGGAGGTGGCCGGGCTCGACCTGCGCCCCGTCGCCAACCTGTCGTTCGCGGTGGCCATCGTGCCGCTGTTCTGGTGGAAGTTCTTCGCCGGAGGCTGGATGTTCCGCTCGATCCTGATCGTGTGGGTGGTGGCGTTCCTCGCCATCACGGCGACGGTCTACGGGAAGTTCAACGCCAAGGCCCTGGGTGTGTTGTTGGCAGGGACGGCGATCTACACGTTCTGGACGCCGGTCGTCATCCTTGCCCTCGGCAAGAACATTCCCTAATGCCGCCCAACCCCGGGTTCCGGCTCGGCATCTACATCTTCAAAGACGCCGAGATCGTCGACTTCGCCGCTCCCTACGGCGTGTTCTCCGTAGCCCGGCGATCGGCCCCCGGCCTCGACGCATTCTTCGTGGCCGAGAACCTGCGTCCCGTCCAGGCCCAGGCCGGGTTCACGGTGCTGCCCAACTACGGGTTCGCCGACCGCCCGGCCATGGACGCCTTCGTGGTGCCCGGGGGCTTCGGCACCCGGCAGGAGACGTACAACGGGCGGTTGCACGACTTCATCAGGTCTCTCCCCGAGGCCACGCTGCTCACCAGCGTGTGTACGGGCTCGTGGATCTACGGGCAGATGGGCCTGCTCGATGGGCTCCCTGCCACCAACCGCAAGGAGCCCGACGGGCTGGAGTCGTCGGCCATGGGCAAGGTCCCGCTGGACCGCCTGGCCGACATCGCCCCCGGCTGTCGCATCAGCCGGGCCCGGGTGGTGGACGCCGGTCGCATCATCACCGCCGGCGGCATCGCCTCGGGCATGGAGCTGGGCTTCTACCTGCTCGGCCGGGCCGGGTACGACGACGCCTTCCGGGCCAACGTGGCCCGGGTCATGGAGTACAGCGAGGCCTACGGGCTCTACAAGGACGACGTGGAGGTGGCCGGCGCCTCGTGATCAGGTGCCGGCCGAGTCACGGCGCCGGAATGGGGGCGAGGGCGGGCGAGGGCTCGGGCGGCAAGACCTCGCCATGCCGTGTGTCGTTGTCCCGACCACGTCTCGACAGTGCACACGAGCGTGGCCGTGCGGTTCGGTTGCCAAGAGCACTGTCCGTGCCACCCAGTGTGGTGCGGGGCTGTTCTGCCGGGCGGGACGGCCGGTGGCGTCCTCGCCGGATGTCGTGTCACCCTGGGGCGTGCCGTCCGTGCCGTTCGACGACCTCCTGGCGGCCGCCCAGAAGGGTGACGCGGGGGCGTTTGGAGCGCTCTACCGGACGTTCGGCCCGCTTGTGCACCGGTTCTTCCGGGTCCAACAGCCGGCGGAGGCGGAGGATCTCACGTCCGAGGTCTTCGTCTCGGTGGCCGAGAGCCTTCACCGGTTCGCCGGTGACGAGGCAGCCTTCCGGGGGTGGGTCTTCACCATTGCCCACCGCCGTCTGATCGACCACAGGCGACGGTGGGCTCGTCGTCAGTCGCACATGCAGGCGCTCTGGAGCAGGCGCGCCGAGGCGCCGGGGAACGTCGAGGACGAGGCAGTGGCGATGCTCGCCACCGGCGCGGCCTTGTCGTTGATCGCTGGGCTCCCACCGGCGCAGGCGGAGGTGCTGCTTCTCCGGGTCGTCGCCGATCTCTCATCGGAGCAGATCGGGCGGATCGTGGGGAGGCGGTCCGACGCGGTGCGGGCCCTGCAACACCGAGCCCTCCGGCGGCTGGCCCGCCAGCTGAACACAGAAACGCCGACGATCCGATGAGCCGACCGGACCTTTCCCGAGAACTGGCGGAGCTGGTGCTCGATCGGCGCGCCGACGACGTGCCCGCATCCTGGCGCGGCGTCGTCGAGCTCCTGGACGAGGTTGGCTCATGCCAGGAGGCGCCGGCCGAACCCGCGATCGTCGCCGCCATGGTCGAGGCCCGTCGACGGGTGCAGCGCACCCATCGCGTGCGAGCCAGCTGGCGGCGAGCCGGCGTGGCCGTCTCGACGATGGTCGCGGCGGTGCTGCTCGCCTTGGCCTCCGGTGGTGCGCTCCCGGCCGCCGCCCAGCAGCTCGCGCACGACTTGCTGCGCCGGGTCGGCATCACCGTCCCCGCGCCCGCCGAGAAGGAGCAGGGCTCCGTCCCGTCCCGCCCCGCGCACCCGGACGACGTGCCGGCATCGGTCGCCGTGCGCACGACGCCGATCGGGAGCACGAGGTTGGTCGAAGGGACGCCGGCGAGCACCGCCGGCGCGTCGGGCGGGTGGCAGAACCAGCCCGCGCCCGCAGCCGTGGCACCGAGCGCTCCGGCCGGCGCCGGGTCGGCACCCGGGAGGAGCGGGAGCGCACCGGGCCACGCACCCGAGCGAGGGACGCCCGCGGGCCCGCCCGCCGCCCCGCCCGCGAATGCGCACGCACCTGTCCAACCGCCCGGCCAGAGCGACCACGGCCCGCCGCCCGGAGCCGGCCCGCCCCCCGGAGCCGGCCCGCCGTCACCGCCGCCCGGCCAGTCAGCGGCCGCCCATCCACCAGCCGGCCAGCCCGGTCAGGGATCGGCCGGCGCGAGCGGTGTGTCGCCGCCTCGCTCGGACAAGGCGGCCGCCCGCCCCTCGTGAGCGCCTGAGCGAGGACGAGCCCAGCCGACCACGCGGCCGGGGTTCCCCGCCACGACCGCGTAGTCCGGCACATCGAAGTCCACCACCGCGCCGGCGGCCACGATGACCCCGTCGCCGAGGCGCGCGGGCGCCAGGATCGTGGCCCGCACGCCGATCCAGCACACGTCGCCGATGGTGATGGTGGTGGCCGGGGGGCCGGCGCTCGATGGGTAGGCCGGATCGCCGGGTGGGACGGCAGTGAAGTCGTCGGCGATGTACGTCTCGTAGCTGATGAGGGTGTAGCTGCCGACGACGATGCGGGCGTTGGTGCAGAACTTGCCGCCGAAGAGCATCGTGCAGTCGCCCACGTCCACCTCGCCGGAAGGTCCCAGCTCGAACGAGGCGTCTTCGTAGGCGCTCGACCCCGCGCCCAGGCGCACCCCGCACGGACGGCGGCTGCGGTAGTGGTGGAACGAGTACGAGGAGTGCACGTAAGCGCCATCGCCCACGGCCACGTTGTCGGGAAGCTCACCGGGCCACCAGTCATGCTCCAGCCTCATGGCGTCCTCGTCACGAGCACGGCCGGGTTTCCTGCCACCGTCGCACCCGCCGGGACGTCGGAGGTCACGACGGCCCCCGCGTACACGGACGCTCCCGCGCCGATCGTCACGCCCTTCAAGACGATGGCGTTGATGCCGATGCGGACGTCGTCGCCGATGACGACGGGCGCAGTGGCGAACGGGTCCCGCTCGCCCGGCGGCGCCGCCGGCGAGCACAGCACCGCGTCCCGCCGGCGCAGGTCCGGGTCGCGCGGATGGAAGTCGGCGTCGGCGATGATGGCGTTGTAGGAGATCTGCACGCGGCGTCCCACGACGATGCGGTCGGCGCACATGATCTGGACGCCGGTCAGCACGCTGTCGTCCTGGATCTCCATCGAACCCGTGGCAAGGATGCCGAACCCGCCGCCCCAGCCGCCGAAGTAGATGCGGACACGGTCGCCGATCACGAGACCTGGGTCGCGCTCGCTGGCGAACATCCGGAAGAGCTGCGGGCTCTCGAGGAAGCAGTCCCTGCCGATGTGGATGTTGGGAGGCAACGTCTCGTAGTCCCAGGTGCCGCTGGACTCCTGCCGGGGATCACTCACCTGTCCCTCCCTCCGACGGCCGGGCCCAGCCGACGATGCGCATGGGGTTCCCCGCCACGACGGCGTACGGGGGCACCTCGCCGCTGACCACCGTTGCCGCTCCGACGATGGCGCCGTCACCCAGGCGGGCGCCGGCGAGGAGCACCACCTGTGCCCCGACCCACACGTTCTCGCCGATCACGACCACGGTGGCGGGCTCGGCGCCGTCGTCCGGGAGATCGAGCAGCGGTATCGCGACCTC
>DASRGI010000150.1:0-25733 GCA_035651095.1 Acidimicrobiales bacterium | reverse complement strand
GAGATCAGCGCCGTCGTCCAGTACGAGCGGGAGAAGCTCTAGGGCGGTGGCCCAACACGATGTCGTCGTGGTGGGCGGCGGGCCCTCCGGCGCATCGTGCGCGTACTGGCTGGCCGAGGCCGGCCACGACGTCCTGCTGATCGAGAAGAAGCGCTTCCCGCGGGAGAAGACGTGCGGCGACGGCCTCACGCCCCGGTCGGTCAAGCAGCTCCAGGACATGGGCCTGGGCGACGAGCTCGAGGGACACCACCGCTTCGACGGCCTGCGCTCCATCGCCTTCGGGCGCACGCTGGAGTTGCAGTGGCCCCAGCACCCCGACTTCCCGAGCTACGGCTACGTCGTCACCCGCAAGGACCTCGACCACCTCGTGGCCCAGCGGGCGGTGAAGGCGGGCGCCACCCTGTGGGAGGGCACCGAGGCGGTGGCGCCGGTCGTCGACCGGGGCCTGGTGCGGGGCGCCGTCGTGCATCGCAAGGACGGCGCCGGCGACGAGGAGGTGCGGGTCCGCTACCTGGTGGTGGCCGACGGGGCCAACTCCCGGTTCGGACGGGCCCTGGGCACGTCCCGCGACCGGGCCCGGCCGCTGGGCATGGCCATCCGCGGCTACTACGAATCGCCCCGCCACGACGAGCCGTGGATCGAGAGCCACCTCGACGTGCGGGACAAGGCCGGCAACGTCCTGCCCGGCTACGGCTGGATCTTCCCGGTGGGCGACGGCCGGGTGAACGTGGGCGTGGGCCTGCTGTCCACCTTCAACCAGTGGAAAGCGGTCAACACCTCGCACCTCATGGACGCCTTCGTGGACTACGCCCCCGAGTCGTGGGGCCTGTCACCGGAGACGTCGTGCGGGCCGGCCACCGGCGGGCGCCTGCCCATGGCGTTCTCAGTGGGACCCCGGGTGGGGCCGACGTGGCTGGTCACCGGCGACGCCGCCGGGTCCATCAACCCGTTCAACGGCGAGGGCATCGCCTACGCCTACGAGACGGGGCGGCTGGCGGCGCGGTGGATCGGCGAGGCGCTCACGTCGGGCAACGGCCTGGCGCTGCAGCAGTACGAGCGGGAGCTTCAGGACACGTATGGGCTCTATTACAAGGTGGCCCGGGCTTTCGTGCGCATCATCGGCCGGCCCGAGCTCATGCGGCTCCTAGTGTCGACGGGCATGCACTCGCGCACGCTGATGGAGTGGGTGCTGCGGATCATGGCCAACCTCATCCGGCCCGACGAGCTGGGTCCGGCCGAGGCCGCCTACAAGGCGGTGGCCGGCATCGCCCGCCTCGCCCCCGCCGCCTGACCTACCCGTTCTCGTAACGCTCGCGCCCACATAGGCGGCGCCAGCGTTACGAGAAGCGGCGGGCGCCGCGCAGGGCGACGGCGAGAGCGAGCAGCACCACGCCGGCGGCGGCCGGCCAGCCGTTGCGCCCGGTGGCGGGCAGCGCGCCAGTCCGACCGGCAGCGGCCCCGGCCGCCCCGCCCGGGCCCGGCACGCGTACGGACGAGGCGTCCAGGCACGACAGCACGGCCTGGCCGGCCAGCAGGCCGGGCCCACCCGTCTGGCACTGGAAGCGGATCTCGGTGCGGCTGGCGTCGGCCGGCTCCCATGTGTAGGCCACCTGGAACCCGCCCGTGCGGTCGATGCGAATGTCGTTGAC
Source organism: Acidimicrobiales bacterium (assembly GCA_035651095.1). Classification (GTDB taxonomy): domain Bacteria; phylum Actinomycetota; class Acidimicrobiia; order Acidimicrobiales; family JAUTXP01; genus DASRGI01. The sequence continues at coordinate 24,084 of DASRGI010000150.1, read as the reverse complement.
GTCGGCCAGGTCACGGTCGTCGCCGGGCAGGCAGAAGATGCCCAGGGTGCAGATGTCGCCCACGTGCACGGGCCCGGCGTCGAGCTTCTGGTTGGTGAAGGTGGCGCCCCCATCGAGAGTCTGGGCCAGGTAGAGGTACCAGGGGGCGGTGGCCGGCATCTGGCAGGGCTTGCCCGGGAAGCGCAGGCCCTGGACGTTGGTGCCCACCTCGGGCGTGCAGTTGGGCTGGTTGGGGTCGGCGCCCGTGAACGTCGCCTTGTTCTGCGCCGTGGCGATCACGTTCTTCACCGGCGAGCCCAGGTAGATCATGTTCAGGCGGCCGGCGTCACCGGCGACCAGTCGGGTGAAGAAGGCCGTGTGGGTGTCCGGCCCGTTGACCTTGACGGGCGGGCCGAAGTGGAGGTTGCCGAAGCCGTCGGCCTTGGGTGACGTGGCCAGGTAGGCGCCGAACTCGCCGTTGATGAAGGCGGGGAAGGCGATGGACACGCCGCCTGCCCGGTCGACCACGATGGACCCGAAGATCTCCGACAGGTCGGCGGGCTCGGGCTGCGTGTAGTCGGGCCCGGCGAAGGCATGGGTGGTCGACCAGGTGGCGCCCTCGTCCTTGGACACGGCCACGAAGAAGTTGTTGAACACCGTGCCCTGCGTGTAGTTGCAGCCCGTGCCCGCGTTGGTGGCCGGGCCGGCGCCGGCCGTCCAGCCCACGTACACCCAGCCGGTGGTGGGGTCGACGGCGATGCCGGCGGGGACGGTGTCGCAGAAGCTGTTCAGGGCGGCGGTCGGGTCGGTGACGATGTCGACGGGCAGGGACCACGTCTTGCCGCCGTCCTTGGACGCGTTGACCCACATCGTGTTCGGCCCGAAGTCGTGGTACGTCATGTAGACGCGGCTGTCGGCCGACGTCTTGCCGGGGGGCGTGAACGCCGCCATCCACTCCCGGTCCACGCTGAACGCCTGGTTGGCCGAGCACTGGCCCTGCCAGGTGGCGAAGCCGTCGTCGCTGGTGGCCACCACCGGCTGCACGCCGCTGTTGGCCGGCGCCCCCACCGTGGACTGGAGGTCGGCGAAGTACAGCCGCCCGGACTGGTCGGCGGCCAGCTCGACGTCGCCGATGTCGCCGAGAGGCGGGCTGGTCTGGCACCCGTTGAGGTTCTTGGTGAGCACACCCTTGCCGCCCTTGTGGGTCCACGTGCGCCCGCCGTCGGTGGTGGCCGCCAGTTGGCTGCCTCGTTGGTAGGCGACATAACGAACCCCGTTGGTGTCGATGGCGGTGGCCGGCTCGCTCACGTACTTGGCGTTGGTGGACGCCCACACCTTGGGGTCGTCCACCCGGGTGGGGCTGGTGAAGGTGGGGAGTTGGGCAGCTGACGACGCCGGGGTGGAGCCGGCAGCCAGGAGGACGAGGCCGAGCGCGGCGGCAGGGACGGCGAATCGGGCCATGACCCTTAGCTACCCCGATCGGGTGTGACGCATATCTCGTGGACGGCCGGACCCTGGGCAGCGTTGACTTACTCCAGTTAGCTCACGGTCTCGGCGGCTGAGGGAGGCGAGCCATGTTGGGGCGACTGGCAGAGCGGGTGGTGGCGCGGCGCAAGGCCGTACTGGTGGCCGCCGTGCTGCTCATCGTGGCGTGCGGCGCCATCGGTGGCGACGTGGCCAAGCACCTGAGCACGGGCGGCTTCGACGACCCCGACGCCGAGTCGTACAAGGCTGACCAGGCCCTGCTCCGCCAGTTCCAGGGCGGCCAGCCCAACGTGGTGCTGCTCGTCACCGCCCACCAGGGCGGCGTCGATGCACCCGACGTGGCCGCCGCCGGGCGGGCCATCACCCAGGAGTTGGCCGGCGAACCCGACGTGCCCGCGGCGGTGTCGTACTGGTCGCTGGGCGCCGTGCCCCCGTTGCGCAGCAAGGACGGGCGCCAGGCGCTGGTGCTGGCCCGGGTGTCGGGCTCGGCCGACCACGTGAGCAAGCGCATGAAGACGCTCACCCCCAAGTACACCCGCACGGCCGGCGCCGTCACCGTGCAGGTCGGTGGGTTTGCCGAGGTGTTCCGGCAGGTCGGCACCACCATCCAGAAGGACCTGGCCAAGGCCGAGGCCATCGCCATCCCCATCACGCTCCTCCTGCTGGTGCTCGTGTTCGGCAGCGTGGTGGCCGCGGCGCTGCCCCTCGGCATCGGCATCCTCGCCATCTTCGGGACGTTCTTCGTACTGCGGGTGCTGGCGGCCATGACCCAGGTGTCGGTGTTCGCCCTCAACATGACGACGGCCATGGGTCTGGGGTTGGCCATCGACTACAGCCTCTTCGTGGTGTCCCGTTACCGCGAGGAGCTGCGGGCCGGCCGCGACCCCCACGAGGCCGTGGTGCGCACCGTCCGCACCGCCGGCCGCACGGTGACGTTCAGCGCCCTGACGGTGGCCGCCTCGCTGGCTGCCCTGCTCGTGTTCCCGCTGTCGTTCCTGCGCTCGTTCGCCTACGCCGGCATCGCCGTGGTGGCGTGGGCGGCCCTGGGCGCCGTCGTCCTCCTGCCCGCCCTGCTGGCCGTGCTGGGCCGGCGGGTCGACGCCCTGGTGCTGTTCAAGCGCCATCCCAGGGAGGTGGGTGAGGGGTTCTGGCACAAGGCCGCCACGACCGTCATGCGCCGGCCCCTGCCCATCGCCACCTCGGTGGCCGCCATCCTGCTGATCCTGGGCGCCCCCTTCCTGCACGTGCGCTTCGGCCTGCCCGACGACCGCGTGCTCCCGCCTTCCGTGCCCGGCCGCCAGGTGAGCGATCAGATCCGAACCAACTTCTCGTCCAACGAGGCCAACGCCCTGTCGGTGGTGGCGCTCGGAGTCGACCCCGCGGCGCGGGCCGCGGACATCGACGCCTACGCCAAGCGCCTGTCGAACCTGCCCGGCGTGGCGCGCGTCGACGCCGCGTCGGGGTCGTACTTGTCCGGCGCCCGGGTGCTCGGCCCGTCGCCCATCTCCGCTCGCTTCGTGAGCCCGGCGGGGACGTTCCTCTCGGTGGTACCCACGGTTGAGCCCTACTCCCCCGCGGGCGAGCGCCTGGTGACGTCGCTGCGCCAGGTTCCGGCGCCATTCGACGTGCAGACCACCGGCGCGTCAGCCCAGTTGGTCGACTCCAAGCACGCGCTGTTCGACCGCATGCCCCTGGCCGGGCTGATCATTGCCCTGGTCACGTTCGCGGTGCTGTTCTTGATGTTCGGCAGCGTGCTCGTGCCCGCCAAGGCGGTGGTGCTCAACCTGCTCAGCCTGACCGCCACCTTCGGCGCCATGGTGTTCGTGTTCCAGGGAGGGCACGGGTCGGGTCTGCTGCACTTCACCCCCACCGGCCTGATCGACACGACCACGCCCATCCTCATGTTCTGCGTGGCCTTCGGGCTGTCCATGGACTACGAGGTGTTCCTCTTGTCGCGCATCAAGGAGGAGCACGACCGGGGCAGCAGCACGGTGGCGTCGGTGGCGATGGGTCTCGAGCGCACGGGCCGCATCGTGACGGCGGCAGCCGCCCTGCTCGCCGTCGTCTTCGTGGCCACGGCCACGTCCAAGGTCACGTTCATCAAGTTGTTCGGCGTGGGCCTCACCATGGCCGTCCTCATGGATGCCACCCTGATCCGAGCCGCCCTCGTGCCCGCCTTCATGCGGCTGGCCGGCAACGCCAACTGGTGGGCGCCCGCACCCCTGCGCCGCATCTACGAGCGGTGGGGCATCAGCGAAACCGACGGTGGCGAGGCGCTCGCGGCCTCGACCGAGTACAACGTGCCCATGCGCGAGTTGGAGGTCTTGCCGTAACGGCCCGCAGGCCCCGGGCCAAACGGGGCGAGGGGGAGCGCCTGGCCGACGAGATCCTCGAGGCCGCGTCGACGCTGCTTCTCAAGACGGGCGACGAGGAAGCGGTCAGCATCAGGGCCGTGGCGGACGCCGTCGGGGTCACGCCGCCGTCGATCTACCTCCACTTCGAGGACAAGGAGGCGTTGCTGCTGGCCGTGTGCGAGCGCCAGTTCCAGCGCTTCGACGAGTTCGTCGAGGGGCTGGTGGCCGAGGTGGGCGCCGGTGACCCGGCCGAGCAGCTCCGGGTCCGGGCCCATGCCTACGTGCGGTTCGGGCTGGAGCACCCCGAGCACTACCGCATCATGTTCATGGGCCGCGGTCGGCTGATGCGCATGCCCGAAGGCGCCATCTCGGCGGCCAGCGGGTTCGACCACCTGCTGGCCAACGTGGAGCGCTGCATGGCCGCCGGCACCATGCGGGCCGACGACCCGCTGCTGATGGCGTCCAGCCTGTGGGCCGTGGTCCACGGGGTGACGTCGCTGGCCATCGCCGTGCCCGGCTTCCCGCCCATGGGCGTCGACGCCCTGCTCGACCACCTGACCGCTGCCCTCGACCGTGGCCTCGCTCCCTAACCCCTCGCCCCCGCCCCCTGACCGTTCTCGTAACGCTCACGCCCACATAGGCGGCGCCAGCGTTACGAGAACGCCGGCGTCAGGAAACGGGCGGGCGGCCGCCTCGACCGTGCGCTCGATGTCCTCGGGCGTGTGGGCCAGGCTGGGGAACAGCGCTTCGTAGGGCCCGGGCGCCCAGGCGATGCCCTGGTCGAGCAGGTGCCGGAACACGCGGGCGTACGTGCCGGTGGAGCACGACGCCCGGGCCTCGTCGTAGTCCCGCACCACCGACGGGGCGTCGAAGAAGACACCCACCAGGGGGCCGAAGCGGGGCACCTGCACGCCCGGCCCGAACACCGAAGCGAGGCCCGACGCCAGCGACGTCGCCGTCGCCTCCAGCCGGTCGTAGGCAGCGGCGTCCAGCAGGGAGAGGACGGCCAGCCCGGCGGCGGTGGCCACCGGGTTCCCGGACAGCGTGCCCGCCTGGTACACGGGCCCGACCGGAGCCAGCACCTCCATGACGTCGCGCCGCCCGCCGAACGCAGCCAACGGCAGGCCACCGCCGATGACCTTGCCGAACGTCCACAAGTCAGGGCGCACGCCCAACCGCTCCGATGCGCCACCCACGCCCACGCGGAACCCGGTGATGACCTCGTCGAAGATCAACAACGCCCCGGCCGCGTCGCACGCGGCCCGCAGCCCTTCGAGGAACCCGGACTCGGGGAGGACCAGGCCCATGTTGGCGGCCACGGGCTCGACGATCACGCAGGCCACGTCGACATCGATCTCGGGCACCACGTTGTAGGGCGCCACGATCGTGTTGGCCACGGCGGACTCGGGCACGCCGGCCGAGTCGGGCAGACCCAGCGTGGCCATGCCCGTGCCCCCGCCGGCCAACAACCCGTCGGAGTGGCCGTGGTAGCACCCGGCGAACTTGATCACCCGGGGCCTGCCCGTGAACCCCCGCGCCACCCGGATGGCGCTCATGGTGGCCTCGGTGCCGCTCGACACCAGGCGCACCATCTCGCAGCCGGCCACCCGTTCGCAGATGGCCTCGGCCAGCAGCACCTCGCGCTCGGTGGGCGCGCCGTACGTGGTCCCTTCGGCGGCCGCGACCTGCACGGCTGCGACGACCGCGGGGTGGGCGTGACCCAGGATCGACGCGCCGTACGACTGCACGTAGTCGATGTAGCGCCGGCCCTCCACGTCCTCCACCCACGAGCCCGACGCCCGGGCCACGAAGTAGGGCGTGCCCCCCACCGACCGGAAGGCGCGCACGGGCGAGTTCACCCCGCCCGGGATCACCTCGCCCGCCCGCTTGAACAGCTCCTCGTTACCCATGAAGCGACTCGGCCAGCTCCCGGGCGAAGTAGGTGAGGATGACGTCGGCGCCCGCCCGCTTCACCGACGTGATGTGCTCGAGAGCCACGGCCGGCCCGTCGATCCAGCCCCGCTCGGCGGCCGCCTTCACCATGGCGTACTCGCCGCTGACGTGGTACGCCGCCACGGGCATGTCGACCATGGCCCGCACGGCGGCGATGACGTCGAGGTAGGCGAGGGCGGGCTTCACCATCACCATGTCGGCGCCCTCCTCCACGTCGGCCGCCACCTCGGCCAGCGCCTCCCGGCCGTTGCGGGGGTCCTGCTGGTAGCCCTTGCGGTCGCCGCCGCCCGCAATGGTGACGTCCACCGCGTCGCGGAACGGGCCGTACAGGGCGGAGGCGTACTTGGCCGCGTAGGCGAGGATGGCCGTCTGCGACTGTCCGGCCCCGTCGAGGGCCCAGCGGATGGCGGCGACCTGGCCGTCCATCATCCCGCTGGGCGCCACCACCTCGGCGCCGGCCTCGGCCTGGGCCACGGCGATCTGGCCGTACAGCTCCAGGGTGGCGTCGTTGTCCGGCTCACCGCTGGCGTCGAGCAAGCCACAGTGGCCGTGGGACGTGTACTCGTCCAGGCACAGGTCGGCCACGAGGACGACGGCATCACCCACCTCGTCCCGGAGGTCGCGCAGGGCCACCTGGACGATGCCGTCCGGGTTCCATGCCTCCGACCCCTCGGCGTCCTTGCGGGCAGGCACGCCGAAGAGGATGACCCCGGGCACGCCCAGGGAGGACAGCTCCCGCACCTCCTTCACCAGCGACTCCCGGGTGTGCTGGACGACGCCGGGGAGGGAGGCGATGGGCTGGGGCGAGTCGATGCCCTCGCGCACGAAGAGCGGGGCAATGAGGTCGTCCACGCCCAGCCGGGTCTCGGCCACGAGACGGCGGACGGCCGGCGTGCGCCGCAGCCGGCGCAAGCGGCGGGTGGGGAAGGTCACCCCACCAGCCTACGACGGAGTGCCTCCACCAACCCTTCGATCGTGTGAGGGTCGGCCACCACGTCGACGACGAGCCCGGCGGCGCGGGCGGTGCCGGCCGTGACCGGACCGATGCACGCCACCAGGGGCGGCACGGGGGCGCCCGACGCCAGGTAGTTGGTGACCGTCGACGACGACGTGAAGGTGATGGCCTGGGCCGTGGCCGCCGCCTCCAGGGCCTCGGCCGAGGGCGTGACCGGTTGGGTGCGGTAGGCATCGACCACGTCGACCTCCCACCGCTTGGCCCGCAGGCCGTCGGGCAGGACGTCTCGAGCGACGGCGGCCCGGGGCAGCAGGACGCGGCCGGGACCGCCGGGGAACACGTCCAGCACCGCCTCGGCCACGAACTCGGACGGCACCAGGTCGGCGATCAGCGAGCGGGCGGCGAGGGCGGCGGCCGTGCCCGGCCCGATGGCGGCAATACGGGCGGCCCCGAAGCGGCGAGCGTCGGCCACCAGGGGCAGGAACCGCTCCACCGCGTTGGCCGAGGTGAACACCACCCAGTCGTACTCGCCCACCCGCGCCGCGGCATCGGCCAACGCCACGCCCCCGTCCGCCGGCGGGCCGATCTCGATGGCGGGCAGCTCGACGGTGAAGGCGCCCAGATCCCGCAGCCGGCGGGACAGGTCGGACGCCTGCTCCCGCGCCCGGGTGACCACCACCCGCACGCCGAACAGGGGCTTGCGCTCGTACCAGGCCAGGTCGAGCCCGGCCACCTGGCCGATGACGATGGTGGCGGGCGGATCGAGCTCCACGTCGGCCAGAGCCCCCAGCGTGGTGCGCACGGTCCGCTGCTCGGGCCGGGTCCCCCAGTGCACGGCCACCACCGGGGTGGACGCGGCCAGGCCGCCGTCCATGAGGCGCTTGGCGATGTCGGCCCGGTGGGCCACCCCCATGAGCACCACGATGGTGTCGCCCGATCGGGCCAGCGCCTCCCAGTTGGTGTCCCGCTCTGGCTCGTGCCGGCTGTGGCCGGTAATGACGGTGAACGACGCGGCCCGGCCCCGGTGGGTGACGGGCACGCCCGCGTAGGCGGGAGCGGCCACGGCCGACGTGATGCCGGGCACCACTTCGAAGGGCACGCCCGCGTCGAGCAGGGCCTGGGCCTCCTCGCCGCCGCGGCCGAACACGAAGGGGTCGCCGCCCTTGAGCCGCACGACCTCCTGGCCGGCCCGCCCCCGCTCGACGAGCAGGTCGTTGATCTCGTCCTGGTGGACGGGGCCACCCGGGCGCTTGCCCACGTCGATGCGCTCGGCCGACGCCGGCGCCCGGTCGAGCAGTGACGACTCGGCCAGCCGGTCGTGCACCACCACGTCGGCCCGGGCCAGGACCTCGGCCCCCCGCACGGTGAGGAGCCCGGGGTCGCCGGGCCCGGCGCCCACCAGGTAGACGGTCACGACCGCCACTCCAGCAGCAGCTCGTCGGCGCCGGCGTCGTCGAGCAGTGACTGTGCCACCTCGTGACCCACGGCCTCGGGGTCGTCGCCGGTGAGAGCGGCCCGCAGGACGATGTGCCCGTCGAGGGAAGCCATGAGGGCCTCCAGGCGCACACCCGCGTCCTCGCCGTACGTGGCCAGGGCGCCCACGGGCAGGTCGCACCCGCCGCCCAGCCGGGCCAGGAAGGCTCGCTCGGCGGTGACGGCCTGGCGGGTGGTGACGTGGTCGATGGCGGCCAAGGCCGCGAGCGTCTTCGCATCCTCGGCCCGGCACTCCACGGCCAGCGCCCCCTGCCCCACTTGGGGGAGCATGGTCCAGGGATCGAGGATCTCGTCCACCCGGTCGGCGTGGCCCAGGCGGGACAGGGCGGCCACGGCCACCACGATGGCGTCGAAGCCCGCCGCCTTGCCCAGGCGGGTGTCGATGTTGCCGCGCAACTCGGCGAAGGTGAGGTCGGGACGCAGGGCGGCCAGTTGGGCCTTGCGCCGCACCGACCCGGTGGCCACCACGGCGCCGGGCGCCAGCGCCGCCAACGTCGAGCCCACCAGCGCGTCCCGGGGATCGGCCCGTTCGGGGAAGGCGCCGATCACCAGACCGTCGGTGGGTTGGGAGGGGAGATCCTTGGCCGAGTGCACGGCGATGTCAGCCCGTCCGTCGAGCACGGCGGCCTGCACCTCCTTCACGAACACGCCCCGGCCCCCGATCTCGTGGATGGGGACGTCCCGGTTGCGGTCGCCCATGGTCTCGACCACCACGGCCTGGCCGCCGCCCAGCAGGGACAGCACGTGGTCGGTCTGCCACCGGGCCAGCGCGCTGCCGCGGGTGGCGGCCCGCAAGCTGGTCACGACGATCTGGTCACAACGATCTGGGCACTACAGGTCGAACAGGGCCCGCAGCGCCTCGGCCAGCCGCTCGCCCTTGGGGGACCCGGCCGCCTCCTTGAGGCGCACGGTGGGCTCGTGCAGCAGCTTCTGGACGATGCCGCGGGTGAGGGCCTCGACCGCCTCCCGCTGGCGCTCGTCCAGGGCGTCGTAGTCGAGCCGGGCCCGGAACCGCTCCAACTCACCCTGGCGCACCGACTCGGCCGACTCCCGCAGCGACACCACCAGGGGCGCCACCTCCCGGGCCAGCGAAGCGCCGGCGTAGCGCTCGCACTCGGCGTCGATGATCTGGTTGACCCGGGCGATCTCGTTGCGCCGGCCGGCCAGGCCCTGCTCGGCGAAGACCCGCAGGTCGTCCATGTCCAGCAGGGTGACGCCGGGCAGGTCGCCCACCGCGGGGTCGACGTCGCGGGGGACGGCCACGTCGACGATCAGCAGCGGCCGGTCGTCGGGGCGGGCCTCCAGCTCGGACGCCTCCAGCAAGGTGGACGTGGAGCCGGTGGACGTGAGCAGCACGTCGACGTCGGCCAGGGCGGCGGACAGGTCGCCCAAGGGCACGGCCCGGCCCCCGATGCGCCCGGCCAGGGCGGCGGCCCGTTCCGGGGTGCGGTTGGCCACCAGCACCTCGCCCACGCCCGGCGACCCGGCCAGGGCCACGGCCATGCCCTCGCCCATGTCGCCCGCGCCCAGCACGAGCAGGCGCTTGGCCTCGAGCGTGCCCAGGCGCTCGGCGGCCATGGCCACGGCCGCTTGTGACACCGAGGCGGTGCCCCGGCCTATGGCGGTCTCCGACCGCACCCGCTTGCCCACCTCGACGGCGTGGCGGAACAGCCCGCCCAGCACGGGACCGCAGGCGTTGAGCGACCGGGCGCTCTCCCACGCGTCCTTCACCTGGCCGAGGATCTCGCTCTCCCCCACCACGGCCGAGTCCAGCCCCGACGACACCCGGAAGAGGTGGCGCACGGCCCCGTCCTCGTAGAACGAGTACAGGTGGTCGGAGAAGTCCTCAGGGGCGGTGAAGGACAGCTCGGCCAGGAAGTCCCGCACCTCGGAGAGGGCGGCGTGGAACTTCTCGGCCACCACGTAGATCTCCGTGCGCATGCAGGTGGAGAGGATGGCGGCCTCGCTCACGTTGTCCCGCGCGCACAGGTCGTCGAGGGCCTTGGGCAGACGGGCGTCGTTCACCGTCATGCGCTCCAGCGTCCCCAGGGGGACAGTGCGATGGTTCAGCCCTACGACGACGACAGACACGCCTGGAGGCGCTCCCTTGCTTCCTGGACCTTGCCGGCCCTGATCAATGTGAGCATGTCCGAGTCCAGCGCCATTTGCCAGTCCAGACCCTCGGTGGAACGCCCGGCTGCCTTCAGCGCTTCCCGCTCCGATGAGAGGAGGCCGACCAGCACCTCGTACTCGGGGCCCAGCTGGCTGTCGACCTGGCGCTTGAGCCAGGTGGCCAGGGCCGGGCTGTGGCCGCCGGTGGACACGGCCACCATGATGGGCCCCCGGCGCACGACCGAGGGGAGCGTAAAGGACGAAGCGCCCGGGTCGTCCGCCGAGTTGACCCACACGCCGTGGGCTTCGCCATCCCGGTAGACGGCGGCGTTGACGGCGGGATCATCGGTGGCGGTCACGGCCAGGCGGTAGCCGGCGACGTCGCCCTCCTGGTACCGGCGTTCCTCGATGCTCACGGGGAGTTGCCGCATCTCCTCACCCACCCGGGGGGCCACGACGTGGACCTCGGCCCCGCAGGCCAGCAGGCCCTGGGCCTTGCGGGCGGCGATGTGGCCGCCCCCGACCACCAGGCAGCGGCGCCCGGCCAGCACCAGGTTCACCGGGTACTGGGGGACCTCGACCGGCATCAGGCCAGCGCCGCCTGCGCTTCGTCGGGCAGGCCGCCCACCGCCGTGAGGCGCTGCTGGTAGAAGGACAGGATCTGCAACTCGATGGACAGGTCGACCTTGCGCAGGTTGATCCCCTCGGGCACGGTGATCACGGCCGGGGCGAAGTTGAGGATGGACGTGACCCCGGCCGCCACCAGGCGGTTGGCCACCTCCTGGGCGGCCCCCGCGGGCGTGGCCACGATCCCGATGGCGATGCGCTCGGCCGCGGCCATGGCGGGCAGGTCGTCGATGTGGCGAACCCGCAGGTCACCGACCGGCTCCCCCACCTTGGCCGGATCGGCGTCGACCAGGCCGACCACCCGGAAGCCGCGCGCCAGGAACCCCCGGTAGTTGGCCAGGGCGAGACCCAGATTGCCGATCCCGGCGATGACGACGGGCCAGTCCTGCGTGAGGCCCAGCTCCCGGCTGATCTGGTACAGCAGGTACTCGACGTCGTACCCGACCCCGCGGGTGCCGTACGAGCCCAGGTAGGACAGGTCCTTCCTGACCTTGGCGGCGTTCACGCCCGCCCGCTCGGCCAGGCGCTCGGAGGACACGGTGGCCTCCTGCTGCTCGGCCAGCTCGAGGAGGGCCCGCAGGTAGACGGGAAGGCGGGCCACCGTGGCCTCGGGGATCTTCCGGCTGTCGGCCATGAGAAGAGGGTAGCGGCCGGGTGTTGCCATTTCACAAACGCACGAGCGCGGCGGCTTCTCCCCGGCGCGTGCAGAACTGCTTCACCTGCTGACGCACGACTGCACGCGCGCCCTAGCCTCGGGCGCCGTGTTCCACCACGCGTTGGCCGCGACCGCGTCGCTGGTCGCCCTGGCCTTCGCCCTGTCGACCTACGAGCGCTGGCTGGCGCGCCGCCGGCCCCACGAACTGGCCTGGAGCATCGCCCTGGCCATGTTCTCCCTGGCTGCCATCCTCCTGGGCCTGGGCAACGCCGTCGGCTGGAGCAGCGCCACCTTCCGCCTCTACTTCTTCTTCGGGGCCATCGCCAACGTGCCGTTCCTGGCCCTGGGCACGCTCTACCTGCTGGGCGGCAAGCGGGTGGGCGACCGGGCCGCCGCCGTCATCGCGCTGTTCGTGGCCTTCTCGGCGGGCGTGCTGGCCGTCGAACCCTTCACCCGCCCGCTGGCCCCGCACGTGCTCGTGCCCCGGGCGGCCGAGGTGTTCGGGCCACTGCCCCGCGTCCTGGCCGCGGTGGCCTCCGGCGGGGGCGCCCTGGTGGTGTTCGGGGGCGCGGCCTGGAGCGCCGTGCGCTACCGGCGGGGACGGATGGTGGCGGCCAACGTCCTCATCGCCCTGGGCACCGCCATTCTCAGCGCCAGCGGGCTGCTCAACGGGCTGGCCGACGCCATGACCGCCTTCATGGTCACCCTGGCCGTCGGCATCACGGTGATCTTCGCCGGGTTCCTGGTGGCGTCGAGCGGGCCGGCGCCGCCGGCGACCGCGGCTATGCCGGTCGAAGCTGCCGGCGAAGCACCTTCCCGGCCACGGCTCGCGGCAGTTCGTCAACAAAACTGACCTCGGAGGGCGCCTTGTAGCGGGCCAGCCGGCCGGCCGCGAACTCGGTGACGTCGGCCTCGGAGACGCCCGCGCCCGGCGCCCTGACCACGAACGCCTTCACTGCCTCGCCCGTGGCCGCCGCGGGGACACCGACCACCGCCACCTCGGCGATGCCCGGGTGCTCCAGCAGCACCTCCTCCACTTCGGCCGGGTACACGTTGAACCCGCTCACGATGATGAGGTCCTTGGCCCGGTCGACCAGGTAGAGGTGCCCGCTGTCGTCGGCCACGGCAATGTCGCCGGTGCGCAGCCAGCCGTCGGACGTGAGAGCGGCGGCTGTGGCCGCGTCGTCCTCCCAGTACCCGCCGAACACGTTGGGACCGTGCACCCGGATCTCGCCGGGATCGCCCACCAAGGCGTCCTCGCCCTCGTCGTCCACCAGGCGGACGTCGACTCCGGGCAGGGGCACGCCGATGGAGCCCGGGCGGGGGGGCTGGTCGAGCAGCGACGAGGTGACGACGGGCGCCGCCTCGGTCAGCCCGTAGCCCTGGTGGATGAACAGGCCGTAGCGACCGGTGAAGGCGGCGGCCACGTCCTCGCCCAGGGGTGCGGCCCCCGACGTGGCCAGGCGCACGCCGCTGAAGGCGTCGGCGTTGGCGGCGCCGGCGGGCACCTCGGCCCAGGCGCGGTACATGGGCGGTGCGCCGGCCACCAGGGTGACGCCGTGGCGGGCGATGAGGGCGATGGACTCGGCCGGATCGAACCGCCGCTCCAGCACCACCGTCCCGCCCGCCTGGAGCAGCAGGCCCAGCACCACGTTGAGCCCGAAGATGTGGAACAGGGGCAGGACGCCCAGGCCCACGTCGTGGGCGTAGACGTCCCGGCCCGGATGGGCCCGCACCTGGTCGAGGTTGGCCAGCAGGTTGCCGTGGGTGAGCTTGGCCGCCTTGGGCGAGCCCGCCGTCCCGGCCGTGAACACGAGGACGGCCAGGTCGGTGGCGGCCCGGTCGACGACCGGAGCGGCGTCGGGGTCGCCCGCCAGTGCGTCGCGCCGGAGGATGGTCACGCCCGGGAGGTCCCGGTCGTCGGCCACCACGGCCACTCGGGCGTCGACGACCGCCAGCTCCCGGGCCAACTCGGGCTCGGGGCTGGTGGGGTTGAGGGGGACGGCCACCGCGCCCAGGCCCAGGATGGCCAGGTAAGCGACGACGAAGGTGGGCTCGTTGTCGGCCACGAGGGCCACCCGGTCACCGGGCTCGACGCCGGCCGCGGCAAGGGCACCTCGAGCGCCCGCCACGTGGCGACGGAGGTCGCCGTAGGTGATGGCCCGGTCGCCGCTGATCAGGGCGATGTGGTCGTCCGGGTGGGCGTCGATGACCGCGGCCAGATTCATCGCCCGCATTCCAGCACGGGCAGGTCCCACCCCGCCTCCTTACGAATTCTTTGGTCAAGGCGGCCTTCCGCCGGGACGACCACTCGTACACATGCGCCGCACCCTGCTCGCCGCCATTCTCACCCTGGCCGGGGTCCTCTTGCCTCTGGCCCCGGGCGCACGCGCGGGCGCGGCCACGGCCAGCCCGGCCGCCATGGAGAACGACTTCGTGAGCCGCATCAACGCTCTCCGGGCGTCGAAGGGGCTCGGAGCCCTGCAGGTCGACGCCGAGCTCACCGGCATCGCCCGCAACTGGTCGGCCAAGATGGCCCAAGCGGGCACGATCTCCCACAACCCGAACTTCGCCAACGAAGTGCGGGCGAACTGGGTCAAGCTCGGCGAGAACGTGGGCGTGGGCCCGGACGTGCCGTCGCTCTTCCAGGCCTTCGTGAACAGCCCCCACCACTACGAGAACCTGGTCGACCCCGCCTTCACCCGCGTGGGTGTGGGTGTGGTGGTGACGTCCAAGGGCACGGTGTACACGGCCCACCAGTTCGAACGGCTGGCGTCGGACGGTGGCGCCGCTGCGCCCGCTCCTGCCGCGGCCCCGGCGGTCGCGACACCTGCGGCGGTACCGCCTGCTGCTCCGGCCGCGCCCGTTGCGCCTCCCGATCCCGTGGTGACACCCGCTCCGGCACCCGCCCCCGTGATGCCGGCCCGCGTCGCTCTCTCGTTGGAGCAGCTGCGCGGTCAGGCCCCCGGCCTGTAGCCAGCCCCTACCCGCGGCCGAGGATCAGGAACTGGATCAGGGCCGCGCCCAGGATGGCGATGAGGAGAACGGCGATGGCGATCGTCGTGCCCGGGCGCATGGCCGCAGCCTAGGACGCCGTTGAACAAGCGGCCGCCGTCACACGTCCGGAGCGTCGAGGGCCACGGCGTCGCCCGGGCGCAACCGCAGCTCGTCGGCCGCCGATCGTTGCTCCAGGGCCACCGACAGGAGGCCGTAGGAGTCCACGATCAGGCCCACCTCGCCGGGCTTGAGGTCGCCGTAGGTGACGGCTCGGCGGGCCACGCGGGACTGGTCTCGCCAGCTGAGACGCACGGGATCGCCGTAGCCGGCCACCTCGTCGGGGTCGACGTTCAGCTGCACGTTGCCGAACCGGTCCACCCACAGGACCTCGGCCATCAGCTTGCCGTCCTCCTCCCGGGTGAGGGGCAGCATGCCCGGGCGCAGGCCCAGCGGGTCGATGGCCTCGCCCAGCTCCAGGAGGTCGACGCCGTTGGCCAGGTGGGCGGTCACCGGAGCGAAGACGTCCCGCCCGGCGAAGGTGGGGCCGGGAGCGGGGAGGTGGTACTCGTCGTTGGTGAGGGCGACGGCCCGGGCGGCCCCGCCCACGAGGGAGGCAGCCGCGGCCAGGAGGCCGTTGTCCGGCCCTACCAGCACCAGGTCGACCTCGGTCGCTTCCACGGCCACGGCCCGGCGGTCGGTGCCCACGCCGGGGTCGACGACGGCCAGCAGCACGCCGGGAGCGAGGTACTGGACGGCCCGGGCCAGGGCCAGCGAGCCCGCCCGCACGTCGTGGGGCGGGACATCATGGGTGATGTCGATGACGGAGGCGTGGGGGGCGAGGTGGCGGATAACCGACTTGACGACGCCGACGAACTCGTCGGCTAGTCCGTAGTCGGACAGGAAGCTGACGGTGTCGCGCCGGGGCATGCCCCGACGCTAGTCAGCGGTCGCGACCGCTCAGCCCGCTTCCGTGTACCGGCTGGCCAGGTACTTGTCGACGTCGTCCTCCCGCAACCGGTAGGACTTGCCCACCCGTACGGCGGCCAGCTCGTTCGCGTTGATGAGCCGGTAGACCGTCATGTTCGAGACCCGCAGCAGGGAGGCCACCTCGGCCACCGTGAGGAAGCGGGCCTTCGCATGTTGTTGTGACAGTGGAATCACCCCTCTCCGCCTGAGGGGACTGTAAACGAACGTGGCGCCTGAGTGAAGAGTGAAGTTGCCGCAGGCGTCCGTTACTGGCCGAGTTGGCGGGATCGCTCGGTGGCCGCGGCCACGGCGGCCAGCAGGGCGGCCCGCACACCCCGGTCCTCCAGGGCCCGCAGGCCGGCGGCCGTGGTGCCCCCCGGCGAGGTGACGGCGGCCCGGAGCGCTTCGGGCGAATCGCCCGACTCGGCCAGGAGCCGGCTCGACCCCAGCAGGGTGTGGATGGCCAGCGTACGGCTCACGTCTCGCGGCAGGCCCACGAGCACGCCCGCCTCGATGAGGGCCTCGGCCACCAAGAAGACGTAGGCGGGCCCCGACCCGGACAGGCCGGTGACGGCGTCGAGCAGGTGCTCGGGCAGGCGCACGACCACGCCCACGGCCGAGAGGATCTCCTCGGCCCAGGCCAGGTCGGCGTCGGTGGCGTGGGTGCCGGGGGCCACGGCGGCCGCGCCCGCACCCACGAGAGCGGGGGTGTTGGGCATGGCCCGTATCACCGGGACAGCAGCGTCGTCGCCACCCAGCCAGGCTTCGAGCTTGGCCAGCGGGACGCCGGCGGCGATGGACAGGGCCCGCTCCACGCCGGCTGCGGCGGCGGCCCGGCAGGCGGCCTCGACGTCGCCCGGCTTCACGGCCACGACCACGCCCTGGGCGGGTGGGGGTTCGGCTTCCACCGAGAGGCCCGGGTAGGCGCGGGCCAGTTCCTTGCGACGGGCCTCGACCTTCTCCACCACGACCAGTTCCTCGGGCGTGGCCCAGTGCCCTTCGATGAGGCCGGCTACCAGCGCCTCGCCCATCTTCCCGCCACCCAGGACCACCAGCCGTGCGGCCATGCCCCGACGTTACCGGCTGCCCACCCACGCATTCTCGTTGCGCTGACGCTCGCCTACCGGGAGAAAACGCAACGAGAGCGGGAGGGGGGAGTTACGGCAGGTACTTCATCGGGTTCTGCGGCGTGCCGTTCACCCGGGTCTCGAAGTGCAGGTGCGGCCCGGTCGAGTAGCCGGTGTTGCCCTCGTACCCGATCACCTGGCCCTGGCTGACCTGCTGGCCGTCGGACACCGCGATCTGCGACTGGTGGGCGTAGCACGTGCTGAACCCGCCGCCGTGGTCGATGCACGTGTAGTTGCCGTACCCGCTCTGCCAGCCGGCGAAGATGACCGTGCCGCCCTTCGCGGCGTGGATGGGCGTGCCGTAGGCGGTGGCGATGTCGATGCCCGGGTGGAACCCGCCCCAGCGGGGTCCGAAGGGCGATGTGATGGTCCCCCGCATGGGCCAGATCAGCCCGGTGCCGGAGATGCGGCCGTCGACCGTGTCGTTCCCGCCCCGAGACGCCCGAAGGGCCGCCTCCTTGGACTGGATGAGGGCGACGAGCCCGCTCTCCTGCTGGGCCACGGCGTCGGCTTCCTGCTGGTACACGGCCAGCCGGGCCTTGAAGGCCGCAGCCAGGCGCTCCTTGTCGGCCTGGGCGTTCTGCAGGTCGGAGAGCTTGGACAGCACCGCCTTCCGGCGCTCGGCGGCCAGGTCCCGGGCCTTGGTCAGCGCCTTCTGCTGGTCGGCGAGGTCCATCCGGGCGGAGCGGAGGCGGTCCACGATGTCCCGGGCCCGGTCGTTGGCCTGGCGCAGCAGCGCCTCCCGGCGGCTGGCCTCGCCCAGGTCGGTGGTGGTGAGCAGGCCGCCGAAGGCGTCCTGGTGGGGCTGCACGTACTCGCTCACCGCCCGGTGGACGACGGCGGCTTTCAGGTCGCCGATGCGGCGCTCGGTGTCGGCCAGCTTGGCGTCGGCTGCGGTCACGGCATCGACGGCGGCCTGCACGGACTGGCGGGCGGCGTCGGCCGCGGCCTGCTGCGCCGCCACCTGCTTGTCGAGGACGGTGACCGCGTTCTGCAGGTCGCCGTCCGTCGCCTTCATGGCGTCGAGCTTGGCCGCGAGCTGCGCTCGCTTGGTGTGGGCCGCATCCCGTTTGGCGCGCAAGTCCGACACGGAGTCGGCGGAGGCGGGAGCAGCCAGTGCTACCACCAAGCACGCAACGAGCACGGCAACTGCGGGTCTGGGGGTCATTCGCATGAGGATTGACGCAGGCCCCGTTGTGGGAACCGTTACAGCTGGGCGCAGACGCTACTGACTCGTCCGCCGCGCCCGCAACTATCACAGGCTTTGCCAGAAGACTTGCCGGAGCCCGAGGAACCTCCCGGACCCTTCGCACTTCCCCGAACGAAGGGGGCCCGCTCAGCACCTCGGGCTCGGCGAGCGGTCACGGTACCGGGGTGGCAGGGGCTGGGCAAACGGGCTGGTCACCGCCCTTGCCGCCGCAACCGCCAGCCCGCTCAGCCCGTGAACTTGGACGCGTACCCGATGCGCATGGCGGGCCGGAACCACTGCTCGGAGTAGGCGTAGGCCGACCCGATGATGCGGTCGAGCTCGTCGCCGTCCACCGCGGTGACGGGCAGCTGTCCCACCAGGTACACGGCGTCTTCGGCCCCGATGGCGAAGCGCATGGCGAACAGCCGGGCGTTGAGCCGCAACAGGTACTCCCACAGCGCTTCGACGTTCTCCTCGGGCGCGGGCATGAAGTACGTCTCGTAGTGGAGGGTGCGCTCCCGCAGGGTGAGCCAGACGGTGGTGACCTGCTTCTCCTCGCCCAACAGGCGCACGTACCAGCGCCGGGCCTCGGGGTCGCGGTCCACGGCCGCCACCACCGGGTTGGTGGCCCGTTCCCGCTCGGCCCAGGTCTCGATCAGGGTGGCGAGGCGGTCGAGCTCCTCTGTGCTGGCCGGGTCTACCGGCACATTCCTACCGGCACATTCCTACCGGCACATTTCTACCGGCACTCCACCAACGACCGCTCGGTGAGCTCGCCGTACAGGTCGCGCAGCGACGACGCCGCCTGCCGCCATGTGTAACGGCCCGCCCGCTCGGCCGCGTTGGCCGACATCTCGGCGGCCAGCATGGGGTTGGCCAGCAGCTCGGCCGCGTAGGCGGCGAACGTCTCGGGCTGGCGGCCCTCGACCAGGAAGCCCGAGTACCCGTGGTCGACCAGCGTGCGCAGGCCGCCCACGGCCGCGGCCACCACCGGGGTACCGCACGCGGCCGCCTCGAGGGCGACGAGGCCGAAGGACTCCGACCGGCTGGGTACGAGGCAGACGTCGGCCGCCCGGTAGAAGGTCGACAGCAGCTCGTGGGGCTGGGGCGAACAGAAGCGCACCCGGTCATCGAGGCCGGCGGCGCGCACCAGATCGCGCACCCGGGCCTCCTCGGCCTGGCCCTGCGGGCCGCTGGGGCCACCGACCACCACGAGGAAGGCGCCGGGGTACTCGTCGGAGAGGGCATCCAGGGTGCGCACGGCCACGTCGAGCCCCTTCAGGGGCTGGATGCGGCCCACGAAGAGGAGCATGGGCCGGTCGGCCGGGAGGCCGAGGGCCCTGCGGGCCTGGGGCCGGTAGCCGGGGGCGAAGAAGGCCCGCTCCACGCCGGGCGCCACGATCTCGATGCGAGTGCGGTCCAGCCCGTACAGCTCGGCGATCTGGTGGGCCTCGACCGAACAGGAGGCCAGCACCGCGTCGGAACAGCCCATCACCGTGGATTCGGCTTGCTCCCGCTGGTGGGACTCGTCCCCGGCCGCTTCGGCCTTGACTCGGGCCAGGGTGTGGAACGTCGAAACCAGCGGCAGGTCCAGCTCGTGCTTGAGCCGGTGGCCGGCGACACCCGACAACCAGTAGTTGGCGTGGATGGCCTGGGGTCGGCCGCGACCGGCGTCGTCGCCGGCCAGATGGGTGAGGACGCCGTCGGCGAACGCATCGACCAGAGCGGGGAGGTCCGCCTTGTCCACCGCTTCCAACGGCCCGGCGGCCACGTGGTGGACCCGGAGGCCGGGCTCGACGTGCACGGTGGGACGGAGCGAGGGTGACCAGGCCCTGGTGTACACGTCGCACTCGACGCCGGCTCGGGCCAGGGCGGCCGACAGCTCGCGCACGTACACGTTCATCCCACCACCGTCGCCCAGGCCGGGCTGGGCCAGGGGCGAGGTGTGCATGGAAAGGACGGCGAGGCGCTGCATCAGGCTCGTCCAACCCTACCCAGCTGTCTGTTCTTCCCCTGCTGGCTCTTCCTCGGGGGCTTCTTCGTCCGAGGCGGGGGGTGAGACCGGCTTGTCCTCATTCTCGTGCCGGAAGGCCCGGTAGACCTGGATGACGGTCTGCTTCTGGTCCTCGGTGAGCCACCGGTCCCGCAGGATGTTGCCTTCGAGGTCGTCGTCGTCGTCCCGCTCCTCCAGGATCCCGGCCCGCACGTAGAGGGTCTCGGCCGAGATGCGAAGGGCCTTGGCGATCTGCTGGAGGATCTCGGCGGACGGCTTGCGCAGGCCGCGCTCGATCTGGCTCAGGTAGGGATTGGAGATGCCGGCCAACTCGGAGAGCTTGCGGAGCGACAGCCTGGCCGATCCCCGCTGCTCCCGGATGAACTCCCCGAGGTCGTGCCAGCGGTCGGGGATCTGCGTCATGGGAACCACCGTACGCCGCTGCTAGCTGTCGGTGAAAACCAGCGAGCCCGGGTTATACGGGAGCGGGGCGCAAACGTTTACACAACGGGAGGAAGGCGGCCACCACATCCGGGTCGAACTGGGTGCCGGCCATGCGGGCCAGCTCCTCGGCCGCCTGCTCGATGGAGAGGGCGGCCCGGTAGGGGCGGTCGGTGGTCATGGCGTCGAAGGCATCGACCACGGAGAACACCCGGGCGGGCAGCGGGATCTCGTCCCCCTTCAGCCCCTCCGGATACCCGCTCCCGTCGAACATCTCGTGGTGGGAGCGCACGATCTCCGCCGCGTTCTGCATGAAGGGGATGGAAGCGAGCATCTGGTACCCGATCAGCGGATGGGTGCGCATGACCCGCCACTCGGCCGCCGTGAGCGGGCCGGGCTTGCCCAGGATGCGCTCGGGCACGCCCACCTTGCCGGCGTCGTGGAGGAGGAAGCCGTACTGGGCGTCGGGGTAGTCGTCCTCGATGCCCAGCTCCTGCAGGAGGGCCACGCCGTAGACCCGGCAGCGCTCCAGGTGCTGGCCCGTGTACGCGTCCTTGGCCTCGACCACGAAGGCCATCGACCTGATGGTCTCGAGGTAAGCGGTCTGGAGGTCCGCCAGGGCCTCGCCCAGCTCCCGGGCCCGGGCCCGCTCTCGCTTGTAGGCGGCCACCGCGTCCTTGGCGAAGACGTGGAGCTGCTCCTCCAGATCGGCGGCCGAGAGCATGGGCAGGTCGCCGGCTTCCCCCCAAGAGATGCTCATGGCACCAGCTCCGCAGGCTCCGGGCCGCCGATGCTCACGGGACCAGTTCCTCGATCACGTCCAGCAGGCGGATGGACGAGAACGGCTTGGTGAGGAACGCGTCGGCGCCCGCCTCCTTGCACGCCTGCTCCAGTTGGGGGTCGTCCCGAGCCGTGAGCATGACGACCTTGACGTCGCTGTGGTCGAGGCGCCGGCAGACCTCCACGCCGTCGAGCCCCGGCATCATGACGTCGAGCACGACGACCTTGGGCTTGGTGGACGCCAGGAGGCGCAAGGCCTCCTCCCCGTCCCGGGCGTCGACGACCAAGTAGTCGTCGGCCTCGAGGACGGTACGGACCAACCGGCGCACCATCTCGTCGTCGTCCACGATGAGGACCAGCTGGTCCCGATCGGTCATGACAGCAAGCTGTCGACGGTGGCCTCGCCCGACTTGTAGCGCCGGACGATCTCCTCCTGCAGGCGGTTGGTGATCTCGTGCAGCGTGGCCCGCTGGGCAGAGACCTTGCGCTCCAACTCGCTCAGCTGGTCGGCGATGGCCCGCACCCCGGCGTCGTCGAGCTCGGGAAGGGTCGACAAGCGGCGCGCGTCGATGATGTCGTCGAGCTCCTGGCTGATCCACCCGTCGGTCTCCACGGGACCGAAGGACGTGGGCAGGCGGCCGACCCCACCCGTGCGGGTGTGCTCGGCGATGATCTCGCCCTTCTCCAGGCGCTCGACGAGCGAGGCCAGGTCGCTGGGCTGGCCGCCGGCCCGGCGTTCCAGGTCGGCGTGGACGATGTCGAGCCGGCCCTGCACCAGCCGGCGCAGGTACGACAGGATGTCGGCTGCTTCCTGGCTCTCGTCCCGGCGCTGGCGCACCTCGGCCATGGCGAGGGCGTCGAGGTCTTCGACATAGCTGGGCGAGAGGATCGTCTCGATGCGGGCGATGGCCATTTCCCAGCATCGTACCGCCGGAAACCCCCGATTCCGCCAGGGGTTGCATCGATTCGGCGCGGCGAGGGGGCCGGGCCACACCCGGGGCAGCCAGCACAACTGCGGGGGTCGGGGGGCCGTGGGCCGCACCATCCACTCGTCCGGCAACCTCCGGTTGCCGGACGAAACCACATCAGATGGGCATGCCCTTGGCGATGTAGTCGAGCATCACCTCGTCGGCGCCGGCGCCGATGCGGGCCAGGCGGCTGTCCCGCCACGACCGCTGCACCCAGTGCTCCATCATGTAGCCGAGCCCGCCGTGCAGCTGGAGGCACGCGTCCGCCACCTGGAAGTGGGTGCGGGTGGCGAGCAGCTTGGCCTCGGTGATCTCCTTGACCGGGTACTCGCCCAGCTGCACCCGCCACGCCGTCTCGTAGGTGAGGGCCCGGGCCGCGTCGACGAGCATCTGGCACTCCGCCAGCTTGTGGCGCACGGCCTGGAAGTCGGCCAGCCGCTGGCCGAAGGCCTGGCGCTGGCGGACCCACTCGATGGTCTTGTCGATGCACACCTGCGCCCCCGCGCACGCGCCTGCGGCCGCCGACAGCCGCTCGCCCTGCAGTTCCCACATGATGTTGTGGAAGCCCTTGCCCTCGTCGCCCAGCAGGTTGGCGGCGGGGACGCGCATGTCCTCGAAGCGCAGCTCGGCCGTGTCCGACGTGTGCATGCCCACCTTGGCCAACCGCTTCTCGACGTGGAAGCCGGGCGTGTCCGTGTCCACGAGGAAGAGGGACATGCCGGTGTGGCGCTGCGTGGGGTCGGTCTTGGCCACGAGCAGCAGGAAATCGGCCCGCACGCCGTTGGTGATGTACGTCTTGCGCCCGTTGACGAGGTACTCGTCGCCATCGCGGACGGCCGACGTGCGGATGCCGGCCACGTCGGACCCGGCATCGGGCTCCGTGATGCCGAGGGCGCCGATCCTCTCGCCCCTGATGGCGGGGCGGAGGTAGCGCTCCTTCTGCTCCTCGGTACCGAACTTGGCGATGGGTGGTGTGACGTACTCGCACTGCACGGACACGGCCATGGAGACGCCGCCGGAACCGCAGCGGGCCATCTCCTCGGAGAGCACGATCATGGTGAGGTAGTCGCCGCCCTGACCGCCGTCGGCCGGGTCGAAGTGGAGGCCGAGGAACCCCAGCTCGCCCATGCGCTGGAAGACCCAATCGGGGAAGTCACCCGCCGCTTCCCACTCGTCGGCCTTGGGGGCCAGTTCCTTCTCCACGAAGGTGCGGATCGCCCGGCGCAGCTCCTCGTGCTCATCGGTGAACAGCGGGTGGGCCATACGGTGAAGCCTATGTTGCGAGCTGTCGTCTTCGACTTCGACGGCCTGGTGGTCGACACCGAAGCGTGCGAGTTCGAGTCGTGGCAGGGCGTCTACCGCGACCACGGTGTGGAGCTGGCGCTGGCCGAGTGGGTGGCGTGCATCGGGACGGTCGGCGGGTTCGATCCGTTGGGGCGGTTGGAGGAGCTGGTCGGGGCGCCGGTCGACCGGGACGTGGTGCTGCGGGACCGGTCGGCGCGCAACAACGCGCTGGTGTCGGTCGCCGGGGTGCTGCCCGGCGTGGAGGACCGGTTGGCCGAGGCCGAGGCGCTGGGTTGGTCGGTTGCCATCGCGTCGAGTTCGCCGCAGTGGTGGGTGGAGCGCCACCTCGGCCGCATCGGCCTGGTCGACACGTTCGCCGGCGCCGGCTTGCACTGCCGGGACAGCGCATCCGGCCTGGCGCCCAAGCCCGCGCCCGACCTGTACCTGGCCGCCGTGACCGCGCTCGGTGTCGAGCCAGGCGAGGCGGTGGCGTTCGAGGACTCGCCCAACGGCGTGGCCGCGGCCAAGGCGGCCGGGCTCTGGTGCGTGGCCGTCCCCCACGACCTGACCCGCGACCTCGACCTGTCGGCGGCCGACGTGGTGGTCGACTCGCTGGTGTCGGTGCGGCTGGCCGACCTCGCCGCTCAGTGGAGCCAGCCGGCCCGGGATGTCGGCGCGTAGCGGTAGACGGCGCGCCCCAGGATCGAGGCGCGGGGCACGGGCCC
>DASRGI010000149.1:0-4225 GCA_035651095.1 Acidimicrobiales bacterium | reverse complement strand
GGTCGGCCCGCAGCTCGTCCAGCTCCTCGGCCACCTTGGGGTACACGTCGTCCACGGCCGGCCAGTCGAACCCCACCGACGCGGCCTTGCGCTGCACCTTGTGGGCGTAGAGCAGCGAGGGCAGGGCTGACGGGATGCCCTCCATGATCGACTCCCGGCCCTTCTCCTCCTTCTTGATCTGCTCCCAGCTCTTCATGACCTGATCGGCCGTCTTCGCCTCCCGCTCGCCGAACACGTGCGGGTGCCGCAACACGAGCTTGTCGTGGATGCCCCGGGCCACGTCGGCGATGGTGAACTCGCCCTCTTCGGCGGCCAGGGCCGAGTGGAAGAACACCTGGAACAGCAGGTCGCCCAGCTCCTCCTCCAAATGGGCGGGGTCGCCCGACTCGATGGCCTCCAGCGTCTCGTACGTCTCCTCCAACAGGTGGCGGGTGAGCGACTGGTGGGTCTGCTCCCGGTCCCACGGGCACTGGCGGCGCAGCAGCTGCACCAGCTCCCAGAAGCGCACCAGCTCGGTGCCCACGGGGGCGGCCAGCCGGGGGATCCACACCGACGTGAGGTGGTCGGGTTCCACCTCGCGGTCGAGGTCGGCCCACGCCACCTGGCGCACCGACTCGTCGGGCAGGCCCAGCCGTTGGAGCACCGTGACCTCGGGGCCCTGGTCGACGGCCAGCTTGATGTCGGACAGCACGAACCTGGTGTCGGTCTGGACGACGAGGAGCGGGCCCCGCTCGCCCGCGCCCTCGACAGTGAAGCGGTGGCCGTCGACCACCCGCACGCCGGCGGACAGCGGGTCCACGCCCACCCGGTCCCAGACCAAGTCCAGGAACGAAAGAGCGGGCAACGAACGAACCTCGACGCCGTCCCGAGCCCGCAGCAGCTCGACGCTGCGCTCGGCCACGGCCGGCGATCCGGGGACCAGGTACAGCACCTCGCCGTGCTCGGCGGCGGCCGCGACCAGGGCGTCGACGATGCCGCGGTACACCTCGTCCATGGACGAGGCCGACTCGTAGATCTCGTCGAAGGACCGGGCGTCCTGCACCACCGACGCGGCCGGGTGGCGCCGGGTGCGCAGGAAGCGCACGGGGATGCCCTCGATGGCCTGGCGGGTGGCCTCGGTGAGCAGCTCAGGGCCCGCCGGTCCCAGCCCGCCCACCACCACCCGGGGGTTCACGGGGTGGTTGACGGCGTGGTGCCCGCACCGCCGGCCGGACCACCAGCGCCACCGGCCGGACCACCGGCACCACCGGCCGTGGACGTGCTCGTCGTCGACGGCGGCGTGGGCGGCTCGACCCCGGGCTGGGTGCCCGTCTTGGGATCACCCTTGGTGAAGTGGCCATAGCGGGGGTTGACGGTGATCTTGGCCGCGTCGAGCGCCTTCTGGAGGAAGTCCTGCACCACGTTCTGGTCCTGTGACTGCAACGTCTGCTGGATCTGGGGCTTGGCCTCCTCCAACGTCTGCTGCTTGCGGGACGTCACCTGGATGATGTGCCAGCCGAACGAGGAGCGCACGGGGTCGCTGACCTGGTTGGGCTGGAGCTTGTCCATGGCGTTGCTGAACTCGGGCACGAACGTGCCCGGGGCCTGGCACCCGAGGTCGCCGCCCTTGCTGGCGCTGCCCGGGTCACCCGACTCCTTGGCCACGGTGGCGAAGTCCTCGCCCTTGTCCAACCGGGCCTTCCACGCCTCGGCCTGGGCCTTCTTCTGGGCGTCCACGTCGGGCGGGGGCGTGCCCGGCTGGCCCGTGGCCGGGTCGGCCGGGAAGGCGGCGAGAACGTGGCGCACGCAGGTCTGGGAGAACTGCGTGAGGTGCGAGTCGTAGTACGCCTTGATGGTGGTGTCGTCGATCTTGGTGGTCGACAGGGCGTTCTGAAGGGCGGTGACCTCAGCGGCCCGCCGGACCAGGGCGTCCTGGTACGCCTTCGGGAAGCTCGTGAACACCTTGGCCGAGCCGAACTGCTGCTCGAACTGCGACTCCTGCTGCTGGCGGGCGTCGGCCAGCTCCTTGGCCGACACCGTGATGTGCCGCTTCACCAAGCCCTCGTGCACGAGCTGGAGGAAGATCTGGCGGGTGAGAACCCGGCCCACGAACCCGGCGTCGAAGGTGCCCTTGCCCGTGCCCGTGAGGTGCTCGCCGGCCTGGGCCAGCTGCTGCTCGACGGCCTGGCCGTACGTCTTGTTGTCGCGGATGGCCTCGAGCTCGACGTTGAGGTCCTGCTGGCTGATGCGGCCGTCGTTGATCTTGGCCGCGTAGGGGGTCACGGAGCCGCAGGCCGAGCTGACGAGCGCGGCGACGACGGCCAGGAGAAGGAGGAGTTTCTTCACGATGCGGTCGATGCTACCGAGCCCGCTTCGGCGGGCACCAGATCGCGCAGGAAGGCCACGAGGAACTCGGCCGGGTCGGCGCCGCGGGCCACGGGGAGGACGATTTGCCCGATGTCCTCCTTGTAGACGGCCTTGGGATGCAGCCGTTGCAGGCGGATGGTCTGGCTGGTCTTCAGCTTCAGGGGCGACAGGCGAGCGGTGGCCACGGACGACATGCCGCCAGCCGGGCGCCCGGCCACAACGGTGACCTCCCGCAAGCCCAGGCGGGCGCACTCGGCCCGCAGCAGGCCGACCCGCAGCAGGGCCTCGGCCGGGGGCGGGACGGGGCCATAACGGTCCTGCCACTCGTTGCGGATGTCGTCCACCTCGCCGGCCGACGTCACCGTGGCCAGGCGCCGGTATGCCTCCAGCCGCAGGTCCTCCCGGCTCACGTAGTCCTTGGGCAGGTTGGCGTCGACCGGGAGGTCGAGCTTGATCTCGGCCGGCAGGCGGATCTCCTCGCCCTTCAGCTCGGCCACCGCCTCGCTCACCATCTGCACGTACAGGTCGTAGCCGACGGCGGCGATGTGGCCCGACTGGTTGGCGCCCAGCAGGTTGCCCGCGCCGCGAATCTCCAAGTCCCGCATGGCGATCTTGAACCCCGACCCCAGCTCGGTGTGCTCGCCGATGGTCTTCAGCCGCTCGTACGCCTCTTCCGTCAACGCCTTCTCGGGCGGGAAGAAGAGGTAGGCGTAGGCCCGCTGGCCGCTGCGCCCCACCCGGCCCCGGATCTGGTGCAGCTGGCCCAGGCCCAGCAGGTCGGCCCGGTCGACCACCAGCGTGTTGACGGTGGGCATGTCGATGCCCGACTCGATGATCGTCGTGCACACCAGCACGTCGTACTGGCCCTCCCAGAAGTCGAGCACGACCTTCTCCAGCGTTCCCTCGTCCATCTGGCCGTGGGCCACGGCGACGCGGGCCTCGGGTACCAAGGCCTTCAGGTCGGCGGCCACGTGCTCGATGTCGCGCACCCGGTTGTGCACGAAGAACACCTGGCCTTCGCGCAGCAGCTCCCGGCGGATGGCCTCGGCCACGGCCCGCTCGTCGTGCTCGCCCACGTACGTGAGGATGGGCTGGCGGTCGGCCGGGGGCGTGTTGAGGAGGGTGAGGTCGCGGATGCCGGTGAGGCTCATCTCCAGGGTGCGGGGGATGGGCGTGGCCGTGAGGGTGAGCACGTCGACGTTGGCCCGCAGCTGCTTGATGGCCTCCTTGTGGGTGACGCCGAAGCGCTGCTCCTCGTCCACCACCAGCAGGCCCAGGTCCTTGAACGTGATGTCCTGGGACAGCAGGCGGTGGGTGCCGATGACCACGTCGACGCTGCCGTCCTTGATGCCGTCGGTGACCTTCTTGGCCTGGGCGTTGGTGAGGAAGCGGGACAACACCTCGACCCGCACCGGGTAGCCGGCGAAGCGGTCGCTGAAGGTCTGGAAGTGCTGCTGGGCCAGGAGGGTGGTGGGGACGAGGACGGCGGCCTGCTTGCCGTCCTGCACGGCTTTGAACACACCTCGCAGGGCGATCTCGGTCTTGCCGAAGCCCACGTCGCCGCACACCAGGCGGTCCATGGGGTGCTCGGACTCCATGTCCTCCTTCATCTCCACGATGGCCTTCAGCTGGTCGGGCGTCTCCTGGTACGGAAACTGTTCTTCCAGTTCCCGCTGCCAGGGCGTGTCGGGGTTGAAGGGGTGGCCCGGGCTGGTGACCCGCTTGCGGTAGAGGACCACGAGCTCCTGGGCGATCTCCCGCACCGCGCTGCGGACGCGGGCCTTGCTCTTCTGCCAGTCCGACCCGCCCAGCTTGTGCAGGCTGGGCGTCTCCCCGCCCGTGTAGGGGCGGATGGCGTCGATCTGGTCGGAGGGGACGT
>DASRGI010000148.1:0-12105 GCA_035651095.1 Acidimicrobiales bacterium | reverse complement strand
GCTGTCGGCCACGAAGTCGGCGCCCCGGGCGAAGGCTTCCCGCTCGATGGCCTCGTCCTGGATGGCGGCATAGACGAGGATGCGCGTGCCGGGGGCGCAGGCCACGACCCGCGGGATCGCGGTCAGGCCGGAGACGCCGGGCAGCCCGACGTCGAGGAGCACGACGTCCGGCTGGTGGGTGGTGACCAGCTCGACCCCGGCCGCGGCGGTGGCCGCGTGCCCAAGGACGGCAAAGCGCTCATCGACGGCCAGACGGGCGCGAAGCAACCGGCACACGACCGGTTCGCCGTCCACGAGGACCACCGTGACAGGCTGGCGCGGCAAGACACCTCCAAGGACAGGGTGTCTCCACCGTCGGCCGGCCGCCTTTTGAAAACCTTTTGCGGCTTGACGGGCGTTCAGACCACCACGTTGACCAGCCTCGGCGGCCGGGAGATGACCTTCTCGGGCGCTCCCCCACCGAGCGCTTCCTGGACCCGGGGCGAGGCCAGGGCCAACCGCTCGGCTTCCTCCTCGCTCAGGCCGGGGTCGACCTCGATGCGGTCCCTGACCTTGCCGTTGATCTGGACGACCAGGGTGGTGGTGTCGAGCTTGGTCAGTTCGGGGTCGGCCTGGGGCCAGGCCTGGGTGTGGATGTCGGTACCGTGGCGCAGCTCCCACAGCTCGGCCGTGATGTGAGGAGTCATGGGGGCCATCAGCAACAGCAGGGTGTCGACGGCGAAGGGCGTGGTGCCCTCCTTCGACAGCAGGTTGGTGAACTCCATCAACGAGGCCACGGCCGTGTTGTAGGACCAGCGTTCGTACTCGTCGGACACCCGCTCGATCAGGCGGTGGGCGGCCCGGTCGATGGCAACGGAGTCGGCCGCCGGGGCGGCCGTCTCCGAGTCGGGAATGGCCAGGCGCCATACCCGGCGCAGGAACCGGGAGCAGCCCTCGATGCCGAAAGCCTCCCAGTCGACATCGTCGCCCGGTGGGGTGACGAACAGGTGGGCCAGGCGCAGGGCGTCGGCCCCATGCGTCCCCAACACCTCCTCGGGCGCCACCAGGTTGCCCCTCGACTTGGACATCTTGGCCCCGCCCATGCGGATCATGCCCTGGGTGAACAGACGCTTGAAGGGCTCGCGCAGGTCCTTCGGAGCCATGCCCAGATCGGCCAGGGCCTTGGTGTAGAACCGGGCGTACATCAGGTGGAGGATGGCGTGCTCGATGCCGCCGATGTACTGGTCGACCGGCATCCACTTGGCCACCGCGGCCTGGTCGAACGGGGCGTCCTCGTTCCAGGGGTCACAGAAGCGCAGGAAGTACCAGGACGAGTCGACGAAGGTGTCCATGGTGTCGGTCTCGCGGGTGGCGGGCCCGCCGCACACCGGGCAGGTGGTGTGCAGGAATCCCTCGTGGAACCGGAGCGGCGACTCGCCCGTGGGCAGGAACTCGACGTCGTCGGGCGCCAGCACGGGCAGCTCGTCCTGGGGCACGGGGACGATGCCGTGGTCCGGGCAGTACACGACCGGGATGGGGCAACCCCAGAACCGCTGGCGGGAGACCAACCAGTCCCGCAGGCGGTAGTTGACCGTGCGCTCGCCGATCCCGTGCTGCTCCAGCCACTCGATGGCCGTGGCCTTGGCCTCGGCCACGGGCAGGCCGTCCAGCCACTCGCTGTTGATGGCCGGGCCGTCGCCAACGTACGCCTCGCCCTCCCAACCCTCGGGAGGCTCGACCGTGCGGATGATGGGCAAGCCGTAGGCCTGCGCGAAGTCCCAGTCCCGCTGGTCCTGCCCGGGGACGGCCATGATCGCCCCGGTGCCGTACCCCATGAGCACGTAGTCGGCCAGGTACACGGGCACAGGCTGGTTCGTGAACGGGTTGATGACGTGCGAGCCGGTGAACACGCCCCGCTTCTCCAGCGGGCCTTCCGTGGACATTCGCTCGATCTCCGACTCGGTGCGCACCCGCTGGACGAAGGCCTCCACCTCGCCCCGCTGCTCGTCGGTGGTGAGCGCCGGCACCAGCGGGTGCTCGGGAGCCAGGACCGCGTACGTCATGCCGAAACTGGTGTCGGGCCGGGTGGTGAAGACGCGCACCCGAACCTCGGGGCGGCCCTCCACGGGCATGTCGAACTCGGCGCCCTCGGACCGGCCGATCCAGTTGCGCTGCATGGTCTTGACCCGCTCCGGCCACTCCAGCGCGTCGAGGTCGGCCAGCAGCTCGTCGGCGTACTCGGTGATCTTGAAGAACCACTGCTCGAGGTCCCGCTTGGTGACCACGTCACCACTGCGCTCGCACGTGCCGTCGGCCAGGACCTGCTCGTTGGCCAGCACCGTCTGGCAACCGGGGCACCAGTTCACCGGGGCGTTGCGCCGGTACGCCAGCCCCGCCTCCAGGAACCTCTGGAAGATGACCTGGTTCCACTTGATGTAGCTGGGGTCGTGGCTGCGCAGCTCCCGCCGCCAGTCGTACACCGCCCCGATGGCCTGGACGCTGGCCTTCAACTCGGGGATGCGCTCCTCGGTGAAGATGCGGGGGTGGACGCCCGTCTTGATGGCCGCGTTCTCGGCGGGCAGGCCGAAACTGTCGAACCCGAAGGGCGACAGCACGGCGTAGCCCTGCATGGTGCGGTGGCGGACGATCAGGTCGCCGAAGGTGTAGTTGCGCACGTGGCCCATGTGGGCCCGGCCGCTGGGGTACGGGTACATCGAGAGGACGTAGAAGGGCGGGCGGGGATCGTCGTTGTCGACGTTGTAGGTGCCGGCGTCACGCCAGCGCGCCTGCCACTTCCGTTCGACCGCCTGCGGGTCGTACACCTCTGCCATGGCGGATGATCGTACTGACGGGGTGTGCCACCATCCGCGGAGTTGCAGTGGGAGCGGCTGCTATCTTGGTCGTCCCACGGGGCTGTAGCTCAGCTGGCAGAGCACTTGCATGGCATGCAAGGGGTCGTCGGTTCAAATCCGATCAGCTCCACTACCCGTGCCCTGGGCTTCTGCAGCGAGCCGAGGCGGGCGAGACGCGAGACGTGTGCAACCCTTACGCAGACGGCCGCGGGCGGCCCGGCGCCACGGTTCGGGCCAGGATTCCCAGGGTGGCGCGCAACGCGCTCTCGGGGATGACCGGGAAGATGGCGGCGTCCTTCCAGTTCTGCTCGATCGACGACCAGTCGTAGTAGGAGGTCACCAGGGTTCCCCCGTCGATCGGCTCGAGCCTGTAGCCGTAGACGTGCCCGAGATTGAGCTGACCGTCGATCGACCAGGCGATCTCGCGATCGGGTTCGAAGGTGACGATCCGCACGGTCACGTCGTAGCGCCCGAGTGGATAGTCGTTGAGGGCCTCGCGATCCATGTGCACGACGAAGGTGTCCCCGACAGCGGAGACCGCCTCACCGGTGGCCGCCATCAACATGCCCGCACTGTCGATGGCGACATGGCCTTGGGGATCGCGCAAGATCTGGAAGATCGCCGCGGGCTCCGCCGCGATCGCCCGCTGGACCTCCAGCCGTTCATCCATGGGCGGCATCCTCGCACGACTTGTTCGCCGGCGACCGACGCGAGCGCGTTCAGGCACGGTGGCGACAAAGGCACCGTGGCGACAAGAGCACCGGCCCCAGCACCCGCGAGCGACGTTGTGATGCGGCGCGACCGAAGCAACTCACGCGGCCCGGTCGGCCGCCTCGACTTCGGCCGCGAACCCGTCGAGGTCGGCCACCGTGGGCTCCCGGTCCCAGACCTGCACCTCGGCCAGCAGCGGGGCGTACCGGACCCGTTGCTCGGGCCGCACCACGACCCGGATGGGCAGGTCGGGGCGGGCTTGGCGCCGGTAGCGCTGGACGATGGCCCGGTGCTGGGGTTCGTCCAGGTCGAGCTCGAACACGATCCCATGAGCCTGGTCGAACTTCGAGCAGCCCTCGCCTCCGAGCAACGGGCACACCGTCCCGGCATCGGGCCCGCCGCACACGGCCACCGGGTGGCCCAGGCGTTCGAGGATCGACCGGTCGAACGTCCCCTCGCCGGCCGCGACGTCGAGGAGCACGACCCCACCGGTCTTCCGTGCGGTGCCGTCCATCGATTGGCCTCCTACGAACGACTATCCGTCCGAGTGGGCGTGCGGACCAGAGCCGGATGGCCCTACTCCACCCAGGGACCACTGGCGTACCGCGGTCATCGGAGGAGAACCGACATGGACCACGAGACGCAGTACGAACTGGACAACCTCCTGCACGGCTTCAAGCAGGCGCTCCACGATGTCGAGCACGCGACCGACGATCGCGAACGGGCGGTGGCCTGGCGCACGGTGCAGACGCTCGCGTGGCGACTGCACGAGCTGCTCCCGGCGATCGCCGACCAGGCCGGGCGCTGACGGGCGCGGCCGCCAGCTGACGGCAGCGGCGCGACGCGGTTCCGAGCAACATCGGATTTCGACCTTGCGGTGCGGATCCTCTGCCGCTCGGAACCACCTCCATCGTGCGCTCACGTCCGCGGCGTTACCAGGGTCGAAGGTCCCGTGGTCCTCTGAAGGCCGGAGCAAAGGGGCGAGCGGGGTGACCTTCGACCCTGGAAAGCGGCCCGGGCCCATTGGACGATCGCGGTGTGACAACCGGAAAGTTGTTCGTCGCCGCACTCGCGGGTTGGCTGGCGATCGGGGCCGTCATGGCCGTGCTCATGGGCCGGCGCGGCCACGCGCCGTACTCGTGGGGCCTGCTCGGGCTGGTGCTCGGGCCCCTGGCCATCCCCCTCGCCATCCAGGCCGTCGCCTGGGAGCGGCCGACCCTCGCCCGGCGCCTCCAGACCGGCGCCATCGGCGACGGTGCCGTGGACGTGCTCGTCGGCGTCGACG
Source organism: Acidimicrobiales bacterium (assembly GCA_035651095.1). Classification (GTDB taxonomy): domain Bacteria; phylum Actinomycetota; class Acidimicrobiia; order Acidimicrobiales; family JAUTXP01; genus DASRGI01. The sequence continues at coordinate 7,278 of DASRGI010000148.1, read as the reverse complement.
GGTCGCCCGAAGGCGACGCCGCCCTCGGCGAGGTGATCCGTCTCCTGGGTCCGCGCATCGGCCGGCTGTCGCTGGCGACCGTCCTCGACTTCGACGTCGCCGAGGCGGGCTTCTCCAAGGCACTGCACGACCAGGCCGTCGCCGCCCTTCAAGACCGGGCCGACGCCGTGGTCGCCGTCACCGGGCGCGAGCCCGAGACCACGCTGCTCGGCGGGCGGCCGGCCGCCGCCCTCGCCCACCACGCCGTCGAAGGCGGGTACCACCTGTTGGCCCTCGGCGCCCGGGGGGCGGGTCGTTCCCACGCCCTGCTCGGGAGCGTGGCGCGCGAGTTGGCGTGCGGCATCGGCGTTCCCGTGCTGACGGTGGCCGAGCCGACCCACGACCGCGCCGCCCGAAACGAGAACGAGGAGGTCGAAGATGTGGCACGGAGCTGACGGCATGGGCTGGGGAATGCTCTTGGGCAGCCTGGTGTGGGTGGCGTTCTGCGGCGCCGCCGTCTACCTGCTCGTGACGGTCGTGATCACGGTGGCGACGGGCACCCGCTTCGACCAGGGCGACGACGACGTGGTCCCGGCGCGCGACGGCCCGGCGCACATCGCCAGGCGGCGGTACGCGTCGGGCGAGATCAACCGGGACGAGTTCCTCCGGCTCAACCGGGACCTGCACCAGCACGACCAGGCCGCGTAGGCGGCGGGCCGAGCGTCAGACGAGCCCGCGGGCGGGAGCGGAGGCGGCCAGGTCTCCACGCCGTGACCGTCGCCGGGGCCGGGGCCATGACCTTGACGCCCCTTTGACGCCCTCGGGCGTGCTTACCTCTACAGCACGATGGCGGCGACGAAACCCGAGAACGAGGCCCCCCTCCCGCCCCTGGTGCGCCGCCTGGGCTGGGTGAGCTTCTTCACCGACGCCGCCACCGAGATGCTGTACCCCCTCGTCCCCATCTTCCTGACCGTCACCCTCGGCGCGCCGGTGGCCGCCGTCGGGGTGGTGGAGGGCCTGGCCGACGGCATCTCCACGGGCATGAAGGCGGTGGCCGGCTACATCAGCGACCGCGTCCACCGCAACCGCCTGCTCCTCACCATCGGGTACACGGTGTCAGCCTTCAGCAAGCCCGTCCTCGCCCTGGCACCCGCGTGGTGGTTCGTCGCTCTCACCCGCGTCACCGACCGGCTGGGCAAGGCCGTGCGGGGCGTGCCCCGCGACGTGATGATCGCCGACGCCGTCTCCCCCGAGCAGCGGGGCCGGGCCTTCGGGTTGCACCGCGCCATGGACACGGCCGGCGCTGTCGTCGGACCGCTCATCGCCGCCGCCGCCCTCCTCGTGGTCGGCCCGCGCAACCTGCGGCCCGTGTTCCTCCTCGCCTTCATCCCCGGGCTGGCCACCGTCGCCCTGCTCACGCGGCTGCCCCGCAACGACCACGTCGCCGGCGCGGGCACCTGGCGGGGGTCGAGCCTTCCCTGGCGCAGCCGCTTCGGCGGGTACGCGGCGGTGCTCGCCCTCTTCAGCCTGGTGAACTCGTCCGACGCCTTCCTGTTGCTGCGGGCCAAGAACCTGGGCCTGTCCACCATCCAGGTGATCCTCGCCTACGCCCTCTACAACCTCACGTACGCACTGGCCAGCCTGCCCGCCGGCATCCGGGCGGACCGCCGGGGACGGTTGCGGGTGTTCCGCTCCGGGCTGTTCGTCTTCGCTCTCGTGTACCTCGGGTTCGCGGTGGCGCCCGGCGCGTGGGCGGTGTGGCCGTTGCTCGCGGTCTATGGGTTGTACATGGCCTTCACCGACGGCATCGGCCGGGCCGTGGTGCTGGACATGGTGCCCGACGACGTGCGGGGCCGGGCCATGGGAGTCACCCAGGCCATCATGGGCTTCGGCGTGCTCGTGGCCGGCGTGACCGCCGGGTTCTTGTGGGACGCCGTGTCGCCCGCGGCCCCGTTCGTGGTCGGCGCGGTGGGCGCCCTGGCCGCTTGGGTGCTGCTCGCGGCGGTGGCCGCCAAACCCGCACAGGTCGCCTGACGCCGTCGGCGCCCGCGGTCGGCGCTCATCGGGCGACCATCGCCCGCACGGGCACCAGCCGGGCGATCACGAGCACGCACACCGTCGCCACCGCCACCAGCGCACCGCCCTCCATCAGCAACGACCGGCTGTCCGTCCCGGCCGTCAGCGCGTGCATGGTCGAGAAGAGGAACAGCGGGAAGCTGAGGAAGTGGGTGGCCCGCCACACCCGCTTGGACAGCCGTTTGCGCAGGAGGGACGTGACCTCCACCGCGGCCAGGAGGTACATCGAGGCGATGCCCCACGCCACGGCCACGGGGTGCCACGAGCCGGTGAGCGGCACCAGCACCTCGACCAGCCCGAAGTGCACGTAGCTGTCGGCCATGATCGCCACGACGTGCAGGGCGGTGAACACCACGGCCGCGCCACCCAGGAACCGGTGCAGGTCGAGGAGCCAGTTGGGCCGCGGGCGGGGGCCGAACACCTTGGTGCTGAGGGCCAGGCCCCACACCACGCTGAGCGCGAGCAGCGCCCAGGCCACCATGCCGTTGGCCCGAGCCGCGTACCAGAAGAGCTTGCTGTCCATAGGTCCCACGGTGGCGCCCCAACCTCAGAGGACCCTCAGACCCACCTCAGCGTTCCGTTGCAACGAAACGGTGGGAGGCGCGGGATCAGCCGAGCGGCAGCGGGAGCGAGAGGGTGAACACGGCCCCGCCGTCCGCGGCGTTGGCGGCCGTGGCCGTCCCTCCGTGCTCGGCGGCGATGCCGGCCACGATGGCGAGGCCCAACCCCGACCCTGTGCCCACGCGCGCCTTGTCCGCCTGCCAGAAGCGGTCGAAGACGTGAGCCATGGCCTCGTCGTCCAGGCCGGGGCCGTGGTCCCGCACCACCACGCGGGCCGACCCGTCGACCGCCTGGGCAACCACGTCGATGGGTGTGCCCGGTGGCGTGTGCTTGGCCGCGTTGGTGACCAGGTTGGCGATGGCCTGGCGCAGGTGGGCCTCGTCGCCTTGCACCACCACCGGCTCGGGCGCGTCGAGGGTGACGGGGTGGTCGGGGGCCACGGCCACGGCGTCGCTGCACGCGTCGGCGGCGAGCACGGCGAGGTCGACGGGCACCCGTTCGATGGGACGGACCTCGTCCAGGCGAGCGAGTAGCAGCAGGTCCTCCACGAGCACCTCCATGCGGGCCGACTCCTCCTCTATGCGCCGGAGGATGGTCGGCAGGTCGACCTGCTCGGCCGACCCGGGGCGGATGCGGAACAGTTCGGCGAACCCCTGGATGGACGTGAGGGGCGTGCGCAGCTCGTGCGAAGCGTCGGAGAGGAACTGCCGCAGCCGCTGCTCGGTCGTGTCCCGTTCGGCGAAGGCGACCTCGATCTCGTCGAGCATGGTGTTGAGGGCCAGACCCAGTTGGCCGACCTCGCTGTTGCCACCCGCGGGCTCCACCCGTTGTGACAGGTCGCCGGCGGCGATCTCCCCTGCCGTCCCCGCCATCTGCTCCAGCGGGCGGAGGCCCCGCCGCAGGATGAGCCATGCCCCGGCGCACAGGAGGGCCAGCAAGGCCGCGCCCCCGGACGTCTCGATGAGGACGAGCCGCTGCAACGAACCGGTGACCTCGCCGGTGGGAACGGCGATGGCCACGGTGCCCCGATGTGGGCCCTGGGGGGTGGTGACGTACACGCGCCACCGGCCCGACCCGGTCGCCGAACCGGTGGTGAAGAAGGTGCCCGTCCTGAGCTCGGCGGGCAGCCGGGGCGCGGCCGTCGAGCTGGTGAGCTGCAGGGTGGCCACCACCTTGCCCGACTCGTCCCGCTGCTCGGCATAGGTGGCGAGCGGCACCAGCGGCGCCGGCCCGTCGCCGTGGCCGCCGCCATCGCCGCCAGCCGGACCGCCGCCGCCATCACCCCCGTCGGTCAGCCCGCCACCCACGCCGCCACCCTGCGACAGCTCGCGGGTCACGAAGGGCGCCGACGTCCGGATCTGGTCGTCGAGGCGCTGGTACTGCGAGCCGGCGTAGACCGAGTAGGTGGTCACCCCGAAGAGGACCAGGGCGGCCGACGTCAGCACCATGAGCGCCAGCACGAGACGAAGCCGAAGGGTCACGGGCGACCTGTTCCGGCTATTCCGGCGGGAGCCGCAAGCTGTACCCCACACCGCGAATCGTGTGGATCAACGGCGGCTGCACGTTGTCGATCTTCTGGCGCAGGTAGCTGATGTAGGTCTCCAGCACGCTGGCGTTGCCGGCGAACGTGTAGTCCCACACGTGCTCGAGCAACTGGTCGCGCGTGAGGACACGGCGGGCGTTGGACAAGAGATAGTGCAACAGCTTGTACTCGGTGGGCGTGAGCTCCACGAGCTTGCCCGCCCGCCACACGTCTCGGGTGTCCTCGTCCAACTCGAGGTCGGCGTACGTGAGCCGGTTGTCGCCCGGGCCCGTTCCCGACGAGCGCCGGAGGACCGCCTTCACCCGCTCGATCAGCTCCTCGATGCTGAAGGGCTTGGTGACGTAGTCGTCGCTCCCCAACCGCAGCCCTTCGATCTTGTCCTGGGTGGTGTCGCGGGCGGTGAGGAAGATGACCGGCACGCGCGTGCCCGCGCCCTCGACCTGGCGCAGGCGGCGGGCCACCTCGAAACCGTCGAGGTCGGGGAGCATCACGTCGAGCACGACCAGGTCGGGCTTCTGGCGCTCGATGGCGCTGAGGGCGGCCCGTCCGGTGGACACACGCTCCACGTCGAAGCCGTTGTACGTGAGGCCCATGGCCAGAAGCTCGGTGATGTGCTCCTCGTCGTCGACCACGACGACCCTCGGTTGACGAGCGGTCTTGGGCATGCCCTCAGCCTGGCACGCTCGCCCCGGAGTGTTGCTCAGAGGAACCTGGGAAACCCCTCAGAGCCGACTCGCCCCCCGCCGCCAACCTTCTCGTTGCGTCTTCTCCCGGAATCCGCCCCCGTCTATCGAGCAGAAACGCAACGAGAAGCCGGAAGTCAGCGCCGGAACGGAGGCGCGTCCCAGGCTTCTCTCAGCTTGCGGGGGCAGGATGCGGTGGCATGGAACACACTCCCCGACGGCGACGACCACACCCCGCCCACCGGGCCCGCCTCATCACCGGCGTGGCCAGCGCCACCGCCGCGCTCACCCTCACCGGCTCAATGGCCCTGTTGGCCGCCACCACCTCGCAGGCGGCCGTGTCCACCACGCAGGTGGACACCGAATCCGACGATGGACCCGTCGTCGCCACCCGGGCCACCACCGCGGTGACCGCCTCCACCGCAACCGCCACCCGGGCTGCGACCGTGGCCCACACCATCAGCCATGGCAGCTGAGTCCAGCTTCCGGGCCATGGGCAGCGACTGCCACATCATCGTGGTGGGCGGCCCTCCCGGCCTGCTCGACGTGGCCCTGCACCGCGTCGACGACCTGGAACAACGCTGGAGCCGCTTCATCCCCACCAGCGAGGTCAGCCGGCTGAACGAGCACCCGGGGGTGCCGATGCGCGTGTCGGCCGACACGGCCGAGTTGGTGCGCCGGGCCCTCGAGGCGTGGCACCTCTCGGGTGGGAGCTACGACCCCACCGTGCTGGGCGCCGTGCTGCGGGCCGGTTACGACCGCTCCTTTGAGAAGCTGGGCGAGGAGCCGGGCCCCGACCCCGCGCTCGGCACCAGCCCGCTCCAACTGGGTGCGGCGCGCATCGAGATCACGGGCGAGACGGTCCGGCTGCCGGCCGGCACCGGCTTCGACCCGGGCGGTATCGGCAAGGGCCTGGCCGCCGACCTGGTGGCGGAGGACGTCATGGCCGCAGGGGCCGAGGGTGTGTGCGTCAACCTCGGGGGCGATGTGCGGGTGCGGGGCGTGGGCCCGGCCGACGGCGGGTGGACGGTGGCCGTCGAGCACCCGTGGTCGGACGAGCCCATCGCCGTGCTCGGGCTGACCGACGGCGCCGTGGCCACGTCGACCACGTTGCGCCGGCAGTGGGTGTCGAACGGCGAGCAGCGCCACCATCTCATCGACCCGGCGACGGGCCTCCCGTCGGACACGGACCTCACCCTCGCCACCGTGGTGACCGGGCAGGGCTGGGTGGCCGAGGTGCTGGCCAAGGCCGTGCTGCTGCGCGGGGCGGCCCATCCGTTCGACCTGCTCGGCGGCACCGGCGCCCAAGCCCTCGTGGTCGACCGCGCCGGTGCGGTGACCACCACACCGGGCCTCAACGAATTCCTCGGCGAGGCGTACCATCGCACGAGCATCGAACAACCAAGGGGGCATGCGACATGACCGACCCGTCCTGGGACTTTCGAGACCCTGCCTGCCAGGACCGTCTCCTCGGTGTCCTCCGTCGAGAGATCGACGACACCTTCGCTCTGGTGCACGGGCCCGCGGCATGGGACGCGCCCACCGCCTGCGCCGGGTGGGGAGCCCGGGACGTGATCGGTCACCTGGTCGACACCACCGAGGGCTACCTCCCCGCCTTCGACATCGCCCGCAACGGTGGCACCGCGCCCCAACCGCACGGATTGCGCATCATGTCCCAGCTGGTGGACGAAGGCGCCAAGGCCTTCCGCAAGGTGCCTCAGGACGAACTGCTCGACCGGCTGCGCGACGACGCCCACCGCATGCTCGAAGTGTTCGACGGCTTGTCGGCCGAGGACTGGGGCAACCTGCTCGTGCCCCACAACTACATGGGCCCGCTGCCGGCGATGTTCTACCCGATCTTCCAACTGGTGGACTACACCGTCCACTCGTGGGATATCCGCCAGGGCCAGGGGCAGGGCGGACCCCACGGCATCACCGGCGACGCGGCCGACCTGCTCGTCCCGTTGATCTTCATCCTGTGGGGGGCCACGGCCGACACGTCGGCGGTCACGGCGCCGTACTCGGTGGGCATCCGGGTCAGCGGCGTGAACGGCGGCGACACCCGGGCCGATGTCACCAGCGAGGGCGTGCAGTTCACGCCCGGCTCGATCGACGACTGTCCCGCCACCCTCGAGTTCGACCCCGCCACCTTGACCCTGGTCGCCTACGGGCGCATCAACGGGGGCACCGTACGAGGCGACCGGGCCACCGCCGACCAGTTCCGCCGGCTGTTCTTCGCCATCTAGACATCCCACGCCCCGAAGCTGTCAAGCGGCCTCGGTGAGATTGTTCGCGGAGCGGTGCCCCCAGGCCACGGTTTCGTCGTAGGTGACGTGGTGTGCGAGGCATCCGTGGAGGATGCCGACGAGTCGGTTGCCGAGGGTCCGGAGTGCTTGGTGGTGGGTGTCGTCGGCTGCTCGGCGCTGGTCGTAGTAG
>DASRGI010000147.1:0-11377 GCA_035651095.1 Acidimicrobiales bacterium | reverse complement strand
CGCCTGACAGGTGCGGACCACGCACCTCCCGGGGACCTGCGGTTCAGCGTCGTCATCCCCGCCTATCACGCTGCCGACGAGATCGGCCCCACCGTCGCTCGGGTACACGAGGCGCTGGACGGGGCCGGGGTCGAGCACGAGGTCGTGGTGGTGGACGACGGCTCTGGGGACGGCACCGATGAGGCGGCCCGGGCCGGTGGCGCCGACCAGGTGGTCGTCGTGCCCGAGAACAGGGGTAAGGGGGCGGCCGTGCGGGCGGGCGTGCTGGCCGCCCGGGGCCGGGCCATCGCCTTCACCGACGCCGACCTGGCCTACCCGCCCGAGCAGCTGGTGCGGCTGCTGGAGCAGGTGGAGGCCGGATGGGACATGGTGGTGGGTAGCCGCCGCCACACCCACACGACGACCCTCGTGCATGCCCGGCGGCTTCGTGAATTGACTGGTCGTCTCTTCAATATGTTCACGCTCGTGGTCCTGCTGGGCGCCTACCGGGACACGCAGTGCGGGCTCAAGGCCTTCCGCTCCGACGTGGCCAAGCTCCTGTTCTCCAAGGCCCGCATCGACGGGTTCGCCTTCGACGTCGAGATCTTCCACCTGGCCGAACGCCACCGGCTGTCGCTGGTGGAGGTGCCGGTGGAGGTGGCCAACACCGAGGCGTCCACCGTGCGGGTGGGCAACGACGCCATGCGCATGGTGAAGGACCTCCTGCGCATCCGGCAGTGGGCGTCGGCCGGGAAGTACTCCGACACGGCCAACTAACCTGACCCCCCGAAATGTCCCCCCTCGACGCCATCTTCAAGGCCTATGACATCCGCGGCACCTACCCCGATCAGATCAATGCCGAGCTGACGCTCCAGATCGGTGCCGCCTTCGCCGCCTTCCTGGGCGATCCACCGCGCATCCTCGTCGCCCGCGACATGCGGCCGTCGGGCGTGGAGCTCACCCAGGCCTTCGTCACCGGGGTCACCAGCCGGGGTGTCGACGTGGTCGACCTGGGCATGGCCTCCACCGACCTCATGTACTTCGCCAGCGGCAAGCTGGACGCTCCCGGTGCCATGTTCACGGCCTCGCACAACCCGGCGCAGTACAACGGCATCAAGCTGTGCCGGGCCGGTGCCGCACCGGTCGGCGAGGACACCGGCCTGCGCCAGATCCGTGACCTGATCGAGACGGGGCAGGCCGTGCCCAAGCCCGATGTCGAGCCCGGGAAGGTCACGCAGCAATCGCTCATCGAGGCCTATGCCGACCACGTGCGTTCCTTCGTGGACGTCAAGGTCCTGCAGCCCATGAAGGTCGTGGCCGACACGGCCAACGGCATGGGCGGCCTCGTGGTCCCGCCCGTGTTCGAGGGCCTGCCCTTCGACCTGGAGATCCTCTACCCGGAGCTCGACGGCACGTTCCCCAACCACCCGGCCGACCCCATCCAGCCCGAGAACCTGAAGGACCTCCAGGCCCGGGTGCTGGAGGTGGATGCCGACGTCGGCCTGGCCTTCGACGGCGACGCCGACCGCGTGTTCCTCGTGGACGAGAAGGCCCAACTCGTGTCCGGGTCGCTCACCACGGCGATGGTGGCCAAGGCCATGCTCGAGCGCCATCCCGGCGCCACCATCATCCACAACCTCATCTGCTCCAAGGCCGTGCCCGAGGTCATCCGGGAGAACGGGGGCACGCCCGTGCGCACCCGGGTCGGCCACTCGTTCATCAAGGAGAAGATGGCCGAGACGGGCGCCGTCTTCGGTGGCGAGCACTCGGGCCACTACTACTTCGCCGAGAACTACCGGGCCGACTCCGGGCTCATCGCCGCGGTGGTCGTCCTGGAGCTGCTGTCCAAGGCCGACCAGCCGCTCTCGGAGGTGCGCAAGCCCTTCGAGCGCTACGCCCAGTCGGGCGAGATCAACACGCGGGTCGACGATCCCGCGGCCGTCATCCAGCACGTGGCCGAGGTCTTCTCCCACGCCGAACAGGACTGGCTGGACGGGCTCACCGTCGACCTGGGGGAGTGGTGGTTCAACCTGCGCCCCTCCAACACCGAACCGCTGCTCCGCCTGAACCTGGAGGCGCGCACCCGGCAGGAGTGCGACGTCAAGGCGCAGGAGGTCCTGCACATCATCAAGGAGGCATCCTCGTGACGAGCCCGAGCCCCGCACTGGATCCGCAGTTGCTCGCCATCCTGGCCTGCCCGGAGGACAAGGGACCGCTGCTGTTCTTCGCCGACGAGCAGGCGCTCTACAACCCCCGGCTGCACCGGCGCTACGCCGTGCGCGACGGCATCCCCATCATGCTGATCGACGAGGCCGAGACGGTGGCCGACGACGAGCACCGGCGCCTGGTCGACAAGGCCGAGGCCGAGGGGATCAAGCCGACGTTCGAGGCCGCCAAGTGAGCTGGCTGGACACGCAGCACATGTACGAGGTGACGGCCGCCCTCCCCGAGCAGGTGGAGGCGGCGGTCGTCGCGTCGCGAGGGCTCGAGGGGCTGCCGGCGCGCGAGGGCATCGAGAACGTGGTCGTGCTGGGCATGGGCGGCAGCGGCATTGCCGGCGACATCCTGGTCGCTGCGGCCGGTCCCTTCATGTCCGTGCCCGTGGTGGTGGTGAAGTCGTACACGCTGCCGGCGTTCGTCGGTGAGGGCTCGCTCGTGCTCGCCATCTCCTTCTCGGGCAACACCGAGGAGACGTTGGAGGCGGCGTCGGAGGCGGCCGTGCAGGGCGCCAAGGTCGTGGCCGTCACCAGTGGGGGCGAGCTGGGCAAGCTGGCGTCGGCGTGGGGGGCGCCCGTGGTTCCCGTGCCCGACACCATCCCGCAGCCCCGGGCCGCCCTGGGCGCCATGGCCATCCCGCCTCTCGTGGTGCTGGAGGACGTGGGCCTCTTCCCCGGCGCGGGCCAGTGGATCCAACTGGCCGTCGACCAGCTCAAGCGCCGCCGCGACCAGTTGGTGAAGGACGCCAATCCCGCCCGCGAGCTGGCCCGGCGCATCGGCCGCACCCTGCCCCTCATCCAGTCGTCGCACTCGCTGGGAGCGGCGGCTGCCCAGCGCTGGAAGACGCAGATCAACGAGAACGCCAAGGCCCCGGCGTTCTGGTCGGTACACCCCGAGCTGTGCCACAACGAGGTGTGTGGTTGGGGCCAACACGGCGACGTCACCCGCCAGGTGATGAGCATCGTCAAGCTCCGGCACGAGAACGAGCACCCGCAGGTCATCCGCCGCTTCGACATCGTGGACGATTACCTGCGCGAGGCCGTCTCCACGGTCGAGGAGGTGTGGGCCGAAGGCGAGGGCGACCTCGCCCAGCTGCTCGACCTCGTGCTCATGGGCGACTTCGTGTCGCTCCACCTGGCGTTCCACGAAGGCATCGACCCGGGGCCGGTCTCCGTCCTGGTCGACATCAAGCAACGACTCGCCGCTTCTGAATGAAGCAGAAAGGCTCGTAGACACGTGAACTTCGACATCGCCGATTCCAAGTTGGCCGATCTGGGCAAGCAGCGCATCGCCTGGGCTGATGGGCGCATGCCGGTCATGCGCTCGATCCGCGAGCGCTTCGCCAAGGAGCGCCCGTTCGAAGGCGTGACCTTCGCCGCGTGCATGCACGTCACCACCGAGACGGCCAACCTGCTGCGGGCGTTGAAGGCGGGCGGGGCCAATGTGGCCCTGTGCGCGTCCAACCCGCTGTCCACCCAGGACGACGTGGCCGCCTCGCTGGTGCGGGACGAGGGCATCGCCGTGTTCGCCATCAAGGGCGAGGACGAGGAGACCTACTTCCGCCACATCGACGCCGTGCTCGACGAGCGCCCGCAGCTCACCATGGACGACGGGTGCGACCTGGTGTCGCGGCTGCACCGCAACCGGCCCGAGCAGGTCGGTGACGTGGTGGCGGGCACCGAGGAGACCACCACCGGCGTCATCCGCCTGCGGGCCATGGAGAAGGACGGCGCCCTGAAGTACCCGATCGTCGCCGTCAACGACGCCGACACCAAGCACATGTTCGACAACCGCTACGGCACCGGCCAGTCCACCCTCGACGGGATCATCCGGGCCACCAACGTGCTGTTCGCGGGCAAGAAGGTCGTCGTCGCCGGGTACGGCTACTGCGGCAAGGGCGTTGCGTCCCGGGCCCGCGGGTTGGGTGCCCAGGTCTACGTCACCGAGGTCGACCCGCTGCGCGCCCTGGAAGCGGTGATGGACGGGTTCCGCGTCGTGTCGATGGACGAGGCCGCCCGCGAGGGCGACGTGTTCATCACCGTCACCGGCAACCGCGACGTGCTCCGCAAACAGCACTTCGAGGTCATGAAGGACGGCGCCATCCTGGCCAACTCCGGCCACTTCGACATCGAGATCGACCTGAAGGCGCTGTCGGCCATGGCCCCGGGCGAGCGCCAGCGGGAGGTGCGCCCGTTCGTGCAGGAGTACCTCATCGACGGTGACCGCCGGGTGTTCGTGGTCGCCGAGGGCCGGCTGGTCAACCTGGGCGCGGCCGAGGGTCACCCGGCCGACGTGATGGACATGAGCTTCGCCAACCAGGCGCTGGCCGCCGAGTGGGCGTTGCAGCAGGGCCGGTCGCTCGAGCCCCGCGTCTACGACATGCCCCACGACATCGACCAGGAGATCGCCCGCCTCAAGCTGGAGACCATGGGGGTGGCGATCGACCGGCTCACGCCCGAGCAGGCGCATTACCTGGCGTCCTGGACCGTCGGCACGTAGCCCCGCGGCGGAACCGCTGGGTCCGCCTAGCCTGCCCGGCGTGATCCGGGCCACGTACGAGCTCGAACCGCCGGGGTCGGCCGCCGCGCTGGCCCTGGAGGAGTCGTTGGGCATGCCCGACGGGCCTCGCTTCGTGCGGGGCGGCACCGTGTCCGAGGAGGGCGGCATCGCCGTGCTCGAGTTCCCCGAGGGGAACTGGGGCCGCAACCTCCCCATGCTCCTGTCCGCCCTGGTGGCGGGGGAGGGCGTGGAGACGCGGGCGTTCACCCGGTGCCGGCTCATCGGCCTGGAGCTACCCGACGGCATGTTCCCCGGTCCCGCCTTCCCGGCCGACCACCGGGTGCGGGTCGGCGCCATCGTCAAGCCGTCCCTCGGCCTGTCGCCCGACGAGTTCGCGTCGGTGGCCGGCGCCCTGGCCCGGGGCGGCGCATCGCTGATCAAGGACGACGAGCTGCTGGGCGACCCCGCCTGGTGCCCGCTGGCCGACCGGGTGACGGCGGTGGCCTCGTCCGTCCATCCGTCGGTGATCTACACGCCCAACATCACCGGGCCCACGGCCACGCTGGTGCAGCGGGCCCGGCAGGTGGTCGACCTGGGCGCCACCGGCGTCATGGTCAACGCCTTCACCCAGGGGCTCGACGCCGTGCTGGCCTTGCGGGAGGCGGACCTGGGCGTGCCCATCTTCGCCCACCGGGTGGGCTCGGGCCCGTGGGCCCGGGGCGATCGCTTCGGGGTGCGGGGCGACGTGCTCGTGCAGCTCACCCGCCTGGCCGGCGCCGACTTCGTCCAGGTCGGCGCCTACGGCGGCAAGCTGTTCGACAGCGACGAGGACGTCGACCGCCAACTGGAGGCGGCCCGGGGACCGCTGGGAACGGCTGCGCCCGCCGTCGCGGTGCTGGGCGGGGGCGTGGGGCCCAAGAACGCTCGCGAGCTTGCCGATCGGGCGGGCGGGGGCGGGCTACTGATGCTCCTCGGGTCGGCCGCCCACGACCACCCCGACGGCCCCGAGGGTGGCGTGCGCGACACGGTTGCCTCACTTGGGTGAGATCCCGCCCACCATCGAGTGGGTGCCGGGGCCGCCGGCCGCGGTGCGCCTGATCGACCAGCGGCGCCTGCCTTCGGAGCTCGTCCAACTGTCGTGCGAGACCGTTGCATCCTTGTGTGCCGCCATCACAACGTTGGCCATCCGGGGTGCACCGGCCCTGGGCGTGGCCGGGGCCATGGGGGTGGCGCTGGCGTCCGTCCGCGGTGAGGACGTCGATGCCGCGGCCGCCCGGCTGGTGGCCACCCGGCCCACGGCCGTGAACCTGGCCTGGGGGGTGGCCCGGGCGCTGGCCGCTTCGGACCCGGTGGCTGCCGCGGTGGTGCTGGCTGCCGACGACGTGGCCCGCAACCGCCGGTTGGGAGCGTTCGGGGCGCCGCTCATCCCGCTCGACGGGCGGGTGCTCACGCACTGCAACGCCGGTTCGCTGGCCTGCGTGGGCTACGGCACGGCGCTGGGCGTCATCCGAGCCGCGTGGGAGGCGGGCAAGCGCCCGACGGTATGGGTGGACGAGACCCGCCCCGTGCTGCAGGGCGCCCGGTTGACGGCGTGGGAACTGGACCGGCTGGGCATCCCGGCCACGCTGGTGGCCGACGTGATGGCCGGCTCGCTCATGGCCGGCGGTGAAGTCGACTGCGTGGTGGTGGGCGCCGACCGCATCGCCGCCAACGGCGACGTGGCCAACAAGGTGGGCACGTATGGCCTGGCCGTGCTGTCCGCCTATCACGGCGTGCCCTTCTACGTGGCCGCGCCGGTGTCGACCGTCGACCTGGCGTGTCCGGACGGGGCGGCCATCCCCGTGGAGCAGCGGCCGGGCGACGAGGTGCGGTTCGTCGGCGGTCAGGCGGTGGCGCCCGCCGGGGTGGCGGTGGAGAACCGGGCCTTCGACGTCACGCCCGCGTCGCTGGTGACCGCCATCGTCACGGACCAGGGGGTGGCGCGACCGCCATACCCGGCGGCACTGGCGGGACTGGTGGCAACAGGAGCGGCCGGGTCAGCAGTCCCAGCGACACCTGGATGATCGGTCCCACGGCCAGGGCGAAGAGCACGGTGCCCACGCCGGCCGTTCCGCCCAGGGCGATGCCCGCCACGAGGACGGTGACCTCCATGAGGCAGCGCACGGCACCCATGGAGCGGCCCGTTCGCCGGGACAGCCCGGTCATGACGCCGTCGCGTGGGCCGGGGCCCAGGTGGGCGCTGATGTAGAGGCTGGTCCCGAACCCGATGACGGCGATGCCGCTCAGGAGGTAGGCCCACCGGGCGACGACCGCCGAGGGGCTGGGGGTGGGCAGGGCGGCCAGGCCGGCGTTGACCGACAGGCCCACGATCAGCACGTTCGCCGCCGTGCCGACGCCCAGGCGCTGGCGGACGGGGACCCACGCCATCAGCACCGCGGCGCCCACGCCGATGCCCACGGTGCCGATGGCCAGGCCGGTGTGGCGGGCGATGCCCTGGTGCAGGACGTCCCACGGCGCCAGGCCCAGATGGGAGGCGACCATCAGGGCCGACCCGAGTCCCAGCAGCGTGCACCCCACCATGAGCCGGGCCCACCGGCGGGCCAGGTCACGTCGGGCGGCGGGGAGCACGGACGACGAGGGTAGCGGCGCGCGTGCCGCTCCTGGCACACGACCTCCGTGTCGGCGATCGGTGAGACACCTTCCATCCGCCATCTGAGCGGTGCGGGCAAGGAAGGCGTCCTGCCATGGCATCGAACGGAGGACGCCTGGCACGTTCCGGGCGGGCGGACGGTGTCACACCCCCTCGTCATACTCCGCCCCATGCTGCTGTCCACCGCCTGCGCCGCGTGTTCTCGACCGGGCCCGTCGCCCTGCCCGGCGTGCGCGGCCACCCTCGTGCGCCCGGCGCCCATCCCGCCGCCGCCGGGGATCGACATCGTCCTGGCGGCGCTGGCCTACGAGGGCGCCGCCCGGGAGGTCATCGCCCAGCTGAAGTACCGCAACCGGCGCTCGCCGGTGGCCTGGTTGGCCGCGGCCATGGCCGCCCTGGTGCGAGCGGCCGGTGGGGGCGCGGCGGCGCCGGTCCAGGCCGTCACCTGGGCGCCCACCACCCCCTCGCGCCGGCGCCAGCGGGGGTTCGACCAGGCGGAGCTGCTGGCCCGGGCCGTGGGTCATCGGCTGCACCTGCCCGTCATGGGCCTCCTGCGCCGGCTGCCCGGCCCGCCCCAGACCGGGCGCACCCGGGCCGAGCGGCGCACGCTTCCTGCCTTCACGCCCGGGCCCCGGGCCTCGCCCGCCTGCGTCCTCCTGGTCGACGATGTGCTCACCACGGGAGCCACGCTCTCGGCCGCCGGGCGCGCCCTGCGGTCGATCGGGGCAGAGGAGGTGGTGGCCCTCGTCGCCGGCCGCCGCGCCTGATCCGCTCGCACCCGTTCGGCCGAGCGCACCGCGCGATGACGAAGTCGGCGCGGCCGAACCGGGCGGCGCGACTCCCAGCGCGCCCCACGCCGCCATGACCAGTACCGGTCGGCTGACCGGACAAATGGGCGCATGACGAGCCCGACTAGTCCTTCGACCACTCAAGGTGGTCGCCGCGTGAACCGAAGCTCAGAGGTACATGGACGACGGGCGGATCGAGCGAGGGCAGGAGCCGAACACCGTGATGCACGCACTGGAGACGAGCGCTTCCGAGGCGAGGCTGGACGGCCTCCTCGTCGCGCCCGTGGTCAGACCCGAGGCCGTGGCCCGGGCCCGGCAGCTACTGGCGTCACCCAGCTGGTGCCGAGCCGAGGAAGTGGCGGCCCGCCTGCTGGATTGCATGATCGGCAACCGTCTGCCGTAGCTGCAGCACGGTGCGCATGCCGCGGGCCCGCAGCCGCGCTCGTAGACTGCCCCATGGGCCTCATGCGGGTCTGTGGTTGCAAGTCGAAGCCAGTCGCAGGCGAAACGACCCACGTAAGGCAACGCATGGTTGCTGAGCATGGTGCGGCTTAGGAGTAAGCCCTGCCCGTCCGGTCGCCGAGTCCCGGCGCCGGGTGGAGAAGGGGCGAAGCACGGTCATCGAGCGGTGCAGGGCGCTCCGGCGCCGCCGCCGCCGGCCCTGCCACCCCCTCTGCAGGCGAGTGTGGGGGCAAAGACCAGGTCAGCCGCATGAGGCCCACGCGCCCTCGAACCATCCCGTCCAACCCCACCCCAGGAGGTCGCATGGAGATCGCTATCCGCCACGGCAACGTCGAGGTGCCCGAGACCCTGCGCGCCGCGGTCGAGGAGAAGGTCCTGCGGCTGAGCCGCTTCCTCGACGGCATGGACCGCGCCGAGGTCCGTTTCACTGAAGAGCGCAACCCTCGCATCTCCGAGCGGGAGGTCTGCGAGGTGACGATGCACGGGCATGGTCACATCGTTCGCGCCCGGGCCGCGGCGGGCGACGCCCTCATCGCAGTGGACAGGGTGGTTGACAAGCTCGAGCACCGCATGGAGCGCCTCAAGGGCCGTCTACTTGCCCGTTCACATGTTCGGCGACGGGGATCGTTAGACTTCGAACCTGACCGCGCTAGTCCTCATGGTGCGGTTGATGATGCCGATGAGGGCCACGCAAGGATCGTCAAGACGAAGCAGTTCTCCATCAAACCCATGACGCCGGAGGAGGGGGCGTTGCAGATGGACCTCCTCGGCCACGACTTCTTCCTCTTCACCAACTCCGAGACGGAGCGGGCAGCGGTTGTGTACCGGCGGAACGATGGGCAAATCGGCTTAATCGACGCCACCTAGACCGACAGGGGGATTGGTGACCGACGACCATTCGCGCGGTGCAGACGAGGTCATACGCGTGCTCATCGCAGACGACCAGGCGCTGTTCCGTCGCGGCCTGTACGTCGTGCTGGGCACGGAGGATGGCATCGAGGTCGTGGCGGAGGCCGAGAATGGCGACGAGGCCATCGAGAAGGCCGAGGAACTGGCGCCCGACGTCGTCCTGATGGACGTGCGCATGCCCAAGGTCAACGGCATCGAGGCGGCCCGCTCCATCCGGGACCGGGTGCCCACCACCAAGATCCTCATGCTGACGGTCAGCGACGAGGAGGACGACCTCTACGAGGCCATCAAGGCCGGCGCCAACGGCTACCTCCTGAAGGAGATCTCGGTCGAGGAGGTGGCCGAGGCCATCCGGGCCGTGGTCCAGGGCCAGAGCCTCATCTCCCCGTCGATGGCGTCGAAGCTGCTCAACGAGTTCAACGCCCTGGTCAAGCGGGCCGAGGAGAAGCAGCAGTTCCCGGCTCCGGCGCTCACCAGCCGGGAGATCGAGGTGCTCCGCCTGGTGGCCAAGGGCATGAGCAACCGGGAGATCGCCGACGACCTGTACATCTCCGAGAACACCGTCAAGAACCACGTCCGCAACATCCTGGAGAAGCTGCACCTGCACAACCGCATGGAGGCCGTGATCTACGCCGTGCGGGAGCGCCTGCTCGACATCCGCGAGGACTGACCGCTCCCGTCGCCGGGCTTCTCGTTGCGCCCACGCTCGCCTACCGGAAGCGAACGCAACGAGAAGGGCCGAGGCGCCGCCGCCGGTCCCCAGACCGGGACAGGCCGGTAGCATGGAGCCCCCATGAGCGTGCTTTCGAAAGTCCTCCGGGCGGGCGAGGGGCGGAAGGTCAAGCGATTGGCCGAGATCGTCCCGGACATCAACGCCTTCGAGCCCGAGATGCAGGCGCTCTCCGACGACGCCCTTCGCCACAAGACCGTCGAGTTCCGTGAGCGCCTGGGCAACGCCGCCGCCGCCGGCGAGAGCGAGGTCGACGCCCTCAACGAGATCCTGATCGAGGCCTTCGCCGTGGTCCGGGAAGGGGCCAAGCGCACCATCGGGCAGCGCCACTACGACGTGCAGCTCATGGGTGGCGCCGCCCTCCACTTCGGCTGGATCGCCGAGATGAAGACGGGTGAGGGCAAGACCCTGGTGTCGACCCTCCCCGTGTACCTCAATGGCCTCACCGGCCGGGGAGTCCACCTGGTCACGGTGAACGACTACCTGGCCCGCCGCGACGCCGAGTGGATGGGCCAGATCCACCGCTGGCTGGGTCTCAGCGTGGGCCTGGTCGTACCCGACGTCGAGGACTGGCAGCTGAAGCAGCAGGCCTACGCCTGCGACATCACCTACGGCACCAACAGCGAGTTCGGGTTCGACTACCTGCGCGACAACATGGCCCGTAGCCGCGAGGCGATGATGCAGCGGGGCCATGTGTACGCCATCGTCGACGAGGTCGACTCCATCCTCATCGACGAGGCCCGCACGCCCCTGATCATCAGCGGTCCGGCGTCCGAGTCGGCCCGGCTCTACTACCAGTTCGCCGGCATCGCCCGGGGCCTGGTGCGGGACAGCGACTACGAGGTCGACGAGGAGAAGCGCACGGTGGTGCCCACCGAGGAGGGCATCGAGAAGGTCGAGCGCCAGTTGGGGGTCGACAACCTGTACGACCTGGTGTCGGTGAACTACGTCCACCAGCTCACCCAGGCCCTGCGCGCCAAGGAGCTGTACAAGCGGGACGACGACTACATCGTGCAGGACGGCGAGGTGAAGATCGTCGATGAGTTCACCGGCCGCGTGCTGGAAGGCCGGCGCTGGTCGGACGGGCTGCACCAGGCGGTCGAGGCCAAGGAGCGGGTGCGGATCAAGGAGGAGAACCACACC
>DASRGI010000146.1:0-3689 GCA_035651095.1 Acidimicrobiales bacterium | reverse complement strand
CAAGCCCGGGGCCTACGGCTCGGGCATCCTGCCCCTCCTCGAATCGAGGGACTGGCGCAGCGACGACGACCTTGCCGCCGTCTACGAAGCCTGGTCGGGCTTCGCCTACGGCCGCAACGGCATGGGCGTCCCCGCCGCCGACGCCATGCGCCGCCGCTTCGCCCGCATCGAGGTTGCGGTCAAGAACCAGGACAACCGCGAGCACGACATCTTCGACTCGGACGACTACCTCCAGGATCACGGCGGCATGGTCGCCACCATCCGGGCCCTCACCGGCAGCCAGCCCAAGGCCTGGTTCGGCGACTCGGCCGACCCCGCCAAACCCCGGGTGCGCTCGCTGGCCGAGGAGGCGGCGCGGGTGGTGCGCACCCGCGTGGTCAACCCCAAGTGGATCGGGGCCATGCAGCGGCACGGCTACAAGGGCGCCTTCGAGATGGCGGCCACGGTCGACTACCTGTTCGGGTACGACGCCACCGCCCAGGTGGTGGAGGACTGGATGTACGAGCGGGTGACCGAGGCCTACGTCGCCGACCCCGGCGTGCGCAAGTTCTTCGAGCAGTCGAACCCGTGGGCCCTGCGGTCCATCAGCGAGCGGTTGCTCGAGGCGGTCGAGCGGGGCATGTGGGATGCCAGTGACACCGCGCTGAGCACGTTGCGCTCGGCCCTGCTCGAAGCGGAAGGATGGGAGGAATCCCGATGACCGACACCCCCAATCCCTTCTCGTTGCGTTTCCGCTCGCCTACCGAGAGCGAACGCAACGAGAACGCGGGTGGGTTCCCGTTCAGCGCCGTGGTCGGGCAGGACGACCTCAAGCTGGCCCTACTGCTGGCCGCCGTCGACCCCGCCATCGGGGGCGTGCTGCTGCGGGGCCAGAAGGGGAGCGCCAAGTCCACGCTGGCCCGCGCCCTGGCCGGCCTCCTGGGCGACGCGCCGTTCGTGGAGCTGCCCGTGGGCGCCACCGAGGACCGGGTGGTCGGCTCCATCGACGTGGCCGCGGCCCTCACCGAGGGCGAGCGCCGCTTCCAGCCCGGCCTGCTGGCCGACGCCCACGGCGGCGTGCTCTACGTCGACGAGGTCAACCTGCTGCCCGACCATCTGGTCGACGTGCTGCTCGACGTGGCCGCGTCGGGCGTGAACCGGGTGGAGCGCGAGGGCGTGTCCCACCAGCACCCCAGCCGCTTCGTGCTCATCGGCTCCATGAATCCCGAGGAGGGCGAGCTGCGCCCCCAGTTGCTCGACCGCTTCGGCCTGGCCGTGGACGTGGCCGCGCCCATCGATCCCGTGGTGCGGGCCGAAGCCGTACGCCGCCGCCTGCGGTTCGACGCCGGCGACGTGACCGGCGAGTGGGCGGCCGCGGACGCGGCCCTGGCCGAGCGGTTGCAAGCCGCCGCACCCGCGACCCTGCCCGTTGGGCTGATCGACACGGTGAGCCGGGTGTGCGCGGCGGTGGGTGCCGAGGGCCTGCGGGCCGACCTCGCCATCTGCCGGGCGGCCGCCGCCCTGGCCGGATGGGAGGGCCGGTCCGAAGCAACCGAGGACGACGTGCGCCGGGTGGCGCCGCTCGCGCTGGCCCACCGCCGCCGGCGCAGCCCGTTCGAGGACCCGGGCATCAGCGAGCAGGAACTCGAACAGGCCTTCGACGACCCACCGCAGGACGAGGGCGAGGACCAGGGCGCCACCGCCCCCGTGCCCGAAGACCGCAACGCCCGGGCCGACGCCCCCACCCGCATCGTCCGCCTGGAAGCGACGCGCGGCGCCGGTCCCGACGCAACCGGCCGCCGCACCACCACCCAAGGCCCGCGCGGCCGCCTGGTCACCGACCGCCCCGCCGACCCCGACCGGCCCATCACCTCGCTGGCCGTGGGTGCCACGGCCCGCGCCGCGGTGGTGCGCCGGGCCGTGGACGGCGGGCCCGTCCTGGCCGTCGAGGACCTGCGGGAAGCGGTGCGCGAGCAGCGGGCCGGGAACCTGGTGGTGCTGGCCGTCGACGCGTCGGGGTCGATGGGTGCCGACCGGCGCATGGAGGCGGCCAAAGGGGCCGTTCTCTCCATCCTCTTGGATGCCTACCAACGGAGGGATCGAGTGGCATTGGTGACGTTCCGGGACGACGGGGCCGATGTGGCCCTGCGCCCCACGGGCAGCGTGGAAGTGGCCAAGGCCCGCCTGGCGGCGTTGCCCACCGGCGGTCGCACGCCGCTCGCGGCCGGCATCGACGCCGCCCTGCGCGTGGCCCGCACCAGCGGCGACCAGCAACCATTGCTGGTGCTGGTGTCCGACGGGCGGGCGACGTCCGGCCCCGACGGCACCGATCCGGTGGACGCGGCCATGGTCGCGGCGGCTGAGGTCAAGCGCCGGGGCGTGGCCGCGGCCGTGATCGACGCCGAGGACGGCCCCACCCGCCTGGGCCTGGCGCGGGTCCTGGCCGACGCCATGGGCGCCCGCCACCTGACCCTTCCCGAGCTGTCGGCCGGTGCCCTGGAAGGGGCCATCCGGGCCCTGGTCTCCCCGTGAGCCGGGCCGAGCAACTGAAGGACCGGCTGGAGGAGCGACTGGGCCAGCCGGTCGATGGCCTGCGCCGCCTCTCCGGTGGCGCGTCCCGCGAGACGTGGTCGTTCGCGGCCGGTGGGCGGCCGCTGATCGTGCAGTGCTCGCACACCGGCGTCGACCTCAGCACCGACGCCCGCCTCATGCGCGCCGCCGCCCGAGCGGGCGTCCCCGTGCCCGAGGTCGTGTTCAGCGACACCAGCCATTTGGTGTCGGCCGCCGTCGAGGGCGAGACCATCGCTCGCAAGCTGTTGCGAGACGACGACTTCTCGGCCGCCCGGCCCCGGCTGGCGGGCCAGATCGGCGCGGCCCTGGCCGGCATCCACGCCATGCCGGCCGAGGAGTTCGCCGACCTGTCCCATCCCGACCCCCTGGGCGACATGCGGCGCGTGGCGGACGGCTTCGCCCAGCCGCACCCCACCTTCGACCTCGCCTTCCGCTGGCTGGAGAACCACCGGCCGGACGTCAGCCCGTCGGAGTCCACCCTCGTGCACGGCGACTTCCGCACCGGCAACTTCATCGTCGGCCCCGACGGGTTGCGGGCCGTGATCGACTGGGAGCTGGCCCACATCGGCGATCCCATGGAGGACCTCGGGTGGGTGTGCGCCAAGCCGTGGCGCTTCGGCTCGCCGCTGCCCGCGGGCGGGTTCGGCAGCTACGACGACCTCGTCGACGCCTACGAGTCGGCGGGCGGCCGCAAGGTCGACCGCGACGTGTTGCACTGGTGGGAGTTGCTCGCCAACCTGCGTTGGGGCGTCATCTGCATGATGCAGACCATGACCCATGTGTCCGGCATGATGCGGTCCGTGGAGTTGGCGGCGATTGGCCGGCGGGTGTGTGAAGCGGAGTGGGACGTGCTGGAGCTGCTGCCGTGATCCCCCATGACATCCCTGATGCAGCCGGGCTGGTCGAGGCCGTGCGCGAGTTCCTCGAGGGTGACCTGCTCCCGTCGTTGGAAGGGCGCCAGCAGTTCCTCACCCGGGTGTCGGTGAACGTGCTGCGCATGGTCGAGCGCGAGCTCACCCTCGGTCCCGAGCAGGCCTCTGAGCACGCCGCCGGCCTCGCCGCGCTGGGCATGCCGGACGAGGCCGCCCTGGCCACCGCCATCCGCAACGGCGAGTTGGACGACCGCATGGAGGAGGTGC
>DASRGI010000145.1:0-4044 GCA_035651095.1 Acidimicrobiales bacterium | reverse complement strand
GCCGTCTGCAGGCAGTGCGTGAGCTGGTCGGTGGCGAAGCCCTCGACGATCTCGCCCAGCGATCGCAGGAGCCACAGGACCCGATCGGCCGTACGGTCTTGGTGCTTCACGTGCTCAGCCCCGATCCGGGCCCACTGCTCGGCCGTCGATTCGTCCATGCGCGTGAACGTCATGGACGAAAGTCTTTCACCCGGCGGGTCAGCCGGCGAGCGCGTCGAGCACGTCGCTGGCCGCCACCTGGCGGTCGTCCACCAGCACGCTGGCTGCGGGCACGGGCCCGAACAGCGACACGGCGGCGGCCACGGCCAGCGCGTCGAGCACGCCCCGCAACTCGGGCGGCGGCGGGAAGTACTCGTCCTCGTCGGTGACGTTGACCAGCTCGACGCCGGCGACCGGCGCCAACCGGTCGACCACTGAGCGCACCAGTTCCTCCGGTGCCGACGCGCCGGCGGTGACACCGACCACGCCACGCAACCCCGGCGGCAGTTCGTCGGCCCCGTTGACCCGCACGACCAGCGGCGCCCCGCTGGCCCGCGCCACCTTCTCCAACGCCACCGTGTTGGACGAGTTGGCCGACCCGATGACGACCACGGCGTCGGCCTCGCGGGCGATGGCCTTCAGCGCCGCCTGGCGGTTGGTGGTGGCGAAGCACAGGTCGCTGCGACCCGGCATCCACATGCCGGGAAAGCGCGCCTGGGCCGCGTCCCGCACGCCCGACCACTCGTCCTGCGACAGCGTGGTCTGGGCCAAGAAGGCGACAGGTGTGTGGGCGGGCAGGTCCAGCGCAGCCACATCGTCGACCTGCTCGACCAAGCGCACGGCCGCAGGTGCGACCGCCATGGTGCCCACGGCCTCGTCATGCCCGGAATGCCCCACATAGACGACGGTGTACCCCTTGCCCGCTCGCACCTTGACCTCGTGGTGGACCTTGGTCACCAGCGGGCACACGGCGTCGACGACCACACCGCCCCGGGCCCGGGCCGCGGCCACCACCGAGGGCGCCGAGCCGTGCGCCGAGAGCATCAAGGGCGCCCCGGCAGGCACGGCCGAGACGTCGTCCACGAACACCACGCCCAGGCGCCGGAAGCGATCGACGACGATCTGGTTGTGCACGATCTCGTGGTAGCAGTACACGGGCGGCTCGAAGACCCGCACCATCCACGCCAGCGCCTTGATGGCCATCTCCACGCCGGCGCAGAAGCCCCGGGGAGCGGCAAGGAGGACGCGATCGACGTGATCGGCGGGCACCCCCAAAGGCTATCGGCCGTTTCCTCCTATTCTGGAACCCATGTCGCTGCCCCGCGTGGTGGCCGTCGACCCCGAGTCGCCGGCTGCCCGGGCCGGTCTGGCACCGGGTGACGAGATCGTCGCCATGAACGGCCAGGCTCCCCGTGACGTCATCCAATACCGGCTCCTTGCTGACGAGCCCGAGCTCGAGCTGGAGGTCGGTCGCGGCGGCCTGGCCCTCACCCTCATGGTCGAGAAGGAGGCGGGCGAGCTGCTGGGTGCCGAGGTGGAGTCGGCCGTGTTCGACCGGGTGCGCACGTGCGACAACCACTGCGAGTTCTGCTTCATCTTCCAG
The DNA here is from genome assembly GCA_035651095.1 of Acidimicrobiales bacterium. GTDB lineage: Bacteria > Actinomycetota > Acidimicrobiia > Acidimicrobiales > JAUTXP01 > DASRGI01. The sequence goes on along the minus strand of DASRGI010000145.1, from coordinate 2,462 downwards.
CTGCCGCCCGGTCTGCGGAAGAGCCTGTACCTGAAGGACGACGACTACCGCCTGTCCTTTCTCTACGGGAACTTCACCACCCTCACCCGCTTCACGGAGGCCGACCTCGAGCGGGTGATCACCGAGAAGCTCAGCCCCCTCTACGTGAGCATCCACGCCACTGACCCCGACCTGCGCGCCCACATGCTGCGCAACCGCCGTGGTGCCACCAGCCTCCGCTGGCTCCGCGCCCTGCTGGATCACAGCATCGAGGTCCATGGTCAGGTGGTGGTGTGCCCGGGGGTGAACGACGCCGACGTGCTGGACGACACCCTTACCGGCGTGCTCGACCAGTACCCCGAGTTGGCCTCCCTCGCCGTCGTGCCCCTGGGCGTGAGCCGTTACAACAACGAAGCGGCCATGCGCCCCCACACGCGCGCCGAGGCGGAGCGGGTGGTCGACCTGGTGCAGGGCTGGCAGCGCACCTACCTCGAGACCCTCGGCCGCCGCCTCGTCTTCGCGGCCGACGAGTACTACCTGCTGGCCGGTCGCCCCTTCCCCGCCGCGGAGACGTACGAGGGCTTCCCGCTGCACGAGGACGGCATCGGCATGGCCCGCGCCTTCGAGGAAGCACTCCTCGGCCGCACCGACACCGCCCTCGCCCCCGAGGCAGGCTTCTTCGCCTGGGCCGACGCGGGGTACCGGGCCGTGCGCACCGCCGAGGACACGCCCGCCGCCGAGGGGCGACGAGCAACCGGTCCGGTCACCATCCTCACCGGCACCTACGGTGCAGCGGTGCTCCAACCCCTTCTGCCCGGCGTGCGCGTCCTGCCCGTCGAGAATCGCTTCTTCGGCGGCAACACCGGCGTCACCGGCCTGATGGTGGGGGAGGACATCGCCCGCGTCCTCAACGACGAGCCGGCCGGTAGCCGGTACCGTTACCTCCTGCCCGACGTGTGCCTGTCGAAGGGCATGTTCCTCGACGGCACCACGCCCGCCGACCTGCCCCGCCCGGTGGAGATCGTTCCCACCGACGGCCTGTCCCTCAGGAAGGTGCTGGCCGCGTGAAGCCCGTCGTCGCCATCGTGGGGCGGCCCAACGTGGGCAAGTCCACGTTGGTCAACCGCATCATCGGCCGGCGCGAGGCCATCGTGGAGGAGAAGCCCGGCGTCACGCGCGACCGCAAGCAGGTCGACGCCGAGTGGAACGGTGTGCCCTTCACCCTCGTCGACACCGGCGGGTGGCTCGACACCGAGCATGCCCTCGACCGCCAGGTGAGCCAGCAGGCCGAGCGGGCCATCGCCGACGCCGACGCACTCCTCTTCGTGGTCGACACGACCGTCGGCGTCACCGACGAGGACGAGCGCGTCGCCCGCCTGCTGCGCAAGTCGGGCAAGCCCGTGCTGGTCGTGGCCAACAAGGTCGACTCGGAGAACCGCGAGGCCGACGCGTGGGACTTCACCCGCCTGGGCCTGGGCGACCCGTGGGCCATCAGCTCGCTGCACGGCCGGGGCACGGGCGACCTGCTCGATGCCCTGGTGAAGCTGCTGCCCACCGTCGAGGAGGCGCAGCCCGAAGTCGATGACGAAGAGCCGGTCGACACCACGCCCGCCATCGCCATCGTGGGCCGGCCCAATGTGGGCAAGTCCACGTTGTTCAACCGGCTCATCGGCGACGAGCGGGCCGTCGTACACGACCTGCCCGGCACGACGCGCGACGCCATCGACACCGTCATCGAAACCGACGACGGGCCCATCCGCTTCGTCGACACCGCCGGCATGCGTCGCAAGTCGCGCATCGACGAGGGCACCGAGTACTACTCGCTCGTGCGCGCCCTCCAGGCCATCGACCAGGCCGATGCCGCCCTGCTCGTCATCGACGCCACCGAGGGCGTGACCCACCAGGACCAGCGCCTGGCCGAGCGGGTCGACGCCGCCGGCACCGCCGTGGTCGTGGTGCTCAACAAGTGGGAGCTGCTCGACGCCGAAGGCCGGGCCGACGTGCAGGAGCAACTGGCCGACCGCCTCTCGTTCCTCGGCTACGCGCCGGTGATGAAGCTGAGCGCCAAGACGGGGCTGGGCGTGCACAAGTTGCTCCCCGCCCTCCAACAGTCGATCGACGCCTACCACCGCCGCGTCCCCACGGGCGAGCTGAACCGGGTGGTGCAGGAGGCGCAGGCTGCCCACCCGTCGCCCGGTGGCCGCATCCTCTATGCCACCCAGGGCGCCACCGACCCGCCCACCTTCACCCTGTTCTCCAACAAGCCGCAGCCCCAGACGTACCTGCGCTACATCGAGCGCAAGATCAGGGAGCACTTCGTCCTGGGCCCCACGCCCATCAAGCTGCGCGTGCGCAGGCGGGCCGGATGATGTGGTCGGCCGCCATCCTGCTCGTCGTCTCCCTGGGCTCGGTGGCCGCGTCGATCGTCTGGGGGCGCTCCGCCCTCCGCCTGCAACGGGCCTGCCAGCGCATCGAGCAGGACA
>DASRGI010000144.1:0-7807 GCA_035651095.1 Acidimicrobiales bacterium | reverse complement strand
CCATCGACCTGGCGACGCGCAAGCTGCCCCGTGACGGCGGTGCGGCCATGCTGCGCCTGCTCGACGAGATCGACGCCACCGTGTCCGAGCTGGGCAAGGACGACGAGGCGTGGGGGCCGACGTACGAGGCCCTCGCGGCCGGGGCCGACGCCCTGCGCACGGCCACGCTCTGGGTGCTGGCCCGGCCGGCCGAGGAGATCGCCGACGTGCTGGCCGGGGCCACGTCGTACCTCGAACTGGTTGGCGTGGTGGTGGGTGGGTGGTTGCTGGCCCGGTCGGGCGACGCCGCCGCCAGCAACTTCTACGCCACCGAGCTGCTGCCCCGGGCGGCCGGACTGCTCACGCCGGTGACGGCCGGCGCCGCCCGCCTCCACGGCTTGACGTAAGCGCCCCGCCCCGCCCCGTCCCGTTCTCGTGCAACTGAGTTTCGGGGGCCGATACTCAGTTGCGACAGAACGGTGGGCGGCACCGTCGGGCGGCGGTCAGCGGGCCTGGTGGAGCTCGATGAGGTTGCCGTCGGGGTCGGACAGGAACGCCTGGCGGCTGGTGCCCACGGGGGCCGGGTCGGTGACCGGGGTGCCGGCGCCGCGCACGTCGGCCACGGCCTTGTCCAGGTCGGCCACCAGCACGGCGAAGTGCTGGCCCTTGGCCGGCGGGACGTCGGCCACGATCAGGTGCACCTGCTGGGCCCCGCCGCCGGGCGCGGTGTCGAGCCACACGCCGTCGACCCGCAGCTCGGGCCGGTCGGGCCGGACACTGAAGCCCAGCACGTCGGTGTAGAAGCGGACGGCCGCGTCGAGATCGGCCACGTTGATCGACACATGATGGACGCCGAGGGCCTGCATGGGGGGAAGTCTCTCATCACCTAGCGTCGCAACGCATGAGGCCGATCGGGATCTGGACGGGCGCGTTGGAGATGGTGCCTGCTTCGCAGGCGCAGGAGCTGGCCGCCGAGCTCGAAGAGCTGGGGTACGGCGCGGTATGGCTGCCGGAGGTGGCGGGGCGGGACGTGTTCGTGCACCTGGCCCTGCTGCTGTCTGCCACCCGCTCGATGATGGGGGCAACGGGCATCGCCAACATCTGGGGTCGTGACGCGGTGGCCATGAACGGCGCCGTCAACGGGCTCACCGAGGCCTTCCCCGACCGGGTGCTCCTCGGCCTGGGCGTGAGCCACCAGCCGCTGGTCGAGGACGTGCGCGGCCACCGGTACGAAAAGCCGCTGGCCGCCATGCGTGCGTACCTCGACCGGATGGACGCCGCGCCCTACCGGTCCCAGCGGCCCACCACGCCGGTGCGCCGGGTGCTGGCCGCGCTGGGCCCGAAGATGCTGGCGTTGTCGGCCGAGCGGGCCGACGGCGCCCACCCCTACTTCGTCCCGCCCGAACACACGGCTACGGCGCGGGCCGTGCTGGGCGAGGGGCCGCTGCTCTGCCCTGAGCAGGCCGTGCTGCTGGAGACCGATCCAGCCGTGGCCCGGGAGGTGGGGCGGGCCCACACGGCCACGTACGTCAGGTTGCCGAACTATGCGAACAACCTGCGGCGGCTGGGCTTCAGCGACGAGGACCTGGCCGGCGGGGGCAGCGACCGCTTGATCGACGCCATCGTGGCATGGGGCACGCCCGACCAAGTCGTCGACCGGGTGGCGGCCCACTTCGACGCCGGCGCCGACCACGTGGGCGTGCAGATGCTGCCGCGAGAGCCGCGGGGCGTACCCACCGACCAGTGGCGGGAGTTGGCCGCGCCCTTGCGGGAGCTGGGCGACCGGGTGGCCGCCGCTACTTGAACCAGATGCGCTGGTACTCCCGGCTCTGGGTGTGGAGCAGGAGGGCCACCAGCGCGATCTCGAACATCAGGTTGATGAGGTCGGTGCGCAGCAGGCCGTTGACGTCGCGGGAGTAGAGGACCCGGAAGACGAACGGGAACACGGCCATGGCCACGCCCAGCTGGTACCCCCACTTGCGCTCGCTGGCGATGCCCCGGCCGGCGAGTACGGCGCCGGGGATGCTCAGCGCCAGCAGCGTCCCCCACGGCACGGCGGTGATGGCGCTGATGATGCCCACCCGGAGCAGGTCGAGTGCGCCGAAGAACGCGGTGAAGTACAGCAAGAAGACGGCGATCTGCAGCGTCTGGGGTTGCGAGGGGTTCGTCCATCGCCCGGAGTCCATGGGCCGCAGTCTTTCAGACGGCGCGGGCTGCCAGTTGGCCACACGCGGCGTCGATCTCGGTGCCGCGTGTGCGGCGAACGGTCACGTTCACGCCACGGGCCTGGAGTTGGTCGCGAAACGCCCGCACGCCGGTCGGCGGCGTTCCCCGGGTGAGGAAGCCGGGCGTGGGGTTGAGGGGGATGAGGTTGACGTGGGCGCCGAGGGGGCGGGCCACGGCGGCCAGCTCGGCGGCGTCGGCCGGGCGGTCGTTGGTGGCGTCGATCAGGGCCCACTCGAACGACAGGCGTCGGCCCTTCGCGTCGAGGTAGTCGCGGCACGCCGCCATGAGCTCGGCCAGCGGGTAGCGCTTGTTGATGGGGACCAGGTCATCGCGCAGGGCGTCGTTGGCCGCGTGCAGCGACACGGCCAGGTTCACGGGCAGGCGCTCGCCCGCCAGGCGGCGGATGCCGGGCACGATGCCGACGGTCGAAAGGGTGAGGTGGCGGGCCGACAGGCCGAGGTCGTCGTGCAGGCGCTCGACCGCGGTCCACACCCGGTCGTAGTTGGCCAGGGGCTCGCCCATGCCCATGAACACCACGTTGGACAGCCGCCGCCCGCCCTGGCGGGCCTCGTGGGCCGCCCGCACGACCTGCTCGACGATCTCGCCGGCCGACAGGTGGCGGTCGAACCCGGCTTGGCCGGTGGCGCAGAACCCGCACGCCATGGCGCACCCGGCTTGGGTGGACACGCAGACCGTCGTGCGCTCGGGATAGTGCATGAGCACGGTCTCGACCTTGGCCCCGTGGTCGAGGGACCACAGCCACTTCACCGTCTGGCCGTCGTCGGACACCGAGCGGTGTACGGGGGTGAGGCCGGGCTGGAGGTCGGGGTGCTCGGCGAGGGTGGTGCGCAGCGCCCGCGGCAGGTTGGTCAGCTCGGCCGGTTCGGCGCCGGTGAGGAGGCCGTCCCACACCTGGTCGACGCGGTAGCGCGGCTCGCCCTCGAGGAGGCGCGCCACGTCGTCGCGGGCGAGATCGAACCGGGCCATGGGGCATAGGGTAGGACGGCATGGTGAAGCCTCCCCACGTCCCCCCGCATGTGAGCGAGTTCGTGATGGAGCACCACCACCGGGACGTGCGGGGTGGTGCGGCCCGCGCCGCGGTGTTCGGCATCAGCGACGGGCTGGTGTCCAACATCTCGCTCATCCTGGGCGTGGCCGGCGCCCACCCGGGGCCGGGCGTGGTGCGCCTGGCCGGGCTGGCGGGGATCATCGGCGGGGCGTTCTCCATGGCCGCGGGGGAGTACATCTCCATGCGGGCCCAGACCGAGCTGTTGGAGCGCGAGCTCACCATCGAGCGCATCGAGATCGGCCGCCGGCCCGAGAACGAGCGCCGGGAGCTGGCCCAGATCTACCGCAACCGGGGCATCGACGCCGACGTGGCCGACGACCTGGCCACCCAGGTCCACCGCGACCCCGAGCTGGCCCTGGAGACGCACGCCCGGGAGGAACTCGGCATCGACCCGGCCGAGCTGGGCTCGCCCCGGGCCGCCGCCCTCACGTCGTTCGCCACGTTCTCGGCCGGGGCGCTGCTCCCGCTGCTGCCGTGGTTCGTGGGCAGCGGCGTGGGCGCCGAGGTGGCGTCGGTCGTGCTCGGGTTGCTGGCCGCCATCGCCGTGGGCGTCGCCCTGGCCCGTTTCACCGCCCGCTCGCCGCTGCGCACGGCCAGCCGCCAGGTGCTGTTCACGGCGGTGCCCGCCGCCGTCACCTGGCTGATCGGCAACGCCGTGGGCGCCACCGGCATCTAGCCCCCGAGCCGTTTGGCCGCGCTCGCGTCGCGATCGAGGTGCCAGCGCGGCCGAACGGCGTTCAGTCGGCGGCGGTCGACCAGAGGCCGGTGTGCACGTCGAGCACCTCGTCCCGCCACGGGCGGTCGGGGTGGCCGAACAGGCGCACCCACTCGACGGCCTCGCCCGCCGAGTCCCGCAACGTGAGCACCACCATGAGCAACGGCGTCTCCAGGCTCACCCCCAAGTGGCGGGCCACGATGGGCGGCGGCGTGCTCACCCGGATGCGGCGGCGCATGGTGGCCACGTCCACGCCCTCGGACGTGAGGGATGGCCGTGCAGCGGGTCCTGGCCGACGCGCCCGACCGGGTGCGCACGCTGGTGGGGATCAGCCCGGTGCCGGCCAGCGGCGTGCCCTTCGACGACGAGGGCTGGGGACTGTTCAGCGCCGCGGCCGACAGCGTGGCGTACCGGCGGACGATCATCGATCTGTCCACCGGCAACCGCCTCACCGGCGTCTGGCTGGACCAGATGGCCAACCGCTCGATGGCCCACTCGGACCGGGACGCTTTCGCCGACTACCTCGTGGCGTGGGCCCGCACCGACTTCCACGAGCAGATCGAGGGGAACCCCGTGCCCGTGCTCGTCGTGGTGGGCGAGCACGACCCGGTGGTGACGGCCGACGTCATGGAGGCCACCTGGCTGCGCTGGTACCCGAACGCCACGCTCGAGGTCATGGCCAACGCCGGGCACTACGCCATGGACGAGACGCCCCTGGCCCTGGTGACCTCGGTCGAGCGCTTCCTCGCCGGCACTTAGCCCGAGCCGTCTGGCCGCGTGCACGTCCGCGCTCCTCGACCGCTGCCAGCGCGGCCGAACAGGTTTCAGGAGGGGGCGATGTCGCCGGTGTAGGCCCGGTCGACGTGATCGACGGTGAAGCCCATGTCCCGGTACAGCTTCACGGCGGGCTCGTTGCTGGCGTCGACGTACAGCATCCCGACGGTGAGGCCCTGGGCGGCCAGGTGGTCCAGCCCGGCCAGCACCAGCTGGCGGCCCAGGCCCTTGCCCTGGAAGTCCGGGTCGGTGGCGATGACGTAGATCTCGCCCAGGGCCGGGTCGTGGTGGGCGTGGACCTTGGTCCAGCAGAAGCCGGCCAGCCTGCCGCCCACCTCGTGGAGCAGGAAGCCGGCCGGGTCGAACCAGGGCTCGTGCTCTCGCTGCTCCAGCGTGTCCCGGTTCCAGCCGCCCTGCTCCGGGTGCCAGGAGAAGGCCCGGTTGTTGACCACCAGCCAGTCGTCCTCGTCCTGGCCGACCACGAAGGGCCGCACGTCGAGCTCCCACGGCTCACCCACGGGCAGGGGCCGGCGCATCTGCAGCAGGTCCCGGCCCTTGGCCAGCCCGTTGGCGGTGGCGATGGCGTCGTCGTCCTCGTCGGGCTTGTTGACCCACATGTGCACGTGGCCCCCGCCCTCACGGGCGACGACCTCCAGCGCAGCCCGCACCAGGTCGTGCCCGATGGGCCGGCCCTCGTCCCGGTGGTGGGGGTCGACAACGTATTCCAAGGCCCACGACCCGGCGCCCCGGGACACCTGGGCGTACCCCACGGGATGGGGGTGGCCGGGCTCCCAGGCCACCAGCCCGGCGAAGCCTTCGCGGCCGCCCTGCACCAGGTCGAGCCACTGGTGCTCGCCCAGGGGGGCGTGGTTGTCGGCCGCGGTGGCCACGTCCAGGAGCTCGGACACCGCCTCGATGTCACCACGTCCCATCTGCCGCTTGACCTCGACGTGGTGCACGAATGGCAGGGTAGTGGCCGACATGCCGAAACCCAGATCCCCGAGAGCCCGGGCTCGCGAGACCCTCGCCCGCCTGGCGAGCGAGTATCCGGGCACCGCCGCCGAGCTGTGTGCCCTGCGCCACGCCAACGCCTTCCAGCTCCTGGCCGCCACCATCCTGTCGGCCCAGACCACCGACGAACGGGTGAACATGGTCACCCCCGAGCTGTTCGAGCGCTGGCCCACGCCCGCCGACCTGGCCGCCGCCGACCCGGCCGACCTGGAAGAGGTTGTCCACACCACCGGCTTCTTCCGCAACAAGGCCAAGAGCCTGCTGGGCATGGCCCGGGCCCTGGAGGAGCGCTTCGGAGGCCAGGTGCCCACGGCCATCGAGGACCTCGTCACCATCCCGGGCGTGGGGCGCAAGACGGCCAACGTGGTGCGCAGCGTGGCCTTCGGCCTCCCCGGCCTGCCCGTCGACACCCACGTGGGTCGCCTGTCCCGGCGCCTGGCCCTCACCGAGGAGGACGATCCGGTCAAGGCCGAGCTCGAACTCAACGCCTTGGTGCCGGCGGCCGAGCGGGGGGCCTTCAGCCTCCGCCTCATCCTCCACGGCCGCCGGGTGTGCGACGCCCGCAAGCCCCGCTGCGAGGTCTGCGTCCTCAGCGATTTCTGCCCGTCGTCACGACTGCCCACGGGTCGTTAACAGTCTCCTCACATCCGCCGCCGATGCTGGCGGTGTCGAGAGGAGACAACGACGATGTTGAAGCGGAACCTGGCAGTGCTGCTGGTCGCGGGGCTGGTGGTCGCCGGTGGGGCGGTGGCGTGGGCCGAGGGCGGCGGGGCCCGGCCCAGCTTCCTGGCCGGCACCAGCGGTGACGCCACCACCAGGACGACGCTGGACGCCACCGCCAAGGCCCAGCTCAAGACCTGCCTCCAGCAGGCGCGGGCCGACAAGGACCGGGCCGCGGCCCAGAAGTGCCTCTCCGACGCCGGAATCACCCGTCGCCCGGGGCGGGGGGCAGCGCCGGCCGGCACGCTCGGCCGGGTGGTGCACGGCGACGTGATCGTGCGCACCAAGAACGGGTTCGAGAACCTGACCGTCGACCGGGGAACGCTCGACGCCAAGGACGCCAACTCCGTCACCGTCAAGCGGCCCGACGGCCCCAGCGTGACCGTCAAGGTCGACGACAAGACCCGCTACCGGGGCGCCGGGAGCCTGGCCAACCTGCAGACGGGCCAGCCCGTGTCGGTGGTGTCCAAGGACGGGACGGCGCTGATCGTGGCCCAGGGCCGGGGCCAGGCGGGCGCCGGGCCGGCCGGGCCGGGCGCCAAGGCCGGGCCGGGCGCGCACCCCTCCAGTGACACCAACCCGGGTGACGGCCTGGGCGACCTCACCACTATCTAACGAGCAGCTATCTAACGAGCAGCGGAGCGGCCCTCCGCCACCTTGCGCAGCCGGCGCTGGGCGCCGTTGAGGGACCGCTCCACCTCGAAGAGCTCCACGGCCAGGTCCTGCTGCTGGCCGGCCAGGCCCTCGGCCAGGCTGGTCACCCGCCTGGTCAGCTCTTCGAGGGCGGTGGCGAGGGAGCTCAACTCGGCGTTACTCACAGGGGAGATCATTGCCTGCCGAGTAGCATCCGTACCTCCGATGTTGCAGCGACTCGATCTCCGCGGGCCAGGGGGCAGGGCCGACGACGCCCATGCCCTGCGCACCACGCTCCCTCGCCCCGAAGCGGCCAAGGAGCCGCCCCTCGCTGCCGTCCAGGCCATCCTGGCCGACGTCAAGGCCCGAGGCGACGCCGCCGTGCGGGACGCCACCGCCCGCTTCGACCACGTCGAGCTGGACGACCTGCGGGTCTCCCAGGCCGACCTGGAAGCCGCCCTCAACGACATCCCGCCCCTGCTGCGCGAAGCCCTCGAAGCGGCTCGGGGGAACATCCTCGCCTTCCACCGGGAGCAGGTCGGCGAGGACGGCCGCTACGAGAAGGACGGCCTGGTGGTGCGGGAGCTGTACCGGCCGGTGGAGCGGGCCGGGTGCTACGTCCCCGGCGGTCGGGCCGTGTACCCCAGCACCGTGCTCATGACCGCCATCCCCGCCCGGGT
>DASRGI010000143.1:0-9282 GCA_035651095.1 Acidimicrobiales bacterium | reverse complement strand
CGCACGGCTTCGTCGGTGACGGCCATGAGGTCGTCGTAGTCGACGCCGCCCCAACCCGTGCCCGGGTCGACTTCGGCGCCCGGCCCCCGGATGGCCCGGCCCCACGCCTCGCTGTACCCCGCCGACCCGCGAGGGTTGGCGTACACCACCGCGTACCCGGCGGCGGCCTGCACCTGGAACTCGTCGAAGAAGCGGTTGCCGTACTGCGTGAAGGGCCCGCCGTGGATATTGAGCAACGTGGGGTACCGCTTCCCCGAACCGGGCTCGTGGCCCACCGGCGCCATGATCCACGCGTCCACCTCGGACCCGTCGGCCGACACGACTGTGAACCGCTCCGGCACGGACAGGGCGACGTGCTCGCCGAACGCCTCGCCCAGCGCCGTGAGCTGGCGCTCGGTCCCATCGCCGGTGCCCTCACCGACCAGGACGAACAACTCGGTCTGCGCCGTGGACGTGGTGGCGCAGAAGGCGACGACGCCCATGGCCACGTCCCAGCCCGACACCCACCGCTCCCCGCCCACCAGTTGCTCGGGCTTCCCCGATCCGTCGGCCGCGACGCGATAGAGGTGGACGTTGCCGCCGTCGTCGGCCGCGAACACCACGTCGCCACCGTCCCAGACGGGCTCGCGTGACCCGGCCGTGTACGGGAAGCAGTTGCGGTCGAGCGACGTGGTGAGCAGGCGGCGCTCACCGCTGGTCAGGTCGAGCACGCCCACCTGCCCATGGGTGGGGCCGGTCTGGGGGTCGAACTGCACGTAGGCGATACGGGCGCTGTCGGGCGACCACGACGGCATGGCGTACTCCAGCCCCGTGGGCGTGAGCCGCTCCGGTTCTGCCACCGAGCCGGCGCCGCTGGGCCCAGCTCCATCGGGCACGGCCACGCTGAACAGGTCGACGGCCCGGTCGAGGTCCCAACCCTCGTGCCGGCCGGCGGCGAACACGATCTCGTTGCCGTCGGGCGACCACGCCAGCCCCTGGTCCTCGTACGGGCCGCCGGTGACGGGCACGGGCCTGCCCCCGCCCACCAGGTCGACCACGAAGACGTGGCGATGGCGGTCGATCGTCCACCCCACGCTGTCCCGCTTGAAGAACAGGTGGTCGACGCGCCGGGGTGGCTGGTCCTTGGCCTTCTTCTTGCCGTACCGATCCTCGTCCCGGTCCCGGGCCGAGAACGCGATCCGGCTCCCGTCAGGCGACCAGGCCACGTCCTCGATCTCCTCGGGCCAGCGGGCGACGGGCTGCACCTCGCCTGCGCCCCGCACGGGCAGCACGAGCAGTTGGGTGCCCTCGTCCTCCCGGTGGGACACGAACGCGAGCTGGTGGCCGTCGGGCGACCATCGGGGCCGCTGGTCGCGGCCGTCGCCCCGGGTGAGGGGGCGGGCGGGCTCCCGGCCATCGGTGGGGACGAGCCAGACCTTGCTGCGGTAGTCGTTGTCGTCGAGGTCGACGGTCGTGACGACGAACGCGACCCAACGCCCATCGGGCGACACGCGGGGATCGCTGACGTCGACCAGGCGACCGACGTCGACCGGTTGCATCCCCGCCGGCGCCGGCATTATGCGGTGCCGCCCGGTCCGCCCGCCGCGCCCAGGACCGCCTGGGCGGCGGCCAACCGGGCGATGGGCACCCGGAACGGCGAGCAGCTCACGTAGTCGAGGCCCGCCTCGTAGAACAGCTCGATGGACTCCGGATCACCGCCGTGCTCGCCGCACACGCCCAGCTTCAGCGTCGCCTTGGTGGCCCGGCCCCGCTGGGAGCCGACCTTGACCAACTCGCCCACGCCCGACTTGTCGATGGTCTCGAACGGGTTGCGCTTCAACAGCCCCTGTTCGAGGTAGGCCGCCATCATGCGGCCCTCGACGTCGTCGCGGCTGAAGCCGAACGTCATCTGGGTGAGGTCGTTGGTGCCGAAAGAGAAGAAGTCGGCCTCTTCGGCGATCTCGTCGGCCCGGATGGCAGCGCGGGGCGTCTCGATCATGGTGCCGATCAGCACCTTCGGCTTCTTGCCGCTGCCCTTGGCGGCAGCCTTCCCGGTGCCGCTGCCCTTGGCCTTCTTGGCCACCTCGGCCATGGCGTCCTCGACCCACGTGCGGGCCAGGTGAAGCTCCTCGCGCGTGACGGTGAGCGGGATCATGATCTCGACGATGGGCTTGCCTCCCTTGGCCACCCGAGCCGCAGCCGCCTCCATCAGGGCCCGCACCTGCATGGCGTAGAGGCCAGGCTTGACCACGCCGAGGCGCACGCCCCGGGTGCCGAGCATGGGGTTGAACTCGTGCCACTGGAGGGCGGCCTGGTACAGCTTCTGTTCCTCGGCCGTGAGACCGACGGTGGCCTCCTTGATGGCCAGCTCGGACGTGGACGGGAGGAACTCGTGCAACGGCGGGTCGAGCAGGCGGACGGTGACGGGCAGGCCGTCCATGGCTTCGAGGATCTCCTCGAAGTCGGCCTTCTGCACCTGGCGCAGTTCCTCGAGGGCGGCCGACTCCTCCTCGGGCGTCTCGGCCAGGATCATGCGCCGCACGACGGGCAGGCGGTCCTCGCCGAGGAACATGTGCTCGGTGCGGCACAGACCGATGCCCTCGGCACCGAACTGGCGGGCGTTGGCCGAGTCGGGCCCGTTGTCGGCGTTGGCCCGCACCGCCAGCTTGCCCTTGCGGACCCTGTCGGCCCACTTGAGGATGGTTTCGAACTCGGCGGGCGGGGCGGCCGACGTGAGCCGCTGCTCGCCCAGCACCACGGCGCCGGTGGTGCCGTCGATGGAGATGACGTCGCCCTGCTTCACGGTGGTGGCGCCGACCGTGAACGACGTGCCCGAGATGCGGATGGCCTCGGCGCCCACGACCGCGGGCTTGCCCCACCCGCGCGCCACCACCGCGGCGTGACTCACCAGGCCTCCCCTCGCCGTGAGGATGCCCTCGGCCACGATCATGCCGTGCACGTCCTCGGGCGAGGTCTCGCTGCGCACGAGAATGACCTTCTCGCCGCGCGAGGCGGCCGTCTCGGCGTCGTCGGCCGTGAAGTAGACCTTGCCCACCGCGGCGCCGGGCGACGCCGCCAGCCCCTTGGCGATGGGCTTGGCCGACTTGTCGGCGAACTGCGGGTGCAGCACCTGGTCGAGGTGCTCGGCCGTGACCCGCGTGAGCGCTTCCTCCTGGGAGATGCCCAGGTCGTTCTTGCGGGTCATGTCCACGGCCATCTTCAGGGCGGCGGCGCCGGTGCGCTTGCCCACGCGGGTCTGGAGCATCCAGAGCTTGCCCTGCTCGATGGTGAACTCCGTGTCGCACATGTCGCGGTAGTGCCGCTCCAGGCGATCGAAGATGCCCAGCAACTCCTTGTAGATCTTGGGGAAGCGGTCCTGCAGGGCGCTGAGCGGGAGGGTGTTGCGGATGCCCGCCACCACGTCCTCGCCCTGGGCGTTGATCAGGAAGTCGCCGTACGAGCCGCGGTTGCCGGTGGCGGGGTCGCGGGTGAAGCCCACGCCCGTGCCCGAGTTGTCGTCACGGTTGCCGAACACCATGGTCTGGACGTTGACGGCGGTGCCCAGGTCGTGGGGGATGCGCTCGCGCACCCGGTAGGCGATGGCCCGAGGACCGTTCCACGACTTGAACACGGCCTCGATGGCGCCTCGCAACTGGGCCTGCGGGTCCTGGGGGAACGCCTTCTTGGTGTGCTTCTTGACGATGGCCTTGAACTCCTCGACCAGGTCGCGCAGGTACTGGGCCGGGACATCGGCGTCGGTCTTGGCGCCCGAGCGCTCCTTGGCCGCGTCGAAGGCCTCGTCGAACTCCTCGCCGGGGATGCCCTGCACGATGCGGCCGTACATCTGGACGAAGCGGCGGTACGAGTCGAAGGCGAAGCGCTCGTCGTCCGTCTGCTTGGCCAGGCCCAGGACGGACTCGTCGTTGAGGCCGAGGTTGAGGACGGTGTCCATCATCCCGGGCATGGAGAACTTGGCTCCCGATCGCACGCTCACCAGCAGGGGGTCGGCCGGGTCACCGAGGCGCTTGCCCATGGCCTTCTCCAGCTTCTTCACCTGCTTGGCGATCTCGTCGTCCAACCCGGCAGGCCAGCCCGCGTCCATGTAGGCACGGCAGGCGTCGGTGCTGATGGTGAACCCGGGAGGGACGGGCAGCCCGAGGACTGACGTCATCTCAGCCAGGTTGGCGCCCTTGCCGCCGAGCAGGTCCTTCAGCTGCATCGGGGGCTTGCGGTGCTTGTGGTCGAAGGCGAAAACGAAGGCCATGGGCCTGAGCCTACTGAACGACTGCCCCCGTTGATTCGCCGGATTTCGGCGCCTGCGTGACGGTGATGGCCGCCGCCGTCCAGCCCCGTTCAGCCCCTCCGAACCCCTCCGACCCTCCGACCCCTCCGACCGTTCTCGTTGCGTTTGCGACCGGTAGGCGAGCGTGGGCGCAACGAGAACGGCAGGGGGGGGACCCCAGGCTCAGAAGCCGAGGCGGGCCCGGAGCTCGTCGACCAGCGAGTCGATGGGCACCCGCACCTGCTCCAACGAGTCCCGGTCCCGGATGGTGACGGCCCTGTCCTCCAACGTCTCGAAGTCGACGGTGACGCAGTACGGCGTGCCGATCTCGTCCTGGCGCCGGTAGCGCCGACCGATCGACTGGGTCTCGTCGTACTCGGCCATCCAGTGGGGCTGCAGCAGGCGCAGCACCTCGCGGGCCACGGGCGTGAGCGTGTCCTTCTTGGACAGCGGCAGCACGGCCACCTGATAGGGCGCCAGGCGGGGATGCAGGCGCAGCACCGTGCGCTTCTCGCCCTCGACCTCGTCCTCGCTGTAGGCGGCGAGGAGGAACGCCATCATCGTACGCGTGGCCCCCGCCGCCGGCTCGATGACGTGGGGCACGTAGCGCTCGCCGGTGGCCTGGTCGAAGTACTCCAGCCGCTCTCCCGACGCCGAACCGTGGGCGGTGAGGTCGAAGTCGGTGCGGTTGGCGATGCCTTCGAGCTCGCCCCATCCCCACGGGTACATGAACTCGACGTCGGCGGTGCCCGCCGAGTAGTGCGACAGCTCGTCGGCGTCGTGGTGGCGCAGGCGCAGCTGGTCGGCGGGCATGCCCAGGTCCTGGTACCAACGCATGCGCTCGTCGCACCAGTACTCGAACCACTTCTGACCCTCGTCCGGCGGCACGAAGTACTCCATCTCCATCTGCTCGAACTCACGCGTGCGGAAGACGAAGTTGCCGGGCGTGATCTCGTTGCGGAACGACTTGCCCATCTGGGCGATACCGAACGGCGGCTTCTTGCGCGAGGTCTGCAACACGTTCAAGAAGTTCACGAACATGCCCTGCGCCGTTTCGGGCCGGAGGTAGGCGACGTTGGTGCCCTCGTCCACCGGGCCCACGTAGGTCTTGAACATCAGGTTGAAGTTGCGAGCGTCGGTGAAGCTGTCCTTGGCGCCACAGTTCGGGCAGGTGGCGGGGTCGTCGAGCTGGTCTTCGCGGAAGCGCTCCCGGCAGGTGCGGCAGTCGACCAGCGGGTCGGTGAAGTTGGCCAGGTGGCCCGACGCCTCCCAGATCTTCGGGCTGGACAGGATGGCGGCGTCGAGGCCCACCACGTCGTCGCGCAACTGCACCATTGCCCGCCACCACGCCTCCTTGACGTTGCGGAGCATGAGCACGCCCAGGGGCCCGTAGTCGTAGGTGGAACGGAAGCCGCCGTAGATCTCGGCCGACGGGAACACGAAGCCGCGGCGCTTGCACAGGTTGACGACCTGCTCCATCAGGTCGGGGTTGGTGGCGTCGGGAACAGGCATGGCCGTGGAGCGTACCGTGTGCCGCCATGTCACTAGCCGGACGGGATGGTTCGCGAATTAGTCATTCACACCATGGTCCGATCACCCCATGCTCGTCAGTGGTGCTGGAGCGGTGCGCGCCGGGGGGAAGGTGCAGAGAGGGCAGTCGTGGCGGACGGCAGTGACGAAGACGCCGAGGCGGCAGTCCCAGCGGCGGAGCTGCTCGCACAGCAGCGCCGGCGGGCCGACGCGGCCGAGCAGCGGCTGCGCACCCAGACGCTCTTGTTCGCCGAAGCCGAGCACAAGCTCAAGACCAGCTTGGCAGTCATCTCCGGATGGGCCGTCACCCTCGACGAGAGCTGGGACCGGATGGATGAGGCCGTGCGCCGCCAGGGCGTGGCCGCCATCCGCCACGCGGCCGAGGAACTGAACGAGCAGGCCCGCACCCTGCTCGACGACGCCCGGGCCGAGATCGCCAACCTCGACCTCGAACCCGTACGCCTCGACCTGGTCGAGGTCATGTTCGCCACCACCAGCCTCTACGGCGGCGTGTCCCGGGGCCACGAAGTTCGCTTCGAGGCCACGGCCGACCACGTCTGGGCCCTCGTCGACCCGGCCAGCCTCCAGCAGATCGTCGGCCACCTGGTGGAGAACGCCGTGAAGTACTCGCCCGACGGGGGCCGCATCGTGATCCGGGTGTCCGACGACGCCGGGTCAGCCGTGCTCGAGGTGATCGACGAGGGCGTGGGCGTGCCCGACGGCGTGGACGTGTTCGCCGCCTTCCAGCGGGGGCCGGACGAGGCCGACACGGCCGGCGTGGGCCTCGGGCTCTACATCGTGCGCAACCTGGCCGAGGGCATGGGCGGGCACGTCACCGCCCAGCGCAACCCGGGCCCGGGCGGCGGCTCGACGTTCCGCGTGCGCCTGCCCGCCAGCGCCTGACGGGCGCTTTGGCCCCAAACGGCTTGGGCTCAGCTGCGGTCGAGGACGTGGAGCGAGCGCAGGCGCCGCTCCAGGTGCTGCTCCAGCGAGTGGGCCGCCAGGTGTTCCACCTCATGGGTGGCCGGGCCCGGCGGTTGGCCGAGGGCGTCGGCCAGTCCCCCGCCCAGGATGCGGCGCAGGAGGTCGAGCCCGGCCGGGCTCACGGGCAGGCCCCGGCGGCAGTCCCGGCACAGGGCCCCACCCTCCAGCAGATCGAACGCCTCCAGCCCGTCGGGCCGGCCGCACGATGCGCACTGGTCCAGCAGCGGGTGGGCTCCTTCGAGGGAGAGCAGCTTCCAGAAGAACGCCCCCACCAACACGGGCGCGTTGTTGGCGGCCAGCGCTCGCAGAGCTCCGACGAGCATCTGGTAGAGCCGCACGTTGGGCTCCCGCTCCTGGGCCACCTGATCGACCGCCTCCAGGAGCGACGTGGCCCGGGACACCCGGTCCAGGTCCTCCCGAATGGTGCGGAAGTGGTCGAGGGTCTCGGCCTGGGTGACGATGTCGAGCTCCCGGCCCTCGTACAGCAACAGGCTCACGTGGGTGATGGGCTCGAGGCGCCCGCCGAAGCGGCTCTTGGTCTTGCGCACGCCCTTGGCCACCGCCCGCACCTTGCCGTGGCCCTGGGTGACGAAGCTCACGATGCGGTCGGCCTCGCCCAGCTTGATGGTGCGCAGCACCACGCCCTGGTCGCGGTACAGCGGGCCGCCCGGCACTAGCTGCCGTTCTCGCCGTCGTTCTCGGCGCTGTCGGTTTCCAGGCCCCCGTAACGGCGGTCCCGGCGCTGGAACTCGCGCACCGCTTCGTACAGGTGCTCGCGCCGGAAGTCGGGCCAGAGCACCTCGGTGAAGACCAGTTCGCTGTAGGCCAGCTCCCACAGCAGGAAGTTGGAGATGCGGAACTCCCCCGACGTGCGGATCACCAGATCGGGATCGGGCATGTCCGGGTGGTAGAGGTGGGCCCGGATGGCCTTCTCGTCGATCTTGGACGGGGGCGTGCCCGCCTCGGCCAACGCCCGCACGGCGTCCACGATCTCGGCCCGACCGCCGTAGTTGAAGGCGATGGTGAGGGTCATCTTGTGGTTGTGAGCCGTCTGCTCGATGGAGCGGTCCATGCGCTTCAGCAGGCGCCGGGGCACCCGCCAGTCCCGGCGGCCGGCGAAGCGCACGCACACACCCATGGCGTCGAGCTCGTCCACCCGCCGCTCCAGCAGCGACTGGTTGAAGTTCATGAGGTAGCGCACCTCGTCGAGGGGCCGCTTCCAGTTCTCGGTGGAGAAGGCGTAGACGGTGAGCCACTTCACGCCCAGCTCGACGGCACCCTCCACCGTGTCGAACAGGGCCTCCTCGCCCGCGGCATGGCCCTCGGTCCGGGGCAGGCCCCGCTTCTGGGCCCACCGGCCGTTGCCGTCCATCACGCACGCGACGTGGACCGGCAAGCGGTTCGGATCGAGATCGTCGAGGCCCAGGCCCAGGTCCACGGTTGGACGGTAGCCCGCGCCTACCCCACCAGCGGTGCCACCTCGGCCCCGATGAGGCGCACGTGGTCCAGATCGCGGATGTCGAGCACCTGGGTGTAGACGCGGCTGGCCCCCGCGTCGCCGAACTGGCGCAGGCGCTCGGCCACCTGCTCGGGCGTGCCCGCCACGTCCCGGGGCTGGAGCGTGTGGCCCACGGCCTCGACCCGCCGCTGCACCTCGGCCTCGTCCCGGCCGCAGAACACCGTGAGGGCGGCCGACAACCGCATGGTGGCCGGGTCCCGTCCCGCCTGCTCGCACGCGTGTCGAACTCTGTCGAACTGTTGGATGGTGTCGTCCAGCGTTCGGAACGGCATGTTGAACTCATCGGCGAACCGGGCGGCCAGCGCCGGCGTCTTGGTCGGGCCCGCGCCCCCCAGGATCAGCGGCGGCCGGGGCTGCTGGGCCGGTTTGGGCAGGGCGGGGCTGTCCACCAGGGTGTAGTGGCGACCCTGGTAGCTGAACGTCTGGCCCACGGGCGTGGTCCACAACCCAGTCAGAATCTCCAACTGTTCTGCGAACTTCTCGAATCGTTCGGCAAACGTGCCGAACGGTATGCCGTAGGCCTGGTGCTCCTTCTCGT
Organism: Acidimicrobiales bacterium; assembly: GCA_035651095.1. Lineage (GTDB taxonomy): Bacteria > Actinomycetota > Acidimicrobiia > Acidimicrobiales > JAUTXP01 > DASRGI01. Next base: position 450 of record DASRGI010000143.1, on the reverse strand, counting down.
ACCAGCCCGTGCCCAAGCCGAACTCCACCCGCCCCCCGCTCATCTGGTCGACCTGGGCGACCTGGATGGCGAGCGGTCCGGGGAGGCGGAAGGTGGCCGACGTCACCAGCGTGCCCAGGCGGATGTTGCTGGTGTCCCGGGCCAGGGCTCCGAGCGTGACCCACGAGTCGGTGGGACCGGGACCGGGGTCGCCGCCGAAGTGCAGGTAGTGGTCGGAGCGGAAGAAGGCGTCGAAGCCTCCCTCCTCGGCCGTGCGTGCCACCGCCAACTGGTCGTCGTAGGTGGCACCCAGCTGAGGTTCGGTGAAGATCCGTAGCTGCATGCTGCAAGCCTTCCACCTGAGCAGGTGCCCGCTGGCACGCCGCCGAAGTGAGCACGCATGGCCAAGAAGAAGTCGTACCTCGAACACCTCAGCCGGGTTCCGATGTTCAGCGCCTGTTCCAAGCGGGA
>DASRGI010000142.1:0-7816 GCA_035651095.1 Acidimicrobiales bacterium | reverse complement strand
ATTGGTGACCTTGGGGGAGGCGGCCTTGGGCGCAGCAGCGGCAGGGGCGGCCGACGGGGCCGGCGGGGCCGGGGCGATGGCCGGGCCCACCGGGTCGCCCGCCTGGACGGCTCGGTTGTCGGGCGCCGGGTTGGTGGCCGGAGCCGGGCTGGTGGCCGGAGCCGGGTTGTTCGCGGGTGCCGGGTTGGTGGCGGGCGCCGGGTTGGTGGCCGGTACCGAAGCGGGAGCGGCCACCGGGTCGGGCGCCGTGCGCACGGCGACGCCGGAGAGGCGGGTGAGCGCAGATCCGACGGTCTCCGAGAAGTACAGGTTGCCCTGGGGGTCGACGATCGGGAAGCTCAGCTGGTTGTGCCGGTCCCGGGCCGCCCACACCGAGCCCACGCCGGCGGCGGTGACGCTGCCGACCCGGTCGCCCATGGCGTTCACGTAGAACACGGTGCCGGCACTGTCAATGGTGATGCCCGCCGGGTTGTTGGCCTCGCCGAAGTCGTTGCCGGGGAGGGCGAACTCGGTGAAGCCCTTCTTGGTGTTGGACTGGGCCGCGGCCGGGTCGAGGAAGGCGACCTTGCCGGTCGAGCGCTCGGCGAACCACACCCGTCCCGCCTTGTCGACGGCCACGCCGTCGGGAGCGGAGGACTGGAACCCGCTGCTGTGCACCGGATCCTCGACCAGGGCGCTGCTCGGGATGATGAAGTGGTCGACGACAGGCGCGCCGGCGGTGGCCGTGATGCGGCCCAGGCGGTTGCTGCCCCGCTCGGCGAACCACACGGCACTCCCGGCCACGGCGATGCCGGTCGGGCGGTCGCAGTCGCAGCTGATGTCCTGGTTGTCGAGGACGTTGCCGGCGGGGTCGACCTTGAGCATGCCCACCGCACCGGCGCCCTGCTCGGTGAACCAGACGACGGTGTTGCCGGCTGCGTCGGCCGCGGTGTCGAGCCGGTCGGGGAAGCGGGACGGCGGGGCCGTGGCCGTGGGGGGCGGGAACTGCAGGCCGCAGCCGCCCTGGGCGCACGGGTGGAGGGGGAGGACGGTCACGCCGTTGGTGGTGCCGGCCTTGACCTTGGACGGGTCCAGCCGGGCGATGGCGTTGCCCTCGGCCAGCGTGGTCCACACGATGCCCTTGGCGTCGATGGCCATGGCGCGAGGCCCGAACACGGGCGAGACGGCGGTGTTGTCGTGGTTGCCGCCGGGGATCTGGAAGACGTCGCTGACGGTCTTGGTCAGGTCCGTGGAGGCGGCGATGCGCTGGATGTTGTCGACGCCGTGGAGGGCCAGCCACACGTTGCCGGCCGAGTCGGCGACGCCACCCTCGGGCGCCGTGGGGGCAGCACCGATCTGGATGGTCTGGCGCATGGGGCCGTGCAGGATGTCGACGAACGTGCTGGCCTGGTCGCCCCGGTCGGGATCGCCCAGCCAGAGGGCAAAGCTGTCGGCGCCCATGGCGAGCGAGTAGAGGGCGGACGCGCCGGGCGCCAGGTTGGCAGCCGAGCCGAGAGCCAAGGGCGACTGGCGGAACTGGCCCCAGTTGCCGCTACCGAAGACGGCGTTACGGCTGTTCAGGTCGGTGGCCGAGATGGTGCGGGCGAAGCTGTCGGCATTGACCACGCCGACCTTCAGCGGCGTCCCCGAGGTGACGTGGGCGCTGGCCGCCGAGACGTAGGCCTCGTCGTTCACCAAGGCCACGGTGACATCGGCGCCGGCCACGGGCGAGATGCCCGCGGGCAGGTGCTGGCGGACCCGCATCTGGGCCATCCGGGGGGCGCCGGCCGTGGCCACGGCCGTGCGGGCCGCGGCGTTGGACGGGTCGAGGGTCATCAGGTCCCGCCAGATCTGCTTCTCGGGCGACGCGTCGCCGAGCAGGGCGATGCTGGCGAGCTTCTGGGCCGGCGTGGGTGCGAGGCCGGTGAAGCCGAAGGCGGCCTGGGCGGCGGCCAGCCGCTCGGGCGTGGCGGGCATCACCGTGGCCATCGACTCGTGGCCGGCCATCAGGTTGGGGTCGAGCACGGCGGTCACGAACTTGGGTGCCGGCATGCGCACGGTCACGTCCTGGGTGAGCTCACGAGTGTTCTCGGGGGCACCGTTGGGTGCGAAGCGGGTGCTGACGATGGTCGTGCCCGTCAGCTGGTTGGGAACGATCAGGGGCTGCACCACCGAGTGCAGGCCGCCGATGGGCCCGCCGTCGCCGATCAGCGGCGTGGGGGCGAGCTGGCCCCCGATGGCCCCGCCGCCCAGTTCGCTCACCCGGTAGGTGATGGAGAAGGGCTGGGTGGGGTCGGCGAACTGGAGCAGCCACGTGTCGGTCAGGACGTGCTGGCCGAAGCGGACCTCGCGGATCGTCACCGTGCCCCCCGCGGGCACCGTCTGCACCCGGGCGGGGACGTTCCAGTTCAGGAGGGGAAGGCCGCTGTAGGGCTTGCCCGGAAGGGCATTGCCCTCGAGGATGTCGAGGGCGAGCTGGCGGGCGTTGCTCGCGATGGCCGTGTCAGTCGTCGAGCCGATCTGGGCCAGGGCCGCGCTCAGGTCCTCTTCCGGGGAGGTGGGAGAGCCGAGCTTGGCCAGCGTGGCCGGATTGTTGATCGACGGGTCCTGCGGGCTGGCGAGCAGCTGCACCGTCTGGGGCGGGCCGGCCAGCTGAGCGCTGGGGCTGGCCGTGGAGGTGTTGGCGATCGTGTTCCCGAGCCGGTCCAGGAACGCCCCCGCGGGAGCGGCAACCAGCCCGGCGACGACCAGCCCGATGCCGGCAACCACAGGGATGCGCCGCATGCGCCGTGACTGCGGGTGCCGGGTGGACGTGAGAAGCGGGGGCATCTTCTTCACCTCTTGCTAGGAACGAGTACTAAGCGGAACGGCGTGCGAACACGACGTCGGCACGGTCGGTGAGGTCGAGCTCGCCGATGGACGGAGGGGTGGCCCGGACGAGGGCCAGGTCCGACAGCGGCGGGCGCTCGGCGATGAAGAGCGAGATCGGGACGGAGAACCGGCGGCGCAGGCGACCGGGCAGGTCGAGGCGCAGCCAGCGCGACAGGCCGGGGGGCAGGGTCGAGAGGAGGATCTCGTCGAAGTGCTCTCGGCGCATGGCGTCGAACACGGCGAGCACGGGGCTCTCGTCGCCCACGTTGCCGCTCACGTCCGCACCGAGCTCTTCGAAGGCGTCGATGGCCCGCTGCAGGCGTAGGGCGGCGACAGCCCGGGCCCGGCCCTCGGTCCACACCAGGAACTCCTCCTGGCGGGTGGCCGGCACAACCACGTGGAAGCCGCACGAGCCGCTCTCCACGCTCGCCCGGACCTTGGCCGCGAGCCGCGACCCTCCGAGCGTTTGGTTGGCGACGATCAGAAACTTCCGCATCCATCCCTCCCCTGGGTCACCGGCGGGTGCCGGCGGACGGACCCCGTACCGCCTGTCTTCTCTGCACGGTGCATGGAGCCGCTTTTGAAAACCTTTGGGAATCGGTAGGCGGCGCGGGTCCAGTGGCTGCCCCTCATCGCCCGTCGCTCCCCGTGTCCTTGCCGGTGCCGTGACCAGCGGTCAGGAGGGCGGCGCAGGCGTCGGCCGGGCGGGGGGCCAGCTGGCTACGGAACTCGGTGCTGGCCGAGGCGTGGCACAGAGCGAAGACCTCGGCGAAGTCACCCGCGCCCGTGCCGTAGTCCGACACCTGGGCGCCGGGCCACCAGGGCGCATCGGGCACGCCGCGGGCCTTCAGGTAGGCGCGGCGCCCGGCGTCATCGAGGAAGCGGTCGTCGAAGGCGTGACCCAGTTCGTGGGCGACGTCGTGGGCCAGCGAGGCGGGATCGTCGAACGGGGCGGCGAACACGGTGATGGTCTTGGTGGCCCGGTCGGTTTGGGCGCGAACGCCCGGTTGGGGCGGTGCGAACACCAGGCGGTACCCGACCTTGACGTTGGTGATGTCCACCATGGACAGCGCTCGCTTGGCGACGACCTCGTCGGCCCCCGCCTTGCGCACGGGCGGCGGCAGCGCACGGCCGGCACTGGCGGCGCCGGCGGCCCCGATGCTGGGCGCCGTCTTCACGCTCGACGACGGGCCCGATCGCAGGGCCACCACCAGTCCCCCGGCGACCACGAGCGACACCAGGCACATGACCACGGCGAGCGACGCACCGGACATGACCTGGAGGGACACCTGGCGTTCGACGGCAACGTTCTCGGGCATCGGCTTACCGCCACGGTGGGGATCCGCCCTTTGGGAAACCTTTTGCCGGGCTGCCGTGCCGGGCCGCCGGCTGCTGGCTGCTGCTGGCTGCTGGCTGCTGGTTGCTGGCTGCTGGTTGCTGGCGGGCCGGCCGGACTAGCCCACTCTGGTGCCGGCAAATGGTGCCCATGGGCCATTGCCGCAGCCCCTCCGAACGGCGTACTCCGTCAACAGGGAGAGGAGGGCGACGTGTCGATCATGCACTTCCCGCGACTGCGCCGACCCGACGCGGCCGCGGGCTCGGATGCCGGCGGGCCGGGCCACGTCCGGACCGCGTTCGTCCTGGGCGGGGGCGGCAACCTGGGCGCCATCCAGGTGGGGATGCTCCGGGCCGTCATCGAGCGGGGCATCCTCCCCGACCTGGTGGTGGGCTGCTCGGTGGGCGCCATCAACGCCGCCGGCGTGGCCGCCGACCCCAGCGAGGCGGGCATCACCCACCTGCGCGACATCTGGTTGTCGCTCGACCGGGACATCATCCTCCCCGCGGGGCCGCTGTCGAGAATCAAGCTGCTCAACCCCCGGTCGCCGTCCCTTCAGACCAACGACGGGCTGCGCCGCCTGCTGGAGCGGTGCCTGCCCTGGCAGACGTTCGAGGAGTGGCCCCGGCCGTTCCAGGTGGTGGCCACGTCGCTCGCCACCGGCGCCGAGCGCTGGTTCTCGTCGGGCTCCGTGGTGGCGCCCATCCTGGCGTCCACGGCCCTGCCCGCCATCTTCCCGCCGGTGGCCATCGACGGCGAGTTGCTCATCGACGGCGCCGTCGTCAACAACGTGCCCATCTCCCGGGCCGCCCGCCTGGGCGCCCGCCGGGTGGTGGTGTTCCACGTCGGCAACTTCCAGCGGCCCCGGCCCCAGCCCAAGCGCCCGCTCGACGTGCTGTTGCAGTCGTTCTCCATCGCCCGCAACGCCCGGTTCCTCCGGGAAGCGGCCGACGAGCCGCCCGACGGCGTGGAGCTGGTGGTGCTGCCGGGCGTCGACCCCGGCCGGCTGCGCTACGACGACTTCGGCCACTCCCGCCGGCTGGTCGAGCTGGGCTACGCGTCAGCCGCCCGCTGGCTGGACGACGTCGCTGCCCTCAGCCCCACCCCCGCCCCGGCATTGTCGGCCCACTGACGAGCGGGCCCCGTTCGTCAGCCTTCCCCGAACGGAGTCGGGGGCATCGGAGGCGTCAGGCCTCGCCGCCCACCGCGGCCCGGCGGTCGTCGCCTGCCGCGGGCTCGGCCTCCCACGCCACCTTGGGGGCGTCGGACCACAGGCGCTCGAGGTCGTAGAACCGGCGCACCTCGTCCAAGAAGACGTGCACGACGAAGTCGCCGTAGTCGAGCAGCACCCAGTGGGCGTCGGCCTTGCCCTCCACCCGGAGCGGGCCCGGCCCGCCCGCCTCCTTCACCTTGCGCTCCACCTCCTCGGCGATGGTGCGCACCAGCCGGTCGTTCGACGCGCTGGTGATCACGAACGCGTCGGTGATGGCGAGGACCTTGCCCACCTCCAGCACCACCGTCTCCGCGCCCTTCTTGTCGGACGCGGCCCGGGCAGCTACCGCGGCGAATTCCAACGACCAGTTGTTGTCCGTCACTCCTAGCGGAAGTCCTTTCCCACGATGACCGTCACGTCGACCACGTCGAGCGGGTTCCGGCTCAACACGAGCTTGCCCAGCCCGAGCGCCTTTTGCACTCGCTGGGCCGCAGCTTGCTCGCTCGGCCGGTAGAACACGATCTCGGTCTGGGCGTAGTCCAGGCGCCCGGCGTTGCCGGTGAGCTTGACCTCCACGCCGGCCGGCACCAGCCGGTCCGCCACCTGCTGGGCCAGGCCCACGGCCCCGGTGCCGTTCAGGATCTGCATGCGGATGCGGGAGCTGGTGGCCGCCGGCCGGCCCGGGAACGTCGACACCACGAGGTCGTGGAGCTCGCCGGCGTCGACCTGGTACAGCTCGCCGTCCTCGGTGGTGGTGCCCAGCGACTGCACGGGCAGCACCCTCGTCTGCCAGGCACCCGCCACCAGCGCGGCCAGGGCCTTCTGCAGGGTGGGCGGCTGGGCGGGGATGGCGCTGGGCTGGGCCTTGAGGCGGGTGAGCCAGGCGTCGAAGAAGGCCTGGTGCCGGGCCAACCGGGTGAGGTCGTTGCCCTGGCCCTTGGTGGACAGCAGCGGGCCCACGTCGGCGGGAGCGATCTGGCGGGGCCCGGCGTCGTACACCACGTTGACCGTGCCTCGACGGTCGACCTGCTCCACCCGCTCGGGAATGCGCACGGTCAGCGGGCCGGCGGGCGCCACCAGGGCGGCGAGCCCGTTGTCGTCGTAGGTGGCGATGTCACCCAGGGGGACACCGAACAGATTCTCGGCCGTGGCCTTCAGCCGGGACGGGCCGCCCAGTTGGAGGGCCTTGCCCACGGGCTGGAGGCCCAGGGACACGACCTCGGCCATGGTTCCGGGCGGCACCAGGATGAGCGTGCCCCCCTTGCCCGACGGGGCCGGGGCCAGCACGGCCAGCGTCACGGCGTTGCCGGCACCGTCCTGCTGGGCCAGCAGTACGGGCGCCACCACCGCCACCACGGGGTTGGCGGTCCCGGCGGCCGTGCCCTGGGCCGGCGCCTTGTGCCTGGTCCCCGACCCGGGGCGGACGCTCACCAGACCGGCGATCAGGACCAGCGCGCCCAGCACCCCACCCAGGCGGATGGCCAGCCGGCGGCGGCCGGCCCGGCGCCGCTCGGCCCGGAGGCGGCGGCTCTCACCCCGGCGGGTGACCTCGGGCAAGGGGATGGACTCGTACCCGAGGTCGAAATCGTCACCCTGGGGATCGTCACCCTGGGGATCGTCGCCCCGAGGCTGGTCGCCGCCGGCGTCCCAGCGCTCAGCGACCGTCTCGTCCTGGAGGGTCATGTCTCACCCAGCGTACAGACGGCGCTCCCGGATCACGCGGACGGCACCGGGCGGGACCAGGCCATCGATGGGGCGGCCCTCGGCCACCCGCCGGCGCAGGTCGGTGCTCGACAGGTCGAGCGCCGGCAGCTCCACCAACTCGACCCGCCACCCCTCGGGCCGCACGGGCGTGGCCCCCGGGCGGGTGACGATCGCCAGGGTGGCCAGGCGCGCCACCTCGTCGACCCGCACCCACGTGTGCAGGTCGTCGGCCACGTCCGTGCCCACGATGAGGAACAGCTCGGCACCCGGATGGGCGCGCGCCAGTTCGGCCAGGGTGTCGGCCGTGTAGCTGGGCCCGCCCCGGTCCACCTCCATGCGGCTCACCTCGAGGCCCTCGATCCCGTCGACGGCCGCGCCCACCATCGCCAGCCGATCCTCGGCCGGCGTGATGGCACGCGTCCCCGTCTTCTGCCACGGGGTGTTGGCCACCACCATGAGGACGCGGTCCAGCTCGAGATCGTGCCGAGCCGTGGCCGCGGCCGCGACGTGGCCGACGTGCACCGGGTCGAACGTGCCGCCGAGCACGCCCAGGCGCGTCATGTTCGGAGCGGGGTCAGGTGCCGACCAAGCGCGCCACCACCGGGGCGAAGGCCTCGAAGGCGTCACCGGGGACGGACCAGTAGCTGAAACCGAACTCCTCTCGACGGGCCTGCAGGGTCTCGGTGATCTGCTCCGGCGACCCGGCGATCACG
>DASRGI010000141.1:0-2763 GCA_035651095.1 Acidimicrobiales bacterium | reverse complement strand
CGCCCGCCTCCAGCGCACCCTCGACGCCGTCTACACCATCGTGTTCGGCTCCGAGGACGACGCCCTCGCCACCGCCGCCGCGGTGCGGGCCGTGCACGATCGGGTCCAGGGCCCGGGCTACCAGGCCAACGACCCGTCGCTCCTGCTGTGGGTGCACGCCACGCTGGTCGACACCGCCCTCCGGGTCCACGCCCGCTTCCTCGGACCCCTCCGCCCCGACGACGCCGACGAGTACTACGAGGAGTCGAAGACCATCGCCGAGCTGCTGGGCGTGCCCGCCGGCGCCCAGCCCGGCGGCCTGGCCGACTTCCGCGCCTACGTGCGGGACATGGTCGGGTCGCTCCAGGTGTCGGAGCAGGCGCGAGACCTGGCCCGCACCGTCCTCCACCCGCCCGTGCCCTGGCCCGCCAGCCCGCTGGTGGCCCTGGGCCGGGAGCTCACCGTCGGCCTGCTGCCCCCGCCCGTGCGCCGCGGCTTCGGGTTCACGTGGGACGCCCGCCGCCAGGCCGCGCTGGCCGCGGCGTCGCTCTCCGCCCGCCAGGTCCTTTCGCGCACGCCCGCGGCCATACGACGTGTCCGCGTCGCCTGAGCGTCAGTACTCCCAGTACTCCTCGGGGAGCTTGCCTTCGATGGCCCGGATGTTGGCCCGTGCACAATCGGGGCAGAGATACGTGACGCGCCCGTTCTCGACGCCGAACGACCAGCCCTCCGGCATGCCCTCGTCGGGAGCCTCGGCCTGGCGGCCACAGCGAGCGCACGTCCGGAGCACGACGAGAGGTTAGACCTGACCCTGCCATGGCCGAACGACTCCCCCGTTACCGCACCAACAACTCCGAGGTCGATCGCAAGCTGGTGGAGCTGCTCGACGCCGTCGGTGCGACCGACAACCGCGACCAGCTCTTCGAGATCCTCACCAGCGGGCTGCTGCTGGCCACCGATCGGGCCGACCGCCTGGACCTCAAGATCACCAACGCCGCCCTCAAGGAGATGCGCAACGCCTTCAATGTGTTCGGCCCCTACCGGGAGGTGCCGAAGGTGACGATGTTCGGGTCGGCCCGGACCCTGCCCGACGACCCGCTCTACTCCCAGGCCCGCGACCTGGCCGCGGCCATGGCCGACCGGGGCTGGATGGTGGTCACCGGAGCCGGGCCCGGGATCATGGCCGCCGGGCTCGAGGGGGCGGGCCGGGACAAGTCCTTCGGCATCAACATCCGGCTGCCCTTCGAGCAGAGCGCGAACGAGTTCATCCTCGGCGACCCCAAGCTCGTGGAGATGAAGTACTTCTTCACCCGCAAGCTCATGCTGATGAAGGAGTCGGACGGGTTCGTGTGCCTGCCCGGCGGGTTCGGCACGCTGGACGAGACCCTCGAACTGCTCACGCTCGTGCAGACCGGCAAGGCCCTGCCCGCGCCCATCGTCCTCCTCGAGGTTCCCCAGGGCACCTACTGGAAGGCGTGGGCCGACTTCCTGGAGAACGAGGTCGCCCCCCGGGGCCTGATCTCGCCCGACGACAGCGTGCTGTACCGCATCACCGACGACGTGCGCGAGGCCACCGACGAGATCATCAACTTCTACCGGAACTACCACTCCATCCGCTACGTCGGCGACCTCCTGGTGATCCGGCTGCGCGCCCAGCCCACGCCCGACGAGGTGGCCGAGTTGGACCGCGAGTTCTCCGCCATCTGCGTCGAAGGCGGCATCCAGGCCATCGGCCCCACGCCACCGGAGCTCCACGGCAACGACCATCCCGAACTGGCCCGCTTGGCACTGCGGTTCGACCGCGTCCACCACGGCCGGCTGCGGCAACTGATCGACGCCATCAACCGCCTGCCGTCGGCCCCGCCGGTGGCCACCACGCCGCCCCGCAAGCAGGAGCAGGCCGCCGCGCAAGAAGCGGAGGCGGAGGCCGCAGCCGCTGAGGCCGCCGAGGTGTGAGCCGTTTGGCCGCGTTCCGTCCGGAATGTCGGACAAAGCGCGACCAAACGGGCGGCGGGCGGCGCGACCCCCGACGCGCCACCCACGCCACCCATCAGGTGAGGCCCGACGGCAGCCCCGGTGCGGGGACGGGCCACCGCCGGACCTCGTTTGGGTGGGCTGGGGAACCACCCACCCCCAATGTGCTCTTCCTTCCCGACGCGCGGCAATCGGACGTTGGTCCTACGACGGGATGTTTACCAAGTCTTTGCACGCGCTCTTGCCCTGAGTGGGTGGAATCGATCTTTCCTGTCGAAGAACGGCATATACCGCGACACGTCGAGAGACGCGACCGGGGATCGTTCTCTCCTCACGCCGTTCACGACAGATGCTGGGAAGCGCTTCGATCGCGTCGCCCGCTACCTCGGCGAGTCGGCGGCCGGCTCGAAGGCTCCCACCGGGCGCCGGAAGCCTCGCCGCGCTCCGGCTCCTCGCTGATTGACGCGAATCCACCTCAAGGCACCCCGTGCCGGCGTCGATCCTCACATGGTGAAGACGTGTGATGCCTGCGGCCTGCCCGCACCCTTGGATGCGGACGCCTGCGCCATGTGCGACCGGCCGTTCCTGTCGGCGTCACCGACGGGGTACCGGTTGAGCGCCACGTCCAGCGGTTACCGCTGGACGGTGGACGGCCACGACGTGCTCACCGCCACGTTCCGGGACGGCACGTGGGACGTCCACGACGCCGACACCGGCCGGGCCCTGGTCACCCTCGTGCCCGTGGACGACGAGAGCGTGTGCCGGGTGGCGTTGGTCGACCACGTCGAGCGGGTCGTGGTCACCTTCTCC
>DASRGI010000140.1:0-5328 GCA_035651095.1 Acidimicrobiales bacterium | reverse complement strand
CGACCCGTGCGGCATGGCCGAGATGGTGTGGGCCAACGACTCCACCGGCACCGGCCGCACCGACTTCGCCCGCCAGACGGCCGGGCCCAGCGTCTACGTCAACGGCTGTGCCGGGCCCATCGCCACGCCGCTCAGCACTGCCGGCGGCGGTGCGCTCGGCGCGCCCAACGTCGTGAGGGGGAACCTGCCCGCCACGGGCGGCAGCGACCGCCCGGCCGAGACGGGCCTGGCCCTCCTCGTGGTGGCCGCCGTGCTGGCCTACGCCAGGAGGTCGCCGATGCGGCGGACGCCCCGCTCCAGGTCCTCGTCGCCCAGGGCATAGGACAGCCGGGCGTAGCCCGGCGCCCCGAAGGCCTCGCCCGGCACGATGGCGACCCGCGCTTCGTCCAGGATGATCTCGGCCAGCTCGAGCGTGGTGGACGGGGTGCGGCCCTTGATCTCCCGGCCCAGTACGGCCTTGAACGACGGGAAGGCGTAGAAGGCGCCCTCGGGCTCCACGCAGGACACGCCCGGGATCTCGTTCAGCATCTTGACGATGAGCTGGCGCCGGCGGTCGAATGCCTCCCGCATCTCGGCCACGGCCGTGAGGTCGCCGGCCACGGCGGCGAGGGCGGCCCGCTGGGACACGTTGGCCACGTTGGACGTGGCGTGGGACTGGAGGTTGGTGGCCGCCTTGACCACGTCGAGGGGACCGAGCATCCACCCCACCCGCCAGCCGGTCATGGCGTACGTCTTGGCCACCCCGTTGACCACCACGCAGCGGTCGGCCAACTCGGGCACCACCACGGGCAGGGAGTGGTGGGTGGCGTCGCCGTACACCAGGTGCTCGTAGATCTCGTCGGTGAGCACCCACAGCTCGTGCTCGGCCGCCCACTGGCCGATGGCCTCGATCTCGTCCCGGCCGTAGACCGCACCGGTGGGGTTGGAGGGCGACACGAACAGCAGCACCTTGGTGCGCGGCGTGCGGGCTGCCTCCAGCTGGTCGAGGGTGGCGCGAAAGCCGGTGGACTCATCGGTGTCGATGTACACGGAGACGCCGCCGGCCAGGGCGATGGCCTCGGGGTACGTGGTCCAGAAGGGGGCGGGCACGATGACCTCGTCGCCCGGGTCGAGCAGGGTGGCGAAGGCGTTGTAGATCGCCTGCTTGCCGCCGTTGGTGACGAGGACCTGGGCAGCCTCGATGGCCAGGCCCGAGTCCCTGGCCGTCTTGGCGGCGATGGCCGACCGCAGCTCGGGGAGGCCCGAGGTGGGCGTGTACTTGTGGGTCTTGGGGTCCCGGCACGCCTCTACGGCGGCGTCGACGATGTGGGCGGGAGTGGGGAAGTCGGGCTCGCCGGCCCCGAAACCGACGACGTCCTCGCCGGCCGCCTTGAGGGCCTTGGCCTTGGCATCGATGGCGAGCGTGGCGGATTCGGCGACAGCGGCAATTCGTGCAGAGATGCGACCCATGGATGCAATGCTTTCACACGTGCCCCCCGCCGCTGCACCTGATATCCAGATTCCCGCCGACCTCCTGCCCGCCGACGGCCGCTTCGGCTGCGGCCCCTCCAAGGTCCGCCCCGCGGCGGTCGAGGCCCTGGCCGCCACGGGCCGGTCCTACCTCGGCACCAGCCACCGCCAGGCGGGGGTGAGGTCGGTGGTGGGGCGGCTGCGGGCCGGCCTGGCCGAGCTGTTCTCCCTGCCCGACGGGTACGAGGTCGTGCTCGGCAACGGCGGTACCACCGTGTTCTGGGACGCGGCCACCTTCGGCCTGATCGACCGCCGCAGCCAGCACCTGTCGTTCGGCGAGTTCTCGTCCAAGTTCGCGGCGGCGGCCAAGGCCGCGCCCTGGCTGGACGACCCCGAGGTCATCGAGTCGGCGCCCGGCACCCACCCGGAGGCGGCGGCCTCGGCCGGCGTGGACGCCTATGCCCTCACCCACAACGAGACCTCCACCGGCGTGATGATGGACATCCGGCGGCCGGCCGCATCGGGGCTCCTCCTCGTGGACGCCACGTCGGGGGCGGGCGGGCTGCGGGTCGACCCCACCCAGTTCGACTGTTACTACTTCGCCCCCCAGAAGTGCTTCGCGTCGGACGGCGGGCTGTGGGTGGCCCTGTGCTCGCCCGCGGCCGTGGAGCGCATCGAGCGGGTGGCGGCCAGCGACCGCTTCATCCCCGAGTCGCTCAACCTCAAGGTGGCGCTCGACAACTCCCGCCTGGACCAGACGTACAACACGCCCGCCCTCGCCACCCTGTTCCTGTTCACCGACCAGGTGGAGTGGATGCTGGCCGGCGGGGGGCTGGAGTTCGCGGCGTCCCGCAGCGACCAGTCGGCCGAGACCCTGTACGGCTGGGCCGAGGCGTCCGACTACGCCACGCCGTTCGTGGCCAAGCCCGACGAGCGCAGCCGGGTGGTGGGCACCATCGACCTCGACCCGTCGGTCGACGCCGGCACGGTCAGCAGGGTGCTGCGGGCCAACGGCGTGGTGGACACGGAGTCGTATCGCAAGCTGGGGCGCAACCAGTTGCGCATCGGTCTGTTCCCGGCCATCGACCCCGAGGACGTGGCCGCCCTCACCTGCTGCATCGACCACGTGGTCGCCGCCCTCCGCTGACCCCCTGAGCCGTCGGCGGGGTGCGGCTCTCATCGGCCGCTTGGCAATGCCTGGCCCCTCCCTGCAAGCCTTGTCGTCCTGATGTCCCGGGTTCTCGCTGCACTCTTCGCCGCGCTCACGCTCGTGGCCCCGGCCCACGCCCGGGCCACCACCACGACCACCGCCCCGGCGCCGCCCCCGCTCCCCCGGGCGTGGATCGTGGTCGACGCCGACACCGGCGCGGTCGTCGAGGGGGGCCGGGAGCACGAGCCCCAGCGGGTGGCCAGCGTGTTCAAGGTGCTGACGGCGGTGACCGTGGTCGAGAACCTCAACCTGGACACCGACATCACCGTGTCGGCCCGGGCCGAGGGCATGCCCGCCCGCAAGATCAACCTGAAGGCGGGCCAGGTGTGGCACGGCACCGACCTCATGCACTGCCTACTGCTGGTGTCGGCCAACGACGCGGCCGTGGCCCTGGCCGAACAGACGGGGGGCAGCCTGGAGGCGTTCGGGGGCATGCTCGACGCCACCGCCGCCCGCCTGGGCATGGCCGACTCCCCCACCCTGCGGGACCCAGCCGGCCTGGACGATGAGTTCTCGGTGGACGGCGGCAACCTCATCAGCGTCCGGGACCTGGCCATCGCCACCCGGGCCTTCCTGTCCTATCCGGAGCTGGTGCAGATCGTCGGCAAGCCCGACTACCGCTTCCAAGGTGGCGACAACAACCCCCACCGCATCCTCAACCACAACCTCCTCCTGAAGACCTATCCGGGCGCCATCGGGATCAAGACGGGCTACACCAAGAAGGCCGGCCACTCGCTCATCGGGGCGGCCCGGCGGGACGGGCGGACCATGATCGCCATCGCCGTGGGCGCGGCCGACCCGAACCGCTCGGTGGCCGCCCTGCTCGACAAGGGTTTCGCCACGCCCGTGGCCGCCGAGGCGGGCATGGACCACCTGCCGCCCGTCCACCTGGGGACCGCTCGCGATCCGGTGACCAAGGCAGCGCCCGCGGCCCGCCCGGTGAGCACGCCCAGCGCCGGCTCCAAACGGCGCACCCACCCGGCGCTGGCCACCATCTTCGCCGACGGCGCGCTGCCCGTCGGCCTTCTCATCGTGGGCGGGGTACCAGCGCTGGTGATCCTCGCCGGGCGCCGGAAGCGGGTGCTCGAGAGAAAAATGTACTAAATCGTGCTTAAGACCTGGAAGATTCGGGCAGAAGCCATCCGGTGGCCCCTGCCCTTCGTCTCGGGTTCCTACCTGGGGAGGACCGCCTGGAGTGCTCGCACTGCCGTGCGCACAACCGGGTCGGCCCGAAGCAGTGTTGGAACTGTGGAACGCTGCTCCGTAACGCCCTGCGCATCACGGAGCACGTACATCCGAACCAGCGTGGCCCCGGCTAGCCCCCGCTGACGTCCTGGGGGCGCTCCTTGCCCGCCGAGATGAACGGCATCATGGCCCGCAGCTCGGCCCCGATCTTCTCGACCGGATGTTCCCGGCCCGCGTCCCGCAGCTTGGTGAAGTTGGGCCGCCCGGCCTCGTTCTCGGCCACCCACTCCTCGGCGAACTTGCCCGACTGGATCTCGCCGAGGATCTTCTTCATCTCCGCCTTCACGCTGTCGTTGATGATGCGCGGGCCGCGGGTGACGTCGCCGTACTCGGCCGTGTCGGAGATGGAGAAGCGCATGCCGGCAATGCCGTTCTCGTACATGAGGTCGACGATGAGCTTGAGCTCGTGCAGGCACTCGAAGTACGCCGACTCAGGCTGGTACCCGGCGTCCACGAGGGTCTCGTAACCCGCTTGCACCAAGGCGGTGAGGCCGCCGCAGAGAACCACCTGCTCGCCGAACAGGTCGGTCTCCGTCTCCTCCTCGAACGTGGTGTCCAGCACGCCGGCCCGGGTGGCGCCGATGGCGTGGGCGTACGACAGGGCCAGGTCCCGGGCCTTGCCGGTGGCGTCCTGGGCCACGGCGATGAGAGAGGGGACGCCCCCGCCCTCGGTGTACGTGCGCCGCACCAGGTGGCCGGGGCCCTTGGGGGCCACCATGGCCACGTCGACGCCATCGGGGGGCTGGATGAGGCCGAAGCGGATGTTGAAGCCATGGGCGAAGAACAGGGCGTCGCCCGCCTTGAGGTTGTCCCGGATGGACTCCTCGTACACCCGGCGCTGCTCGGTGTCGGGCAGGAGGACCATCACCAGGTCGGCCTCGGCCGTGGCCTCGGCCACCGACTTCACGGGCAGCCCGGCCGCCTCGGCCTTGGCCGCCGAGGACGAGCCCTCGCGCAGGCCGACGCGTACGTCGACGCCGGAGTCGCGCAGGTTCAGGGCGTGGGCATGGCCTTGCGACCCGTAGCCGATCACGGCCACCTTGCGGCCGGCGATGATGCCGGCGTCTGCGTCACGCTCGTAGGAGATCTTGGGCACAGCTAGCCAACCTTTCCTGACACGGCCCGCAGGCGCGGGGCTTGACGCTCCAGCTGCGGCAGCGCCACCCGCCCCGTTCGCTGCAGCTCGACGATGCTGAATGCTCGCATGAGTTCTTCGAAGGCATCCAACTTGGAGGGCTCGCCGGTGACGGCGACGGTGATGGCGTCGTGGCCCACGTCGACGATCTTGCCGTCGTAGACGTCGACCAGCTCGATGACCTCGCTGCGCTGCCCGCCCGACGTCCGCACGGTGAGGAGCATGAGCTCGCGCTCGACCGAGTCCTCGGGGGCCAGCTCGGTGATCTTCACCACGTTGATGAGCTTGA
>DASRGI010000139.1:0-3212 GCA_035651095.1 Acidimicrobiales bacterium | reverse complement strand
AGGCGGTGCGGGATCTTGATGCCCCAACCGCCGGGGAAGTCCCACCAGGCGGGGGGTTGCAACGTCGGGTCGGCTGACGACACCGAGAGCAAGCGGCTGATCACCATCACGTCGAAGAACCCCACGTCGGCACCCGACGGCGAGCCCTCGTTGGTGGGCCACCAGCCGGTGGGTTCGTTCTGGTAGCCGCCGCCGGGGCCGTCGGGCGGGCCGCCGCCAGAGCCGCCGGGCGGGCCTTGCCCAGCGCCGGGAGGCGCGGGGTCGCCGTGGCTGGGGTCACCGGCCGACGTGCCGGGGGCGCTGGGTGGGTCGCCGGCGGGCGGGGCACTGGGCGGCGAGTCGTCGTCCCACGCCATGGACAGCAGCACCACCACTGCCCACAGGAAGGCGAAGGCCAACAGGGCGGCGAGCACGGGCCAGGCGAAGATGGCGAGGAGGATGATGCCGGCGAGCAGGGCGATGCCGGTGATGATGTCGCCGAGGGTCCCGTTGCCGAAGATCCAGCCGATCAGCCCGCCCACCAACTCGGCCGGGAGCAGGGCTACGAACAGTCCGGTGAGCAGGCCGTCGTAGTCGGTGCCCGGCTGGTAGTCGAGCGACGGCCACGGGTCGCTCCCGCTCAGCGGCGTCTCGCCGTTGGGGGCGGCGAAGAACCGGTGGGACCCGGCACCCACGTAGGCGCTGACGCAGAACCGGCCAGTGTCCGGATCGATGAACGTCTCCAAGGCGGGATCGTCCGCCGCGTAGGCCTGGGCGAGCGGGTGCCCGTTCCGGTAGTCGTACGAGAACACGACCCACTCGGGGTTGGTGTCGACCAGGTCGACGACGACGGGCCGGCCGTTCTCGTCCCGCTGCTCTCCCACCTTGGCGGGCAGGAAGAAGCTCACCGCCGCCCACTGGCCCTCCATCGGGAGCACGTCGGTTTGCGGCGGATGGGCCAACGGGGCCCGGGCCGCGTAGAGGTAGTAGTAGGTGACCTGCACGTAGTTGTCGAGGTCCTCGAGCAGGTGCGTGCCGAAGTCGGGGTGGCCCCGCCGCAGGCCGGTGCGAGGATGCACGCCGGCCCAGTCGATCTCGCAGTACACCGCGGGTGACGGCGGCTGTTCGTGAGCGAAGGACGGCCGGTTGTCCCGGCCGCTCAGCGGTCGCCACGCCAACCGGTGGTCGAGGGCCGATGCCAACTCGGAGAAGGCGTCGTAGAGATAGCCGAGGTCGCCGCCCTGCTCCCGGCGGTCGTCGTGGTTCCAACCGGCAAAGGAAAGAAAGACATCGCGCTTGGCGTCGCGATAGCCCGACCACCCGATGCTCTGGGGGTCGTCCTTGCCCGTGATCTGCAAGGGCTCGTCGGCCAGGTTCGGCGGTCCGGCCAGGTGGCGGATGTCGGTGACGAGATCGTCGGACTGCACCACGGCCGTGCCCCGGCGATGGCTGTCGGTGGGCAGGCCGGCCACGTCGTCGTGCGGTGCCTCGCTGGGCGACGGGGGCCACGGCGCCGACGTCGTGTGGGTGAGCCACGACTCGGCCCGGATCGGGTAGTACTGCTCCAGGTCGGCGAAGCGCAGGTTGGGCAGCAGCGCCCGGGCCAGCCGCCGGGCCAGGTCGGGATCGAGCGTGGTCATGGCGCGCCCTCGGGGTTGGGAGGTGGGTCGTAGTCGAGGTCGGGCTCGGGCACGGACGCGTCGGCGCCCCAGGGACGGCGCCCGCCCTTGCCGCCGCCCTCGCCGCCCTCGCCCTTGCCGCCGTCGTCACCCTTGCCACCGCCAGGCGGCGGATGGCACAGGAAACCCCGGAAGAGGGCCTGGTACAGCTCGGGGTCGAAGAGCACGTCGTCGCCGAGCAGGCCCATCATCTGCGCACCCATGGCATTGCAGTCGTCCTGGGAGACGTACTGCTGGCTGGTGTGCAGCACCTGGCGGGCCAGGTTGCCGAAGTCCGTCCACTGCTGTTGTTGCAAGGACTGGTGCAGGGAGCGGCTGGTCTGGTCGAGGCTGTGCCCCACCGGGTCGGGGAAGTGGCGCCGCCACTGCGACACCAGATCGACCATGCCCCGCTGCACCGACTTCACCTTGGCCAGGTCCCACCCCTTCTGGCGGAGCAGGGACTCGACCTCGGCCACCGCGCCGCTGTCCCCGCAGCAGTCGTTCACCGGCGGGTCGGGCTTGTCGATCCAGAGCCACGCCTCGGACACGTGGCCTCGCAACGTGAGGTCGTCCTGGGCCGCGGCCTGATGGCCGACGACCAAGCCGCGGCTGCCCAGCGGGCGTACGGGCCCGGGCACACCCGACGACTGGGCCACGACGTGACCGTCGAGGGCCAGCCAGCACGTGGCGATGCCGTCGTGGCCCATGTCGAAGCGGCGCCACCCGTTGCTGCCGCCCGCGGTCATCGCGTGTTCCACGCCCCGCCACGCGCCGCCGGCGTCGAGGATCTCGGCGTAGACGAAGGCGTCCAACGCGGTGGTGTCGCCCGGGCGCGGCCCGATGTGCAGGCGGAAGGACGCGTCCCCCTCGGCCAGCATCACCGGGAGCAGCCGGCCCTGGCCGGGCTGCGTCGTCCCGCGGTGGTCGCGCACGGGGATCCAGTTGCACGTGAGCGAGAAGCGGAAGCCGCCCATCTCCCCGAGGGTTGCGGACGGGAGCGTGTCGATGCGGCTGCGGTTGAGGTTGAACGACAGGGAACCGTCGAACACCCCGGTGCCGGGCACCACGTCGGTGAGCACACCGTGGTTGCCGTTGCCGGAGACGTCCCACGCCCGTCCCCGCACGTAGCGCTGATGGAGGATGACCTTCTTCATGCCCAGTACGGGGCCCACGCCGGGTCGCGGTGCGAGGGCGTGCCCGGGTTGCTCCCGAACTGCGCGCTCGTGCCCAGCAACGGGATCTTGTCGTACGCGACCATCCACCACGTGATGCCGTCGGTGTCGTCCTCCTGGCCCCAGGGCGGGCCCGCCTTGGTGTAGTCGTGCATGTTGACGGCGAACTTCCCCTTCACCAGGTACAGCTGGATCTCGGTCTCCAACGTCTTGGGCCAGGTGCTCGACTCCACGCCCGCCCGCCGGTTGTCCACCTCCCGGTTGCCGAGAGCGACCTTGAAGATGCGAGCCATGACCCGCCCGCCGGTGATCGCCATCTCGATGGCGGCGTCGCCGTCGATCTGGGGCTCGCCCGGCCGGTGGACGAGCCATTCGGCGGTGCCGTCGACATCGCTGGGCT